>NZ_CVTN01000031.1:0-122572 GCF_900004915.1 Pseudomonas sp. 31 R 17
TGAACTGGTCAAGTAATCCCGGACACCGATTACGGTGTTTATGCCGCTTTTTGCTCCATGGCTATTGGCGACAGGTAGTTGTTGTAGCTGTGGAGCCTGATTCGGTTGTATCGCATGAAGAAGCTGGTCATATCCCGCCTGGCTTCTTCAACTGTCGTGTAGCCCTTATTGGGCACCCACTCTGATTTAAGCGTCCCAAAGAAACGCTCTGTTGGCGCGTTGTCCCAGCACTGCCCCCTGCGGCTCATGCTTTGCGTTATCCCATGCTCCAGCAGCTCGGACTGAAAGAGCTGGCTGGTGTATTGGCTGCCTTGATCCGAATGAAACATCAAGCCTGCATGTTTGCCTCGAACCTCCACCGCCATTCTCAGCGCCTTGCTAACCAGGTTGGCGTCGTTGATCAGGGAAAACGCCCAGCCAACGATTCGGCGGGCGAACAGATCAATGACCGCTGCCAAGTGATACCAACGTTTACCAACCATCAGGCTGGTAACGTCGCCGCACCAGGCCTGATTGATTGCGGTTGGCTCGAAGTTACGCTCGAGCAGATTCTTGGCCACAAATGCTTCGACGCCTCTAGAGCGATACTGATGGCGGCGGCGCTGTCTGCTGGCCAGATTTGCCTCCGCCATGAGTTTTCCGGCCAGATGCCGTCCCACCTTGATCTGCTGGGCTTTCAAGTGCTGAGAGATCATCCGCGCGCCTGCACTTCCCCGGCTTTGGTCATGCAATTGCACGACTTTTGCTCTGAGCGCGTCACGCTTGGTATTCGGCACTGAGCGACGCTTAAGCCAGTCATAAAACGCGCTGCGGGAAACGCCCAGCGCACTGCAAAGCAGGCAGGTCGGATACGAACTCGACTCTCTCAGCTCCTCGATCAGGAAAAACGATCGGGATCCGACATCAAGAGAGCCGTAGCCTTTTTTAAGATTTCAGCCTCGGTCTCCAGGCGCTTGACCTTGGCTCGCAGCTGTTGAAGCTCTCGCTGTTCATCGCTGATTGCCTTAGTACCTGCCACTGGCTGCCCTTTCTGACGCTCTTTGCGAACCTGCTCAATCCAACGGCGCAGAGCCGTGGGGCCAACCTCCATCGACGCACAGACGTCAGGAACTGAGCAGTTATCATCAAGAACCATGCTTACAGCACGTTGCTTGAACTCGCGGGTGTAGGTCTTTCGCTCTTGCATGAAACCTCCTGATTGGGCGAATCATATCGCCCTTAAGAGGTGTCCGGGAGCATTAGGCCAGTTCAAGCCCCCTCCCACAGGTTGAAACGCATTCCAAATGTGGGAGGGGGCTTGCCCCCGATAGCCATCTCAGCGGCTCAAATACATCCGCGTCGTAAGCAGATACACCGGCAACCCCGACACCAGAATCAACAACGCCGCATAAGGCGCCGCCGCCGCAAACTCCACATTCGAGGTATGCGCCCACACGGCGGTGGCCAAGGTGTTCAGCCCGGTCGGACTAAGCAGCAAGGTCGCAGTCAATTCCTTCATCGCATCCAGAAACACCAGCGCAAACGCGGCGCCCAATGCCGGGAAAATGATCGGCAGCGTCACCCGGCAAAACGCACTGAACGACGATGCGCCGAGCGTGCGCGCCGCCTCTTCCAGCTGTGGTGCGGCCTTGTTCAGCGCCGTGCGAATCGGCGCCTGGGCCAGGGGCAGGAACAACAGCGCATAGGCGATCAGCAGCAGTGCCGACGTTTGATACAGCGCCGGCACGTAATGCAGTGCGAAATACACCAGGGTCAATGCAATCACCAGGCCGGGCAGGGCGTGCAGCAGGTACGGCAGGCGTTCGGCCCAGATCGCCAGCTGGCCTTTGTAGCGCACCACCAGCAGGCCTACCGGCACCGCCAGCGCCAGGCACAACGCCGCGCCACCCAGGGAAAGTGCCAGGGACGATAACAGCGCCTCACTGATGGCGGCGACCGGAAACGCCGCCGATGAGCCCACGGCCAGCCAATAACCGAGCATACCCAAGGGAATGCCGCTGCCAATGATCGCCAGCGCCAGGCAATAGAGTTGGCCAGGCAGCGCCCATTTACCCAGTTTCACCTGCTCGGCCTGTCGCGCCGCGCCCTGGCCGATCCGCACATGGCGGCCCTTGCCGCGCACGCGCAGCTCCAGCCACAACAAACTCAGGCACATCACCAGCAGCACCGCCGAGAGCATCGCGGCGTTGGCGTTGCTGAATTCCAGTTCGAACTGCTGGTAGATCGCGGTGGTAAAGGTCTGCAAGCCGATGATCGACAGGGCGCCGAACTCCACCAGCATGTGCAATGCAATCAACAGCGCTCCCGCGACCAGCGACGGCCACAGCAGCGGCAGGGTAATGCGCCGGAACACGCCCCAGCGATTCAGCCCCAGGGTGCGCGCCGATTCTTCCAGGGCCGGGTCCAGATTGCGCAGCGTGGCGGCTACCGGCAGAAAGACCAGCGGATACTTGGACAGGCTCATCACCAGGATCGCGCCGCCGAGGCCTTCGAAGTTGGCGCTCAGCGACACCCAGGTAAAACTGCTGACAAACGCCGGCACCGCAAACGGCAGGCACAGGATCACGCCCCAGAGGCGTCGCCCCGGCAGGTTGCTGCGTTCCAGCAGCCAGGCCAGGGACAGGCCGACCACGCCGCACACGACCGTCACGCCGACCATCAGCGACAGGGTATTGCGCAGCAGCCCGAACACATAAGGCCGCCACAGCAGATGCACCGCCTGTGCCCAGCCGGCCTGCCAGGCCTTGAGCCCGACATACACCAGCGGCAGCAGGCTCAGGCCAACCAGGAACAGCACCGGCAACAGCAGCCAGATTGAAGGGCGTTTGCGCCGGGGGCGAAAGCCGGCAGCGCTGAGCGACGGGGTCATCAGTTCAAGCCAACGTCACGTTCCAGTTCCAGGGCTTCTTCGGCATTGCCCAGGTCGGCGGGGGTGACTTTCGGCGGTTGCAGTTCGTTGAAGGGCTTCAGGCCGCGGTTGGATTGCATGCCCTTGCGCAGCGGGTATTCCGCCGAGGTGTTGGTGATCACGCGCTGGCCTTCTTCACTGGCCATGAAGGCCAGCAGTTGCTGGGCTTCCTTGGGGTGTTTGCTGGATTTCAGCGCGGCAGCCGAAGACACGGTAATCAGGCCGCCGGCATCGCCGTCGGTGAAATAGTGCAGTTGGGAGTCGAGGTTGGTTTTCTCTTTCTTCAAGGCAAACCAGTAATAATTGTTCACCAGTACGGTGGCCACTTCGCCATTTTCAACGGCCTTGAGGGCCACCATATTGTTGCTGTACACCTTGCCGAAGGCGCGCAGGCCGGTCAGCCACTCTTCGGCCGCTTCGCGCCCGTGCAGCTTGATGATCGCCACGGCCTGTTCCTGAAACGCGCCGCTGGTGGGCACGAAGCCAACCTTGCCTTGCCATTCGGGGCCGGCGAAATCCAGCACCGATTTGGGCAGGTCTTTTTCGGAAATCAGCTTGGGGTTGAAAGCGACGACGCGGGTGCGTGCAGTGACGCCCATCCAGTCGCCATTGCTGCCGACGTAATCCTTGGGCAGCACGTCGAGGGTGCCGGCATCGGTCTTCGCCAACAAGCCTTGCTCGCCGAGTTTGTTCAGCGGCGGCGATTCTTCGGTGTAGATCACATCGGCAGGGGAGCGGTCACCCTCTTCGACGACCTGGCTGGCCAGCTGGTTGCTGCTGCCTTTGCGCACGTTGACGTGAATACCGGTCTTGGCTTCGAAGGCTTTGGCGAGTTCATCGCCGACTTCTTTGTGCTGGCCGTTGTAAAGGGTCAGGGAGACCTTGTCAGCGGAATAGGCGTTGGGTGAGAGGAGAGTCAGGCCGAGCAGAGTAAGAGACAGGCCACGCAGAAGGGATGTCTTGAATCGGGTATCGCGGATCATCATCCGAAGTGTTCCTCGCTTATGTGCAACAAATCACTACAAGGATAAACGATAAAGCTTCTCAAGTGCGGACTTGAGGGTAATCGCGGGGAACGTTTTCAAGCCGGATTTTTCAAACCCCGGAAACGAAAAAACCCGCTTTCGCGGGTTTCATCTGAATTTGGTGCCCAGGAGAAGACTCGAACTTCCACGACCTTGCGATCACCAGCACCTGAAGCTGGCGTGTCTACCAATTTCACCACCTGGGCATTATCAAGCAACGTTGCCGCTGTTGATGGGGCGAACTATACGGCGGGCTTTTTAATCTGTAAACCCCTGATTCGAAAAATATAAATCAATTTTTCCGTTAAAAATCAAAGGTCTGAAACGAAAAAACCCGCTTTCGCGGGTTTGATCTGAATTTGGTGCCCAGGAGAAGACTCGAACTTCCACGACCTTGCGATCACCAGCACCTGAAGCTGGCGTGTCTACCAATTTCACCACCTGGGCATTATCTGACAACGTTGCCGTCGTCGATGGCGCGCACTATACGGAGCGATATTTACCCTGTAAACCCCTGCCATGAAAAAAGCCTGGAAAATTTCGCCAATGGTCGTGCAAGGTGCGCGCCGAGGGCTGCAAAGGGCTTTTAAAAGGCTTGATGACGTCTGAAATTTCCCGTTTCAATACGCGTATGCCAAACTAACCCGCATATAGACAAGGTGAAAACTCTCTAATGGCCGATTGGCAGTCCCTCGATCCCGAGGCCGCTCGTGAAGCGGAAAAATATGAAAACCCTATTCCTAGCCGCGAACTGATCCTGGCGCACCTCGCCGATCGTGGTTCGCCTGCTAGCCGCGAGCAGTTGGTTGAAGAATTCGGTCTGACCACCGAAGACCAGCTCGAAGCCCTGCGCCGCCGTCTGCGTGCGATGGAGCGCGATGCTCAGTTGATCTACACCCGCCGTGGCACCTACGCGCCGGTCGACAAGCTCGACCTGATCCTGGGCCGCATCGCCGGCCATCGGGACGGCTTCGGCTTCCTGATCCCGGACGACGGCAGTGACGACCTGTTCATGAGCCCTGCGCAGATGCGCCTGGTGTTCGATGGCGACCGTGCCCTGGCGCGCGTGTCCGGCCTGGACCGTCGTGGTCGTCGCGAAGGCGTGATCGTCGAAGTGGTGTCCCGTGCCCACGAGTCCATCGTCGGTCGTTACTTCGAAGAGGGCGGCATCGGCTTTGTGGTGCCGGATAACCCGAAGGTCCAGCAGGAAGTGCTGATCACCCCGGGCCGCAATGGCGCCGCCAAGGTCGGCCAGTTCGTCGAGGTGAAAATCACCCACTGGCCGACTGCGCGGTTCCAGCCCCAGGGCGATATCGTTGAGGTGGTCGGCAACTACATGGCGCCGGGCATGGAAATCGACGTGGCGCTGCGCACCTACGATATTCCTCACGTCTGGCCTGATGCCGTGCTGAAGGAAGCCGCCAAGCTCAAGCCGGAAGTTGAAGACAAGGACAAAGAAAAACGCATCGACCTGCGCCATCTGCCGTTCGTCACCATCGACGGCGAAGATGCCCGCGACTTCGATGACGCGGTCTACTGTGAAGCCAAGCCGGGCAAGCTGCGCCTGTTCTCCGGCGGCTGGAAGCTGTACGTCGCGATTGCCGACGTGTCCAGCTACGTGAAGATCGGTTCGGCCCTGGATAACGAAGCCCAGGTGCGCGGCAACTCCGTGTACTTCCCTGAGCGCGTGATCCCGATGTTGCCGGAGCAGTTGTCCAACGGCCTGTGCTCGCTGAACCCGAAAGTCGACCGTTTGGCCATGGTGTGCGAGATGACCATCTCCAAGACCGGTGAAATGACCGACTACCAGTTCTACGAAGCGGTGATTCACTCCCAGGCGCGCCTGACCTACAACAAGGTCAGCACCATCCTGGAAACGCCGAAGACCAGCGAAGCCAAGGCCCTGCGCAGCGAATACGCCGACGTGGTGCCGCACCTCAAGCAGCTGTACTCGCTGTACAAGGTGTTGCTGGGCGCCCGCCACACCCGTGGCGCGATCGATTTTGAAACCCAGGAAACCCGGATTGTCTTCGGTTCCGAGCGCAAGATCGCTGCCATCACCCCGACCACCCGTAACGACGCGCACAAGCTGATCGAGGAATGCATGCTGGCGGCCAACGTGGCCACCGCTGAATTCCTGAAGAAGCACGAAATTCCTGCGTTGTACCGCGTCCACGACGGTCCGCCGCCGGAGCGCCTGGAAAAACTGCGCGCGTTCCTTGGCGAGCTCGGCCTGTCCCTGCACAAAGGCAAGGACGGCCCGACGCCGAAGGATTACCAGGCCCTGCTGGCCAGCATCAAGGACCGTCCGGATTACCACGTGATCCAGACCGTGATGCTGCGCTCGTTGAGCCAGGCGGTGTACAGCGCCGACAACCAGGGCCACTTCGGCCTGAATTACGAGGCGTACACCCACTTCACTTCGCCGATCCGCCGTTACCCGGACTTGCTCACGCACCGCGCGATCCGCAGCGTGATCCATTCCAAGCAGAACACCCCGCACGTCAAGCGCGCCGGTGCCATGACCATTCCGAAGGCACGGATCTATCCGTACGACGAAGCGGCGCTTGAGCAGTTGGGCGAGCAGTGCTCCATGAGCGAGCGTCGCGCCGACGAAGCCACCCGCGATGTGGTGAACTGGCTCAAGTGCGAGTTCATGAAGGACCGCGTGGGCGAGTCGTTCCCGGGTGTGATCACCGCCGTGACCGGTTTCGGCCTGTTCGTCGAGCTGACCGACATCTACGTCGAGGGTCTGGTGCACGTCACCGCCTTGCCGGGTGACTACTACCACTTCGATCCTGTGCACCATCGCCTGGCGGGCGAGCGCACCGGTCGCAGCTTCCGCCTGGGCGATACCGTGGAAGTGCAGGTCATGCGTGTCGATCTGGACGAGCGCAAGATCGACTTCGGCATGCCTGACAAGCCCGCAGAGCCGGCTGGCCGCAAAAAGCGTGGCAGCGAAACCGCAGCGCCGGCGTCCAAGGGCAAGGCTTCCAGCGCGAAGACGGCTGCCGAGCCTGCACCTGCCAAGACCGGGCGTCGTTCTTCGGCCAAGGACAAGGCCCCTGAAGCCTACCGTCCAAGCGATGCCGCGGCGAAAAATGCCGAGCTGCGCAAGAGCCGCGAGTTGAAGCAACAGTTGCTCAACGAAGCCAAAAGCGGTGGTAAAGCGGCGTCTGGGGGAAAGTCCCAAGGGGCGGAAAAACCGTCGAGCAAACCGAGTAAACACCGTAAAGGCCCGCCTAAAGCGGGTTCGGCCCCCGCGAAAAGCGGCGGGTCGCGCAAACCTAAGGCCAAGTCATGAGTCTGGAAAAAATCTACGGCGTGCACGCCGTAGAAGCACTGCTGCGTCACCACCCCAAGCGCGTCAAGCAGGTGTGGCTGGCGGAAGGTCGCAGCGAGCCACGCGTGCAGACGCTGGTCGAGCTGGCCACCCAGAACAAGGTTGCCATCGGCCAGGCCGAACGCCGTGAAATGGACGTGTGGGTAGAAGGTGTTCACCAGGGCGTGGTGGCCGACGTCAGCCCGAGCCAGGTGTGGGGCGAAGCCATGCTCGACGAGCTGCTCGACCGTACCGAAGGCGCACCGTTGCTGCTGGTGCTGGATGGCGTGACCGATCCGCACAACCTCGGCGCCTGCCTGCGTTCGGCGGATGCGGCCGGCGCGCTGGCGGTGATCGTGCCTAAAGACAAGTCGGCCACCCTCACGCCGGTCGTGCGTAAAGTGGCCTGCGGCGCGGCGGAAGTGATTCCGCTGGTGGCCGTGACCAACCTGGCGCGCACCCTGGAGAAGCTTCAGCAGCGCGGCTTGTGGATTGTCGGCACGGCAGGCGAGGCCGAAGTCAGCATCTACGACCAGGACCTCACCGGCCCGACCATCCTGGTCATGGGCGCCGAAGGCAAGGGCATGCGTCGCCTGACCCGCGAGCATTGCGATTACCTGGTGCACTTGCCGATGGCCGGCAGCGTCAGCAGCCTGAACGTGTCGGTGGCGACGGGCGTATGCCTGTTCGAAGCGCGGCGTCAGCGCGGTGCCAAGGCCAAGACCAAGAAGTAAGCCGGGCCTGGCCTGGATCAAAATGTGGGAGGGGGCTTGCCCCCGATAGCGGTGTTTCAGTTACAGATGTTGTGACTGACCCACTGCAATCGGGGGCAAGCCCCCCCACAGTTGTTTTTGTGGTGTTTGGTCGATTGTTCAAATAATCACCAATCACCTTGCGCGCTTTCTCCCCCTTCTCTACAATTGCGCCCCTTGCCCACCTGGCAGGCACGCATGTGCCTCCCCTGCGGCAAGATCCATAAGTGTCATTCACTCCTTGTCTGACCGTTTTTGAGCGGCAGGCTACAACCCGTAAGGAGCATTCATGCGTCATTACGAAATCATCTTTTTGGTCCACCCGGATCAAAGCGAGCAAGTCGGCGGCATGGTTGAGCGTTACACCAAGCTGATCGAAGAAGACGGCGGCAAAATCCACCGTCTGGAAGATTGGGGCCGTCGTCAACTGGCCTACGCAATCAACAATGTTCACAAGGCTCACTACGTGATGCTGAACGTTGAATGCACCGGCAAGGCCCTGGCCGAGCTGGAAGACAACTTCCGCTACAACGATGCAGTGATCCGTAACCTGGTCATCCGTCGCGAAGAAGCCGTTACCGGCCAATCCGAGATGCTCAAGGCTGAAGAAAACCGCAGTGAGCGCCGTGAGCGTCGCGACCGTCCTGAGCACGAAGGCGCTGATAGCGCTGATAGTGATGACAGCGACAACAGCGATAACGCTGACGAGTAATCCACGGACCTTTTAAGGAGCCTATCAAATGGCACGTTTCTTCCGTCGTCGTAAATTCTGCCGCTTCACCGCTGAAGACGTGAAAGAGATCGATTACAAAGATCTCAACACTCTGAAAGCCTACGTATCCGAGACCGGCAAAATCGTTCCAAGCCGTATCACCGGTACCAAAGCACGTTATCAGCGTCAGCTGGCCACCGCTATCAAGCGCGCCCGCTTCCTGGCCCTGCTGGCCTACACCGACAGCCACGGCCGCTGAGACCGGGCAGTCGACAAGTAGTAAGGGATTGAATGCATGCGCGCCTTAGCTGAGTTCATCATGCGCGGTCGTGTGCAGGCCACTCTGGTAGTGGCTGGCTGTGCGGCATTGCCGTTGCTTTATTGGTTGGGTGCTGCCGCAGGTTGCCTTGTGCTCCTGCGGCGCGGTTTGAAGGACGCCCTGGGCGTTCTTGCCCTGGGTTTGTTGCCGGCCTTGATCTGGTGGCTGCAAATGGGTGATCCACGGGTACTTCTGGTACTGCTGGGATCATCGAGCCTTGCGTTGGTTCTGCGCGCAAGTGAGTCCTGGGTCCGTACGCTGCTGGTCAGCGTGGCAGTGGGGTTGGTGTACTCAGTGATGCTTGGCGCGGCTTTCCGCCCGCAAATCGAGGCGCTGGCGCAGGAGATCATCAAGATCCTGCCGCTGGCCCTCGGGGATCTCTACCAGCAATTGTCGGTAGATGAGCGAGCGCGGTTTGCGTCACTGATTGCGCCGGTCCTGACCGGCCTGATTGCGGCTTTGCTGCAGGTTGTCAGCGTGCTGAGCCTGATTCTTGGGCGTTATTGGCAGGCGTTGTTGTATAACCCGGGTGGTTTTGGTCGCGAGTTTCGCAGTATCAGGATTCCCGCGGGACCGGCGATGTTGCTGCTGGCGTGCATGGTTGTCGGACCGAACTTCGGTCCACAGATGGCCTTGCTGGCGCCGATTTGCAGCGTACCGCTGGTGTTTGCCGGGCTGGCCCTGATTCATGGGCTGGTGGCGCGAAAGCGCCTGGCCAGGTTCTGGCTGGTGGGGTTGTACGTCACGCTGTTGCTGTTCATGCAGCTGATCTATCCGTTACTCGTGGTCCTGGCCATTGTCGACGGCCTGATTGATTTTCGCGGACGTCTGGCGTCGAAAGATGCCGATAGCGCGAACGGTGAAGGTTAAAAGTTAGAGGATTTTCACATGCAACTGATCCTTCTGGAAAAAGTCGCCAACCTGGGCAACCTGGGCGACAAAGTGAACGTTAAGGCCGGCTACGGTCGTAACTACCTGCTGCCATACGGCAAAGCCACCGCTGCAACCGCTGCCAACCTGGCTGCGTTTGAAGAGCGTCGTGCCGAGCTGGAAAAAGCCGCAGCAGACAAAAAAGCTTCGGCCGAAACTCGCGCTGCCCAACTGGCTGAGCTGGAAGTGACTATCACTGCCACTGCCGGTGACGAAGGCAAGCTGTTCGGTTCGATCGGCACCCACGACATCGCTGATGCACTGACCGCCTCCGGCGTTGAAGTGCAGAAGAGCGAAGTTCGTCTGCCGAACGGCACCATCCGCAACGTAGGCGAATTCGACGTAGCCGTGCACCTGCACGCCGAAGTTGAAGCCACCGTACGCGTTGTCGTGGTAGCAGCTTAAGTCGCACCTAACTGACTGGCACCTCGTGTGTCAGCCGGTTAACATCGGGCACGATCCTGTTTACAGGTCGTGCCTTTTGTTTTTTTACACACCCCAAATTTCAAGTGGCCATGAACGAAATCTCCGCTCCTGAGCAATACGATCTGCAAACCGCTGCCCTGAAGGTGCCGCCGCATTCCATCGAGGCCGAACAGGCCGTGCTCGGTGGCTTGATGCTGGACAACAACGCCTGGGAACGCGTGCTGGATCAAGTCTCGGACGGTGACTTCTATCGCCATGACCACCGCCTGATCTTCCGCGCCATCGCCAAGTTGGCCGACCAGAACTCACCGATCGACGTGGTGACCCTGGCCGAGCAACTGGACAAGGAAGGCCAGACCTCCCAGGTCGGCGGCCTGGGCTACCTCGGTGAGCTGGCGAAGAACACGCCGTCCGTCGCCAACATCAAGGCGTATGCGCAGATCGTCCGCGAGCGCGCCACCTTGCGCCAGTTGATCGGCATCAGCACCGAAATCGCCGACAGCGCCTTCAACCCCGAAGGCCGCACCGCCGCCGAAATCCTCGACGAAGCCGAGCGCCAGATCTTCCAGATCGCCGAAGCCCGTCCGAAAACCGGCGGGCCGGTCAGCGTCAACGACCTGCTGACCAAAGCCATCGACCGCATTGACACCCTGTTCAACACGGATGCGGCGATTACCGGCATTTCCACCGGCTACACCGACCTCGACGAAAAGACCAGCGGCCTGCAGCCGTCCGACCTGATCATCGTCGCCGGCCGTCCGTCGATGGGTAAGACCACCTTCGCAATGAACCTGGTGGAAAACGCCGTACTGCGCAGCGACAAGGCGGTGCTGGTGTACTCCCTCGAGATGCCAGGCGAATCGCTGATCATGCGTATGCTGTCGTCGCTCGGCCGTATCGACCAGACCAAGGTGCGTTCCGGCCAATTGGAAGACGACGACTGGCCACGCCTGACCTCGGCGGTCAACTTGCTCAACGACCGCAAGCTGTTCATCGATGACACCGCCGGTATCAGCCCTTCAGAGATGCGTGCGCGTACCCGCCGCCTGGTGCGTGAACACGGCGATATCGCCCTGATCATGATCGATTACCTGCAGTTGATGCAGATCCCGGGTTCGAGCGGCGACAACCGTACCAACGAGATTTCCGAAATCTCCCGTTCCCTGAAAGCCCTGGCCAAGGAATTCAACTGCCCGGTGGTGGCGCTGTCCCAGCTCAACCGCTCCCTGGAACAACGCCCCAACAAGCGCCCGGTCAACTCCGACTTGCGGGAATCCGGGGCGATCGAGCAGGATGCTGACGTGATCATGTTCGTGTACCGCGACGAGGTGTACCACCCCGAAACGGAACACAAGGGCATCGCCGAGATCATCATCGGCAAGCAGCGGAACGGCCCGATCGGCTTTATTCGCCTGGCGTTCATCGGTAAGTACACGCGCTTCGAGAACCTGGCGCCGGGCAGTTACAACTTCGACGACGACGAGTAAACGCTGGCCGGGATCATTCGGCCAGCACTTGCCGGGTCAGTGTCTGGATCAGCTCGGCTTCTTCGATAGCGAGCTGGGCCTGCTCGTCATCGGTTTGCTTCTTGTAGTCCGCTTCCGGCAGTAGTCCGGCGACAAAACTGTCGCGTAATGCATTCAATCGTTCCTGAGCGGGTTGGCGCTGCGCTTCGAATTGCGCTCGGTATTTGTTGGTTATATAGACCTGCCAGAACTCCCTGGAAACCAGTGCCTGGAATTCCTCAGGTGAATTATCCAGGGCCACGATTTTTTCATAAGCGCTATCCAGCCTGTCCTGAGTGACGTCACCCATCTGGGTAAAGGCCGTCCGCTGAGGCTGTCCGGGCAGCTGGAGGCGATCCTTGAGGCCGTAGCGATAAGCCAGCCTGATCTCGACTTCCTCACTCAGGCGCAGGCGATGGGGGCGTTTCCCTTCTTCCGATACCGTCGGATCGTTGACGATCATCTCGCTGCGCTGGATGTCGGCTGAGGCGAACTTGTCCACTTCATGCAAACGGAACAGCCCTCTGGACAATGCCGATAGCGCCTTGCCTTGTGATTGGTCCATGGCTTGACTCAGGGCCCTGTATACCAGGACCGCGACCTCCAGGTTGCCAAACGAGAACGCCGCTCGGTCGCAGCACGCAGGTTCGCCGGCCCGATCGAAAACTTCTTTGCGCAGCTGTTCGGACTCCGGACTGTTTTCGGAGATGGCGTCGATCAACTCCCAGACTCTTCGCCGGTGATCCTGCTGGCCCGTATCCAGTTGCTCCAGGCGCCTGAGCAGGTCGAAGAAAGGCTCCGCTCCCTGCTGTTCGCGCAGCATATTCCATTGCGCTCGCCTGGCGGAAACCTGGGCGGAGGCCAGTCCGTTGGTCAAGCGTCGAAACGACTCGTCGCCCCGATTTCTAAAGGGTGCCGGTGACCTGTTTTCGGTGGATGTGACCACTAGACGGTTCGGCTGCCCCACTTGGGCGAGCCCGGCTGTGATCAACCGTTCTGCGTATTGCGCGACCCGCGTCAACGTCTGATCGGACAATGGATTGCCGGTAACAGAGGTCACGTTATTGAGTCGGGCCGCCTGGGCCAGGAGCGCATCTGTAGGCGCGATGACGGCGTCAGGGATCTCTGTAATCCGGTTGGCGTTCAGGTTGATCGTGTCCAGCAGCGGCTGCTCCGCCAGGCCCGTCGGCCATGTCTCAATGCCTGTGCCCGACAGATTAATCGAGCGGATATCGGGTATCTGGCTGAAGTCGGGGGTCACGCCGAGCTGTTGGTTTCCCTGTAACAAGAGCGCTCTGAGCGTGACGCGTTCCGCCAGGATGCGGGCGGTGTCCGGGGTCAGGCGAATACGGTTGTTATGCAGATACAAGCGCGTAAGGCCGTGCATCTCGCCCAATGCCGGGGGAAGGTCCCTGAGCTGATTGTCTGCCAGGTTCAGCCAGCGTACGTGTCGGTATCGCGTCAGGAAGCTTTCCGGGGAAACACTCAGGTTCATATTATTCAGCTTGAGTGAGCCTACGTGGCTGAAGTCTACGTCAAGGTCTGGCAGGCTCGGCAGTGTCAGTCCACTGAGATCGAGTTGCAGGCCGATCGGTGTGCCGTCATTGGCCAGCATCTGTGGTGTTTCTCGTCTCCAGCAACTCAGAATACGAGCTTTAGCGATGTCGCGATCCCCCCGAGTCACTGCATTGGTTGCCAATTGGCCTGCGCGAACGTAGCCCTGACGGCGAACGCCTCCCGAAAAGGCCCAGGCGTCCAACTGTGATTGGAGTTGATTGAACTCAAGTTCCAGCCTGTCCAGCTCTGCCGCCACTGTTCCTTTGGGCAGCCCCCAGAGAAACTCTCGAGTTTGCTTGATGTTCTTGCCCGGATACATCCGCTGATACCTTTCAACCCTTGGATTGCCACAGTCAAACGCGCTGTCGATTGCGTTCTTGATCAGGTTCGGATGGTTTTCATGCAGATTGCGCCAATAGCTGTCGAATTTTCTCCAGTATTTAGCGGGGAAGTCATTGCCTTGCAGCTGCGTGACGTTATTGATCCGGACGATGGCCTCCAATTGATCGATCGGTGGGTTCAGGCAGGTTTCAGGCACTGCGCGCAGGCGGTTATTGAGCAGTTTGACGCTTTTCAGGCGGGTTTGACTCAGCAGCCCTGTTGGCCATTGATCGATCTGTGTACTGCTGAGGTCCAGGGTTTGCAGTTTCGGCATGCCACTGAAATCGGGTGTTATCCCCAGCGGGTTTTCCGACAGATCGATATGTTCAAGTTGGGTCAGGCCGGCCAATTTTTCAGCGCTGGGTACATCCAGCCTGATCTGGTTCGAGCTCACGTTCAGCCAGGTCAATTGGCTCATTTCGCTGACCGCTGTGGGAAGCCTGTCGAGTTTGGAGTGGGTGATGCTCAGTCGCTCCAGGTTGGAGAAATTGCCCAGGAACGTATCGGCCCCGTCCGACCAGTTGATCGACACAAGATCCAACTTCCGTACATGGCTGAAGTCGGCTTTCAGTCCTGGAAGCGCAGCCGTACCCGGCGGCATCCTGAGTGATGTCCCGGTCTCACGACGCCAGCAGCGTTTGACCTCATCGGTAACGAGCCTGGGCCAGCTTGCAGATTCGGATGCGTTCGCATGCCGCCATGCTTTCAACTCCCTGCCGAGGGTTCTGTATTCGGTTTCTCGTCGAGCCAGTCCCCCAGCAATGTCGTTGCCCAGAGACTGGATAAAGGCGTTGATCTGTCCCTGGTCAAACGACGGAAACAGTGTGTGTACTCGCCGCTGCGGACTGCGCAGTTGATTCAAGAGGGTGCTGGCACTGTCGGCCAATTGCCGAAAGAATGACCATTCATGCCATTCGCCTCGTACACCTCCCGGAGCACCGACGAGGGCGCTGACCCACACATTGGCGGCATTGCGCCGGATGGCATGGCTTTCACCGAGGCGGCTGCTGTTGTAGACGTTAGCCTCGTCCATCGCTACCGGATCGCCCGGTTTGACGATGCGCCAGACTTTGCCAGTCGCCGAGGAAGCGTCGCGGTCGAGCATGACCCGGTAGGTGCCGTTGTCGATGGTCACGTATCGACGCTCGCCCATGGCGTGGATACCGTCTGCATCGGCATTGTCTGGCACATGCCAGTGGGGTATCCGGAAAGCACTGATGCTTGAGGTTGATAGCGGCGCCTCCCGCGAAGGTGTGAGGAATTGCGGCAGATGCGCCTGTTGTACGCGCGCCTGTTCAAGCATGTCCTGGGCCAGCACGGCGATGTCGTGGGGCTCAAGGCCCAGCTCATTGCGTTGGGTTTCGGTGAGCGCGCGCAGGGTGGCGCCGAGTAGGCTGTTCTGCCCGGCGACGGCCGTTTTCAGTTCGCCACTGCCCTGTAGGTAGCCGGCATATTCAGTGCCGGACTTGACCAGCATGACGAAGCTGTCTGCGTCTTCGCTCCCATAGGTGTCCAGCAGTGAGCCTCGGTGGGTGATCCGCCCGGTCTGATCGGTGGCGCCTTGGTAAACCTTTACACCGAGGTCGCTCGGCCAACCCGGCAAGAGCGTCAGCAGGTTGCAGAACAGGGCCTGGCTGTGCGCGTTGAGCCCGAGGCCGCTCGGGTCCGAAAGTGCGTTGAGCGCCTCAGTGATGGTGCTTTGTTGAATGCTCTTGTGAATGGCTTCGCGTACTGGAGCCTCCAGGAACGAGTAAAGGCCGATGTCGCGTAATGCGGGATGACGCCGTAGCAAATCTGCGGCCATTGCTCGTGACAGGTCCGGAAAGCGACGCCGCAACAGGCTGATGGCGGGGTCACCACCGGCTGTCTGCCCAAACAGTGCCGTGGGTGCAAACCGAGTGGCTGGATGTTGTGCATTCATGTGGTCGCGCAGTCGGCCATCGCGTAACGCCTCATACACGGCTGCTTGATGCGTCTGAAGGTGTGCCGCGAGTTTTTTTCTCAGCTCAAGCAATCGGCTCGCCAGGTGGAGCGCTTCACTGCCGTGACCTGCCTGGCCCAAGGTGCTACCCGGGATGAATCGTTCATGTTCCTGCAAGACCTGTTGCATGAGTGAGCCGACCGGCGAGCCAAATGCCGGTGCCAGGTAACGATCACGCCCCTCCTGGCGCAGCTCGATGGTGGCCAATGGTTGTGTGTGGGGCGCGAGCATCGGGGTGTAGCTGGACAGCAAGGTTTTGCCGTCAGGGGTGTACAGCTTGATCGTGCAGGTGCCCAGGTCTGCCAGCAGTGCAGGCATGATCTGGTCGGCGATGGGCGGCAGCGGGCCATCGCTGCGCCCTAGCGCTGTTTGCAGCTGGGTGAGCCCTTCGCGCAGTTGCTGATTCTCGATGGCTTGTGTCAAGGCGACAGGGCCGGGCCGGCGATCGAACCAGATATCCAGCAATTCCTGGCGATCAACGGCCGCGACATCCAACGCGCGCTTGCTGGCGGTCGGGCTCAACGGCAGTTCGCTGGGCGAGATCATGTGCTGCAGCAATTGGGCTTCGTTCAGCGCGCGGGTATCGATGGAGTCGAGTGTCCAGCGGTCATGTTTGGCCGAGTAAGTGACATAGGGGTGAATGCTTGAAGTGCCCGGCATGTCCAGTTGATAGCGCCCGGAGCGCTTCTCGAGGGTGACCTGGGCGAATTTGGTTTGGTTGTCGACCTGCAGCTTGATGTAGCTGCGGCCGCCCTTTTCAAACAGGCCTTGAGGGTTTTGTTCAAGTCCTGTCAGGTAGTTCGGGTCGATTTGTGTGTAGTCGTTGATGAACCACAACCCTGGCTTGCCGTCTGTGGCAATAGCGTAGTTGGGGTTGCCCAGCGCGCTCATCAACCGACGGGTGCGGCGGGCAGACAACTTGGCCGCCGCCCCCTGTAAACGCAGCCCCACCAGCAGGTCAAGAATGTCGCCGACGGCTTGCACCAGCTCTGCCTGCTGGCCCCGGCGCAGCGCCGCAATGGCAGACCAGGCCTGGTAGACGAGGGTGCCCAGCATTGCGACCAGCATGATTTTGCCCAAGCCGGTCACGCCACCGGGGAGCGGAATCAGCAGCATCGACAAGGTCTCGCTGACCAGATAGGTGGCCAACGCAACGGCGGCCTCGCGGTCCGCCATTTTATTGGTGCGCGCCAGTCGGATAAGGTCCGATTGGATTGGCCACGACTGGTAGATCGGCAAGGTGAGGGCGAGGCTGCGGATGTCCGTGCCGATTTTTTCCACCGCCAGTTTTTGCCTGTTTGGGGTCTTGCTGGCAAACAGGTCATACAGGATCCGTGCGTGCCAGGAGAGGTCGTCCCGGTTGACATTCAGCGGTTTGATGAAGGCTCGCAGCTTTTCCTGATTGTTCAGGGAGATGGCCTTCATGAACCAACTGAAGTGTGCCAGCCCCACGTCGTTGCGGATCTGGTTCTGCAGGGCGTCCACGGCTTCTTGCCCAGAGGCGTGCCGCCGTAGTGCGCCGTTGGGGCGGTCCGGGAAATAACTGTAGACGCAAGAACCGTCTGGCGTATCAAAGCGACGAGTGAAAAACGGCAAGGCAATCTTGTCGCCGCCGGCGTCCAGTTGGTAGAGGTCCCAATGCACGCTGGTGTCGAACAGCCAGCTTTTGAGATCATTGAATTCCCGCTCGCTGATACTCCAGGACTCATTGGTGCGATAGGCGTCCCTCAAAGCGACCAGCAGCTTGGTGCCTTGCAGGCCGGAGAGCGGGTTGGACAGACGCTTCATGAACTCTTTTTCGATGTAGTCGCTGATGCGCTTGCCGATGTCCACGCTCCTTGCCACGCCCACGAACTCTTTGACGCTGATGACGTCGCCGCTGATAGAGCTGGCGCGTTGTTCTTCGGTGGAGAAATACGCGGTAAACCCGAAGTTGCGATACGCGGCCTCCAGCAAGGTGATCGAGCGTTCGTACTCACGTACGCCCAGGTCCTCTTTGTAGATACGCACGTTGTTGCCCAGGCGATCATTGGCGGGGAGGTCATCCTGGGAGACCGGCAACTGCCGGATCCGCGTCTTCAGGTAGGTAGTACGCGAATTGATGGCCGTGCCGGTTTTGCTCTTCAGCGCGCGCTCCAGAGCGTCGACCATTTGCCGGCTCAGGTCGTCGTAAAGAGCTGTGAGGGCGTTGCCAAGGGTTTGCTCGCGCTCCACCAGCTCTTTGCTCAGGCGCAGGTATTCTTTTTGCTCATCCACGCCCATCTTGCCCATGAAGGCGGTTACGTTTTCCTGTATCAGCTGATAAATCTGTTGTTCGGCCCAGCTTGCATTGGTAAGTAATGCAGGTTGCTCTGCATCAGGGGTGACTGAGTTGGTCATGGTGTGTGCTCAGGAAGAGAGCGCTTGGCATGGCAGCCTGGCAGGCGCTCTGTTGAAAGGACCGAGCGACATTAGGGCGGACAGTATCGAAAGAAGCGGTGCATAAAGCTGTGCGCTGAAAACGCCCCGGCCCTTGCACCATCAATGACGACGAGTGATCAGCACCCCCATGCGGGCCCTGCCACCAGCAAAACCGGGCTATAAGCGCCGTCGGGCGCGGCGTGGCTAAAAGCCGACCACTGTCGTCGGAATTGGTCAAAATTTGTGCTATATTCCGCGCCCGCGATTTTTCATCTCAACACCGGTCACCGTCATGCAAACAGCCAAGCCGTTATTTGACTATCCCAAGTACTGGGCCGAATGTTTCGGTCCTGCGCCATTCCTGCCGATGAGCAGGGAGGAGATGGATCAGCTTGGCTGGGATTCCTGCGACATCATCATCGTCACCGGTGATGCCTACGTTGACCATCCGTCGTTCGGCATGGCGATCATCGGCCGGCTGCTGGAGTCCCAGGGCTTTCGCGTCGGGATCATCGCCCAGCCGAACTGGCAGTCCAAAGACGACTTCATGAAGCTCGGCGAGCCGAACCTGTTCTTCGGCGTCGCGGCCGGCAACATGGACTCGATGATCAACCGTTACACCGCCGACAAGAAAATCCGTTCCGACGACGCCTACACCCCTGGCGGCATGGCCGGCAAACGCCCGGACCGTGCGAGCCTGGTGTACAGCCAGCGTTGCAAGGAAGCCTACAAGAACGTGCCGATCGTGCTGGGCGGTATCGAAGCCTCCCTGCGCCGTATCGCCCACTACGACTACTGGCAGGACCGTGTGCGCAACTCGATCCTGATCGACGCCACCGCCGATATCCTGCTGTACGGCAACGCCGAGCGGGCCATCGTCGAAGTGGCCCAGCGCCTGTCGTGGGGCCACAAGATTGAAGACATCACCGACGTGCGCGGCACCGCGTTCATTCGCCGTGACACCCCGGCGGGCTGGTACGAAGTGGACTCCACGCGCATCGACCGCCCGGGCAAGGTCGACAAGATCATCAACCCGTACGTCAATACCCAGGACACCCAGGCTTGCGCCATTGAGCAGGAAAAAGGTCCGGTTGATGATCCGGACGAAGCCAAGGTCGTGCAGATCCTGGCCAGCCCGCGCATGACCCGCGACAAGACCGTAATCCGCCTGCCGTCGGTGGAAAAAGTCCGTGGCGACGCGGTGCTCTACGCCCACGCCAACCGCGTGCTGCACCTGGAAACCAACCCAGGCAACGCTCGTGCCCTGGTGCAGAAGCACGGTGAAGTGGACGTGTGGTTCAACCCGCCGCCCATTCCGATGACCACCGAAGAAATGGACTACGTGTTCGGCATGCCTTACGCCCGTGTCCCGCACCCGGCGTACGGCAAGGAGAAGATCCCGGCCTACGACATGATTCGCTTCTCGGTGAACATCATGCGTGGCTGCTTCGGCGGCTGCACCTTCTGCTCGATCACCGAGCACGAAGGCCGCATCATCCAGAACCGTTCCGAAGAGTCGATCATTCGCGAGATCGAAGAGATCCGCGACAAGGTGCCGGGCTTTACCGGCGTGATCTCCGACCTCGGCGGGCCAAC
Organism: Pseudomonas sp. 31 R 17; assembly: GCF_900004915.1. NCBI lineage: Bacteria > Pseudomonadati > Pseudomonadota > Gammaproteobacteria > Pseudomonadales > Pseudomonadaceae > Pseudomonas > Pseudomonas sp. 31 R 17. Next base: position 19,815 of record NZ_CVTN01000031.1, read on the forward strand.
CGCGAACATGTATCGCATCGCCTGCAAGAGCCCGGAAATCGAATCCGCGTGCCGCAAGCCGTCGTGCGTGTTCCCGGGCATCTGCCCGAACCTGAACACCGACCACTCGTCGCTGATCCAGCTGTACCGCAGCGCCCGTGCGTTGCCGGGTGTGAAGAAGATCCTGATCGCCTCCGGCCTGCGTTACGACCTGGCCGTTGAGTCGCCGGAATACGTCAAGGAGCTGGTGACCCACCACGTCGGTGGTTACCTCAAGATCGCCCCGGAGCATACCGAGGAAGGTCCGCTCAACCAGATGATGAAACCGGGCATCGGCAGCTATGACAAGTTCAAGCGCATGTTCGAGAAGTACACCAAGGAAGCGGGCAAGGAGCAGTACCTGATCCCGTACTTCATCGCCGCTCACCCCGGCACCACCGATGAAGACATGATGAACCTGGCCCTGTGGCTCAAGGGCAACGGCTTTCGTGCCGACCAGGTGCAGGCGTTCTATCCGTCGCCGATGGCCACCGCCACCGCGATGTACCACTCGGGCAAGAACCCGCTGCGCAAGGTCACCTACAAGAGTGATGCGGTGACCATCGTCAAGAGCGAAGAGCAGCGCCGTCTGCACAAGGCGTTCCTGCGCTACCACGATCCGAAAGGCTGGCCAATGCTGCGTGAAGCGCTGACCCGCATGGGCCGCGCCGACCTGATCGGGCCGGGTAAGGACCAATTGATTCCGCTGCACCAGCCGAGCACCGACAGCTACCAGAGCGCGCGTCGCAAGAACTCGACGCCGGCCGGCAGCCACAAGGTCGCCAGGGAAACTACCACCAAAATCCTCACCCAGCACACCGGCCTGCCACCGCGTGGCAGCGACGGCAGCAACCCGTGGGACAAGCGCGAACAAGCCAAGGCGGCGGCGCAGGCGCGCAACAAACAGGCGGCGAAGGAACGTACCGATGCGGCCAAGGGCAAAGGCGGCAAGCCTGTGCGCAAGCCGGTGGTGCCGCGTTGATCGCAGCCTGATCTGCCAAACGCCAGCCTCGTGCTGGCGTTTTGCTTTCTAGTCGGTGGTGAGCCTGTTTGGTATGGTGGCGCCTATCAGATTGCTATCGGGGGCAAGCCCCCTCCCACACTTGACTGAGTTCCAGCATAAGAATGCGGTCGAATGTGGGAGGGGGCTTGCCCCCGATAGCGTCAGTCCAGTCTCCACCCTTTCAAGGAAGAACACCCCATGGGCAACCCCTGGCCGGCATCGGCATGGACTCCAACCGCTCCCGGTTCATGGCGCGCCAGCGCATTGAAAGTCAGATCAACCTGCCACGGCTGTTCGCGGCCATCCCCGTGAAGGACGCTTCCAGAAGGAGACATTTGATATGGGTCTTTCCTGCGGCGCAGCGGTGATCGGCTGGATCGTTGTATTCAGCGGCAGCGTCGCTGTGCCGTTCACTGCCGGTGCCAGTGCGTTTGTGGTGGGTATCGGCGTCACTGCGGCGCTGGCGAGCAGCGCCCAATGCGGATTTGGCTACAGCTCCACCGAAATCCGCCACGCCACGCTGACCCAATTGAAAGATGCGCTGGGCGGCCTATTGGGCATCGCCGGTAGCTATCGAACCGGGCATGTCGGTACGACCAGCACCATTGCGATCGGCTTGTACGAGGATTTGACCGAATGAGCGGCTTCCCCGATATGCGCAGTTTTCTCGCCCGTTATTTTCCGGTGTTCATGGGCACCGTCTTCACGGCGATCTTCTCCGGCTCGGTCGCAGTTTCCACGGCGGGCGTGACCTATTTGCGTGGGGTAGAGCCAGCGCTCAAGTCCAGCTATTCGGGGGCTGCGATTCTGCTGCTGGTGGTGGTGCTGGTGTTTGGCAACGTGATGATCGCGCGTGGCTATCCCTGGGCGGCCAGGCTGGTGGCGGGATACCTCGGCGCATGCCTGTTGTTCGTCTTGCCGATGATTCAGTACGACCTCAACCGCCTGGTGTACGGCTCGGCGGTGTTGTTCCCACTGCTGGGCTTGCTGTTGCTCAACAGCAAGCGCCACCGCGAAATGCGTCAGCGGCTACTTGAAATACGGCGCCTGCGACAGGCCGTCGTTGCCCAGCGTAGAGCCCGTTGATTGGGTAGATTCACCACCTGTGTTCGCACCCTCATCAGGAAGTCTGGCCCGCGTTGCGATCTCGCGCTAAACCAGCCGGCCGCCCAGGCTTGTAAAGCGCCAGTCTCGGCTTGGCGTTTGCTTTGTGGTCGGTGGTGAGCCTGTTTGGTAAGGTGGCACCCATTAGATTGCCATCGGGAGCAAGCCCCCTCCCACACTTGACTGAGTTCCAGCATGAGAATGTGGTCGAATGTGGGAGGGGGCTTGCCCCCGATAGCGTCAGTTCAGTCACCCCCCTTCAAGGACGAGCACCTCCATGAGCAACCCCCTGCTCAGCATCGGCATGGACTCCAACCGCTCCCAGTTCATGGCGCGACAGCGCATTGAAAGCCAGATCAACCTGCCGCGGCTGTTCGCGGCCATTGACGCAGACCCCGGCATTGTTGGTGCGGGCGTGGTGTATATCGACGCCGACTTCAACGTGGTGACCCTGCGTGAGTTCCAGCCTATCTGCAGCATTGCCCCCAAGCGCGTTATTTTGCGTGAGGCGCAGAAATACATCGCCCCGGCGCAGTTTGCGCAACAGGTCCAGGACAACCCCCGCGAATCGCGCCTGGTGGGGGAGGCGATCAACACCTCCCTATCCTGCGCGGGCGCGATTATCGGTTGGATCGTTGTGCTCAGCGGCACCGTTGCTGTGCCGTTCACGGCGGGCGCCAGCACTGTGATTACGGCCATCGGCTATACCGCTGCCACGGCCAGCACGCTCCAGTGTTTTGCCAGCGGCTATCGCGTCAGCAATGAGATCAGCGACCCCTCCAAAAATGACAAGCTTGATAGCTCGCAGTGGTACCAGTACACGATGATCGCGCTGGACGCGGCGTCGTTGATCGGGGTCGGTGCATCGACGTTGACCACGGTAAAACTGGTGCGGTTGAACCAGGCGACCACCGGCAAAAGCGTGCGGGACGTGCTGCGCGGATTGAACCGGCAAGAGCGCGCCAAGCTTACCAAGGAGCTGCTCAGCATCAAGGACCCGCGCATGAGCGCCAAAATGCTCAAGTTGAAGCAGCTGTCCGGCGAGACGACCAAGCGGTTCACGCCCGCTCAGGTCAGGCATGCCACAGTGACCCAGATACAGGATGCATTGGGCGCGGCCATCGGCTTTACCGGCAGCGCAATTTCCGGGAATGTGCGCACCATTGCCGTGGGGCTGTATGAGGAAATGAGCGATGAATGAGCTACCTGGTATTCGCAGTTTTCTGGCGCAGTACTTTCCGGTCTTCATGGGCGCTATTTTCGCGGCGGTGTTCAGCCTTGTGTTTGCGGTGCCACTGATTTTCGACAGTTATTTCCCAAGCTTGCCGATGGACGACAACCTCAAGTATTCCTTCCTGGGTGGCCTCGCGCTGACGTGGGGCATCGTGCAGTGCAATTTCATGATCGCCCGCGGGCGACCGCAGTGGGTATGGCCGCTGGCGGCGCTGCTCGCACTCTGTGTTCTGGCGGTACTGCCCACTATTGCCTTTGGTCCTCATCCTCTGTCCTATGGATTGAGCCTGCTGTTTCCGCTGCTCGGGTTGTTGCTGCTCAACAGCAAACGCCACCGCCAAATGCGCCGCAAACTGGTCGAAGTCCGCCGCCTGCGCCAGACCATGACTGCCCAACATAAACGCCGTTGATTGGGTAGATTCACCACCTGTGTTCGCACCTTCACCAGAAGGTCTGGCCCGCTTTAGGATATCTCGCTAAACCAGCCGGCCGCCCTGACCTGTAAAGCGCCAGTCTCGGGTTGGCGTTTCGCTTTGTGGTCGGTGGTGAACCCGTTTGATAGGGTGGCGCCCATTGAATGGCTATCGCGGGCAAGCCCCCCTCCCACACTTGACTGAGTTCCAGCATGAGAATGCAGTCGAATGTGGGAGGGGGCTTGCCCCCGATAGCGTCCTTTCAGTCTCTACCTCTTCAAGGAAGAACACCCCATGGGCAACCCCCTGGCCAAAGAATGGGCGAACTGATGACGCTCCGGGACTTTTTCAGGCATTACTTTCTGACATTTCTGGGCGGCGTATTTGCGGCGTATTTTTCATTGGCGTTGGCCATGGCGCTGGCGTTCGTCACCTATTTTGCTGATGCGCCCCTTGCGCAAGTCGGGCGCAAGATCATGCTGGCCGGGGCCGTGTTCACGCTGCTGACGGTGCACAGCAACTTTATGATTTTGCGCGGCGAACCCTCCTGGACATGGTTGATGGTCGGTATCTACGTGGCCTGCCTGCTGTTTGTGTTGCCGATGTTCCAATACGCCCCTCATCCTGTTCTTTATGGGCTGGCGCTGGTTTTTCCACTGTTCGGGCTGCTGATACTCAACAGCAAGGGGCAGCGAGAGATGCGAGCCAAATTGGTTAAAATTCGCCACCTGCGGCAAGTCGTTATCGCGCAGCGAAAAGCTCGTTGACTGAGTAGGGTCGTCACCTGGCTTGCGCTCCAACCTTCCTTGGCACAAACGTGAGCCGGCCGAGGCTGGAGGACAGTTCCGGCTTGCGGTGTCAGATTTTGACGTTTTGGCGAATGTTCCAGCCGTATTTGACCGCGCCACCGTCTTTGCCTCCGTCGGCCTTCTGCGGCTGATAGCTGACTTCGCTGATGGCGAAATTCAGGCCGATTACTTCAGTCAGTACGTCGCTCGTCGTTACTGCGTCGGTTTGGTAGGAGGTGACCATGACCTCCTTCATCGTGATGACCAGATACTCCACGGCGCTGCTGCCGCCGGCCTTGCGCACCACCAGCCTGGCCTCGGGGTAATGCTTGCCGGTGGAGCAGGCCATCATCAGGTTGGGTGAAGACTTGTCCATGACCTTGGAGATAGACAGATTTTCAATATTGACCTTGCCGGCACCGCCGCCGCTGCCGGTGTGCATGGAGCCTGTCTGGGACATGCCCCAACCCCATTTGCTGATTTCGATTTCATCGCGATGCCCCTGGTCTTTGGACTCACCCTTGATGTCTGCGAGCTTTAAAAACATATCAGTTGCCATGGTCGCTCCCTGTTTGAGTGTTCGCCGGTAGTGGCGCGGGGCGTACTTTTTCCTATGCGGGATATGGCCTACAAGACGCTGCATCATGATCAGGAAGTGCCTGTCTTGATAAAGCGAAGCTTCTGACATTTTTTGTAGATAGCCACTCTTTAACCTCTGCGCTCTTGTGAAAAACCGGAGTAAAGGGATGACTTCCAGCGTGTTGAAAGACGGGTTTCCCAGTGCGCACCTCGCGACGCGGGAGTGGATTGAAAGCAGCATTGATCTACGAAAATTGTTTGCCGCGATTGATGCCGATCCCGCCATCGTCGGTGCGGGGGTGGTGTATCTGGATGCGCAGATGCGGGCGATTGTGCTGCGCGAGTTTCAGCCGATTTGCAGTGTGGCGCCGAAGAAGGTGCTTTTGCGTGAGGCGCCGGGCTATGTCGGGCGGGTGGAGTTTGCTCGGCGCTTGGCGAATGAGCCGCGTGAGTCGCAGGTGGCGTTTGAGGCGGTGAATACAGCGTTGGCGTGTACTTCTGCGGTGATCAGCTGGTTGGTGATCGCGGGAGGATTAGCATTGAGTCCTTTTACTTTTGGGGGCTCTGGGGTCGCGGCTGCGATAAGCGTGGTAGGCGCGTCAGCCAGCACGTTTCAATGCGCCCTGGGTATTCGACGAACGCGAAATGAATTTGTAGACCCAGCGCTGAATGACGAACTGGACCGCAATGAATGGTACCAGGCCATAACGATTGGGCTAGACGCCGCTTCGTTATTAGGTGCTGGCAACACAGCAATGTCTACGATTCGAATGGTCAGTACGCTTAAAAAGGCAACGGGGAAAAATACGCATCAGGTACTCAAGGGGCTAAATCGGCAGGAGCGGGTCAAGCTCACCAGGGAGCTACTGAGTATCAACCATCCGGACATGACCCGGAAAATGATCAAGCTGAAACAAATGGCTGGAGAGATACCCAAGCGCTATACCTCGGCAGAAGTAAAGCATGGAACCCTCTTGCAGATGCTGGATGCTCTTGGTGCCGTATCGGCCGTTGCCGGCAGTGTACGGGCCGGGAACATCCGGATCATCGCAGTTGGGCTGTATGAGGAAATTTCAGAATGAGATTTTTCAGACGGACATACCTCATACCGGTACGCCCATTTCTTTTGCGTTACTTTCCCGTCTTCATCGGTGCGATTTTTATGAGCATTTTGGGGGGGACCGCCGTTGTGGCGCTGCTGGAACATTATTATCCGCGTACAGCCCCGTGGGCTTTATCGGCGTCTTCTGCTGAGGAAGCCTGTGTAGTGTTGGCCCTCTTTACCACCCTGTGCAATGTCATGATTGGCTATGGGCGTCCCAAGTGGGTTTGGGGTATGTATGGCTTTTTCATTGCCTGTCTGTTGGTCGCTTTGCCGGCTTTGCGTTTTTCACCGCATCCATTCATTTTCGCAGAAAGTATCGTTTGGCCGCTGGTCGGCCTACTGCTGCTTCGCAGCAAACGCCACCAAGAATTTCGTGCAAAAGCCGTAGAACTCCGCCACCTGCGCGCAAAAGTCCAAGCCGCCATCAACAAGCGCCGCCAACACGAGCGCGCCATCATCAGAATAAAAAAAACGAGGTGATTCCCCACCTCATCGCACACCCAATCGCTACCGCTGCACCCACTCGCGCCACAAATATGTGCAGCGCCTGCACCATGACCCCACCGTTGGCGTCGTTTTGGTGCTGTACTGCACCGGGTCTTACGATAAAGCGCAATGACCGCCGCTCTGGCATAAGTCTTGCGCGCGTTGTGCCCATGCCCTGGCTCGCAGGAGGCCGCCGTGTCGATTCATGTCGCGTTGCACCACGTTACGCATTACCGCTACGACCGTGCTGTCGAACTCGGCCCGCAAATTGTGCGCTTGCGCCCGACGCCCCATAGCCGCACGCGGATATTGTCCTACGCGCTGAAGGTGCTGCCCGAGCAGCATTTCATCAACTGGCAGCAGGACCCGCAGGGCAATTACCTGGCGCGTCTGGTCTTCCCGCAAAAGACTGACGAGCTGCGCGTTGAGGTCGATCTGGTCGCCGAGATGGCGGTCTTCAACCCGTTCGATTTTTTCCTCGAGCCCTACGCCGAGAACATCCCGTTCAGCTATGCCGCCGATGAGCAGCGCGAGCTGGCGCCTTACCTGGAAACCTTGCCGCTGACGCCGAAGTTTGCCGCCTACCTGGCCGGTATCGACCGTACGCCGTTGCCGGCCGTGGATTTTCTGGTCGGACTCAACCAGCGCCTGGCCGCCGATATCGGCTACCTGATCCGCATGGAGCCGGGGGTGCAAACCCCGGAGTTCACCCTGGAAAATGCCTCGGGCTCATGCCGCGATTCGGCCTGGCTGCTGGTGCAGTTGCTGCGCAACCTCGGGCTGGCGGCGCGGTTTGTCTCCGGCTATCTGATCCAGCTTACCGCCGATGTCAAAGCCCTGGATGGCCCCTCCGGCACCGACGTGGATTTCACCGACCTGCACGCCTGGTGCGAAGTGTATCTGCCCGGCGCCGGCTGGATCGGCCTGGACGCCACTTCCGGGTTGTTTGCCGGTGAAGGCCATATTCCGTTGGCCTGTAGTCCGGATCCGTCTTCAGCTGCGCCGATCAGTGGCCTGGTTGAGCCGTGCGAGTGCGAGTTCAGCCACGAGATGTCGGTGGAACGCCTCTGGGAAGCGCCACGGGTGACCAAGCCCTACACCGAAGAGCAATGGCTGGCGATCCAGGCCCTGGGCCGGCAGATCGATGCTGACCTGCACAGGGACGATGTGCGCCTGACCATGGGCGGCGAACCGACGTTCGTCTCTATCGATGACCCCGACGGCGCCGAATGGAATACCGCCGCCCTGGGCCCGGACAAGCGTCGGCTGTCCGCCGAGCTGTTCCAGCGCCTGCGCAGGCACTACGCGCCGCAGGGCCTGGTGCATTTCGGCCAGGGCAAGTGGTACCCCGGCGAGCAGTTGCCGCGCTGGTCCCTGAACTGCTACTGGCGCCGCGACGGCGTGCCGATCTGGCACAACAGCGCGTTGATCGCCGATGAACAAGCCGACTACGGCGCGGATGGCGTACTGGCCGGGCGCTTCCTGGCCAGCGTCGCCGAGCGTCTCAAGCTGCCGGCCCGTTTCGTGTTCCCGGCGTTTGAAGACAATTTCTACTACCTGTGGCGCGAGGGCGCGCTACCGCAGAACGTCACCGCCCAGGACCCGCGCCTGAGCGATGACCTGGAGCGCGAGCGCCTGCGCAAAGTGTTCAGCCAGGGCCTGGATAAAGTCATTGGCCAGGTACTGCCGCTGGCGCGCACCGCCGCCAATGATCGCTGGCAGAGCGGGCGCTGGTACCTGCGCGACAACCATTGCCGCCTGGTGCCGGGCGATTCGCCGTTGGGTTATCGACTGCCGCTGGCCTCGCAGCCGTGGGTGACGGCTGCGCAATATCCGTTTGTGCATCCCACCGACCCGAATCAGGACCAACCGGCGCTGCCGACCACCGCCCAACTGCACAGTCATGACGAGCCGGCCCCGAGTGATGAGCGCGTGCCGCAGGTCGATGAATCCGCCGACTGGCTGACCCGCACTGCGCTGTGCGCCGAAGCGCGGGAAGGGCGCCTGTACCTGTTTATGCCGCCGCTGGAGCGTGTCGAGGATTACCTGGAGCTGGTGACCGCCATCGAGGCCACCGCCGAAGAACTGCATTGCCCGGTGCTGCTGGAAGGCTACGAGCCGCCGTCGGATACACGCCTGAGCAATTTCCGAGTGACGCCGGACCCCGGCGTGATCGAGGTTAACGTGCAACCGTCCGCGACCTGGGACGAGTTGGTGGAGCGCACCGAATTCCTCTACGAAGAGGCGCGGCAAACCCGCCTGACCACGGAAAAGTTCATGATCGACGGTCGTCATACCGGCACCGGCGGCGGCAACCATTTTGTGCTGGGCGGCGCCACGCCCAAGGATTCACCGTTTCTGCGCCGGCCCGACCTGCTGCGCAGCTTGATCAGTTATTGGCACAACCACCCCTCGCTGTCCTATCTGTTTTCCGGCCTGTTTATCGGCCCCACGTCCCAGGCGCCGAGAGTGGATGAAGCGCGCAACGACGCGCTGTATGAGCTGGAAATCGCCTTTGCGCAAATGCCCGCGCCAGGCGAAGAATGCCCGCCCTGGTTGGTCGACCGTCTGCTGCGCAACCTGCTGATCGACGTCACGGGCAATACCCATCGCGCCGAGTTCTGCATCGACAAACTCTATTCCCCCGATGGCGCCACCGGCCGCCTGGGCCTGCTGGAACTGCGCGCCTTTGAAATGCCGCCCCATGCGCGCATGAGTCTCACCCAGCAGTTGCTGTTGCGGGCGCTGGTCGCGCGGTTCTGGCGTGAACCTTACGCACCATCGAAGTTGGCGCGCTGGGGCACCGAACTGCATGATCGCTTCCTGTTGCCGCACTTTATCGAGCAGGACTTCGCCGATGTGATCGCCCAGCTCAATGCCGCCGGTTATCCGCTGCGCGCCGAGTGGTTTGCCGCGCACCTGGAGTTTCGTTTTCCCAAGGTCGGCGACTATGCCGTCAGCGGTATCGAGCTGGAACTGCGCCAGGCCCTGGAACCCTGGCATGTGCTGGGCGAGGAGGGCGCGGTCGGCGGTACGGTGCGCTATGTGGACTCGTCCCTGGAACGCCTGCAAGTGAAGTTGAGCGGCTTGGCACCGCAACGTTATGTGCTGACCTGCAATGGCATCCCGGTGCCGCTGCAGCCGACCGGCCGCGTCGGCGAGTTTGTCGCCGGCGTGCGTTACCGCGCCTGGCAACCGGCCAACTGCCTGCAGCCGACCATCGCGGTGCACGCGCCGCTGGTGTTCGACCTGGTGGACACCTGGATGCAGCGCTCGCTGGGCGGCTGCCAGTACCATGTGGCCCATCCGGGCGGGCGCAATTACGACAGCTTGCCGGTGAATTCCAATGAAGCCGAGAGCCGGCGGATGGCGCGGTTTTTCCGCTTGGGGCATAGTCCAGGCAAGCTCTGCGTGCCGACTGTGGTGGTGAACGATGAATTGCCAATGACGCTGGATTTGCGCCGCTTCCCCAATAAAAATGATTGAATGACAATCCAAATGTGGGAGGGCCCTCCCACAAGGATTTGCAGTGTTTGTTGAGTTAACCTGAGCCCCCTTGCCTCTGCCGAGCGTTCCATGTCCGATTTGCTCGACCGTTACCCGCTGACTCCGGGCACCTATCACGAACTGCTGGATGACAGCGGCGCAGTGCGTGCCCACTGGCAGCGCCTGCTCGACCACCTGCAACGCAGCACGCCGGCCCAACTGGCCCAGCGCCAGGCATTGCTGACGCGGCAGATCCAGGAAAACGGCGTGACCTACAACGTCTACGCCGACCCCAAGGGCGCCGATCGCCCATGGGAACTGGACCTGTTGCCCCATGTGCTGGCCGCTGACGAGTGGCAGCACCTGTCGGCCGGCATTGCCCAGCGGGCGCGCCTGCTCAATGCCGTGCTCGCCGACCTCTATGGCCCGCAGCGCCTGATCAAGGAAGGCCTGCTGCCCGCCGAGCTGGTATTCGGTCACAACAACTTCCTGTGGCCGTGCCAGGGCATCCAGCCACCGGACGGTGCCTTCCTGCACCTGTACGCCGTGGACCTGGCCCGTACGCCGGATGGACGCTGGTGGGTGACGGCCGACCGAACCCAGGCCCCGTCGGGCGCGGGTTATGCCCTGGAAAACCGCACCATCGTGTCCCGCGCCTTCCCGGATCTCTACCGTGACCTGCAGGTGCAACACCTCACCGGTTTCTTCCGCACGCTCCAGGAAACCCTGGCCCGCCAGGCGCCCGGCGATGACCAGCCACCGCTGATCGTGCTGCTGACGCCGGGGCGCTTCAACGAAAGCTATTTCGAACACCTCTACCTCGCGCGTCAGCTCGGCTACCCCCTGGTGGAAGGCGGCGACCTCACCGTGCGCGACAGCACCGTGTTTCTCAAGACCCTCAGTGGCCTGCGCCGCGTTCACGCAATCATGCGGCGCCTGGACGACGACTTCTGCGACCCCCTGGAGCTGCGCACCGATTCGGCCCTCGGCGTCCCCGGCCTGCTGGATGCCGTGCGCCAGGGCAATGTGCTGGTGGCCAATGCCCTGGGCAGCGGTGTGCTGGAGTCCCCGGGCCTGCTTGGCTTTCTGCCGAAGATCAATGAGTTTTTATTTGGCGAAGCACTGATCCTGCCGTCCATCGCCACCTGGTGGTGCGGCGAGGCGCCGGTGCTGGCCGAGGCGTTGGAGAAGCTGCCGCAGTTGTTGATCAAACCGGCGTTCCCCTCGCAGAGTTTCGCCCCGGTGTTCGGTCGCGACCTGAACGCCGAGCAACGCCAGGCCCTGGCCGACCGCATGCGCGCCAGGCCCTACGCCTATGTTGCCCAGGAGCTGGCGCAGCTGTCCCAGGCGCCGGTGTGGCACACCGTGGACGACCACTTGCAACACCGCGCCATCGGCATGCGCGTGTACGCCGTAGCCAGTGACGACGGCTACCGTGTGCTGCCCGGCGGCCTGACCCGCGTAGCCGCCGAAGCCGATGCCGAAGTGGTGTCGATGCAACGCGGCGGAGCGAGCAAGGACACCTGGGTACTCGGCGAACGTGCGCCCGGTGGCGAGCAGTGGCGCGCCCAGCGCGTGATTGGCGCACACGACCTGGTGCGCCGCGATCCGTATCTGCCGTCGCGGGTGGTGGAGAACCTGTTCTGGTTTGGCCGTTATTGCGAGCGTTGCGATGACAGCGCGCGCTGGCTGCGTATCGTGCTGGCGCGCTATGTCGACGGCGACGACCCGCTGGCCTTGCAGGCGGCGGTCGAACTGGGCGAAAGCCTGCGACTGTTGCCGGAAGAGGGCGAGTTGCCCGAGCGCTTGCTGGCCGCCTTGCTCGGCGATGACTGGCCCTCGAGCCTGCGCGCCAATTTGCAGCGCTTGCAGTGGGCGGCGTCCCAGGTGCGCGGCAAGTTGTCCCGGGAAAACTGGCAGGCCCTGGTGGAGCTGCAACGCGAAGCCATGGAATTGGAGCGTGAAACCCCGGACTTCGGCGAGTTGCTGGACTTCCTCAACCGTCTGGTGATGTCCCTGGCGGCGCTGTCCGGGTTTGCCCTGGACGATATGACCCGCGACGAGGGCTGGCGCTTCTTGATGATGGGCCGGCGCATCGAGCGCCTGCAGTTCCTGAGCAGCAGCCTTGCCGCGTTCCTGCGCGGGGTGGCGGTCTTCGATCAGGCCGGGCTGGAATGGTTGCTGGAACTGGGCAACAGCAGCATCACCTACCGTTCGCGGTACCTGGCGGTGCCGCAACTGATTCCGGTGCTCGACCTGTTGTTGCTCGACGAGCAGAACCCCCATGCGGTGCTGTTCCAGCTCAAGCTGGTGAGCCGCACCTTGCGTCGCTTGAACGATGATTTCGGCGTGCCACGGGAAACCGGCCTGGGAGCGTTGGTGGAACAGTTGGCGCGTTTCGATCTGGGATGCCTGGAGAACCCGCTGTTCGGCGAATCCGGCGTGCGCGCCGCGTTGGATGGCCTGGCCGACCTGCTGCAAGCGGTCGCCGATGAAAGCGGGCAAGTGTCGGACCGCCTCGCCCTGCGCCACTTTGCCCATGTGGATGATGTCAGCCAGCAAACGGTGTCGGTGTGATGAGTGCGCGCTACCAGATTTTCCATGACACCCATTATCACTACGACAGCCCGGTGTCCCTTGCCCAGCAGCTGGCGCATTTATGGCCGCGACCCTGTGCGTGGCAACGGTGCACCTGGCAGACCCTGGATATCAGCCCGCAGCCCTCGTCACGCCGCGATGAGCTGGACGTGTTCGGCAACCCGATCACTCGCCTGGCGTTCGAACGGCCCCATGACGAATTGCTGATCAACGCCGGCCTGACCGTGGAAGTGCTGGCGCGGCCGCCGTTGGACTTGCGCCAGTCGCCGGCGTGGGACCGCACCCGGGACAGCTTTACCTACAGCAGCCAGCCGCTGTCACCGCAGGTCATCGAAGCCTGCCGCTATCGCTTCGAATCGCCTTACGTGCATTTGAAAAGAACCTTCGTCGAGTTCTCCGAAAGCTGCTTCCCGCCCGGCGCACCCCTGTTGATAGGCGTGCAGGCGCTGATGCAGAAGATCTTCAGCGAATTCACCTTCGATGCCGAAGCCACCCAGGTTGCCACGCCGCTGGTGGAAGTGCTGGAGCGCCGTCGTGGCGTATGCCAGGACTTCGCCCACCTGATGCTCGCCTGCCTGCGCTCGCGGGGCCTGGCGGCACGCTATATCAGCGGCTACCTGCTCACCCAGCCGCCGCCCGGCCAGCCACGGCTGATCGGCGCCGATGCTTCTCATGCCTGGGTGTCGGTGTTTTGTCCGGTGTCGGGTTGGGTGGATTTCGATCCGACGAATAACGTGCGGCCGGCACTGGAGCACATCACCCTGGCCTGGGGCCGGGACTTTTCCGATGTGTCGCCGTTGCGCGGGGTGATATTGGGGGGAGGGAACCATGACCCGGAGGTGCGGGTGACGGTGATGCCGCTGGAATGATCGTGCTTCAGGTGCGCCGGGACGCGGAGCGTCCCAGGCTGCATTCCCACGCAGAGCGTGGGAACGATCAATTATTCAGCCGGATCTTTTGGTGTTTCAGTGTCGTCGCCGGTTGCTTCAGCGTCGACGTCCGGGTTCAGTGCGCCCGCTTCTTCATCAGCAGCGGCTTTCTTGCGTTGCAGCTTTTCCTCTTTCTTCTGTTCCTTGGCCAAGTCTCTCTGACGTTTGGCGAAGGAGTAATTAGGTTTGGCCATGGGCGATCCTCTAGGGTCGAAGGTGAGGGTGGGCGGCGCGCGGCTGCCTTGGGTCGCTATGGTAGCAGCTTCGCAGCGCGCTTGGCCTTCACTTACCGCTGGCGTAAGCGGCAAACAGGCCGTTGAACAGTTGATTGAGGGGCATGGGGCGGGCTCCAGTGGGGGATGGGCCGATCATATCCGGTTGCCGTGGAGGCGGATGTTAGATTGTGTTGATCAGCCTGATAGCCTAAAGTTGTATACAATCTGTTGATGCAGATCATAAGAACTTAAGCCTGCTTGAGGCACCCTTTGTCGCAATACGCGTTTTCCAACCCTGCCCTGGAGATTCACATGTTCGCCAAACTCGTTGCTGTTTCCCTGCTGACTCTGGCTAGCGGCCAGTTGCTTGCTGCAGAGTGCAAGGTCACTGTCGACTCCACCGACCAGATGTCGTTCAACACCAAAGAAATCACCATCGACAAGAGCTGCAAGCAGTTCACCGTCGAGCTGACGCACTCGGGCAACCTGCCGAAAAATGTCATGGGCCATAACTGGGTGTTGACCAGCGCCGCCAACATGCAGCCGGTTGCCAGCGACGGCATGGCCGCCGGTGTCGACAAAAACTACCTCAAGGAAGGCGACGACCGCATCATCGCCCACACCAAGCTCATTGGTGCCGGCGAGAAAGATTCGGTGACGTTCGACGTGTCGAAGCTGACGGCGGGCACGGACTACATGTTCTTTTGCTCGTTCCCAGGCCATATTTCGATGATGAAAGGCACTGTGACCGTCAAGTAAGACCGCGTTATCGTTCATCGGGGGCAAGCCCCCTCCCACACTTGATTTGTGAACACAGTCAATGTGGGAGGGGGCTTGCCCCCGATGGCATTCTGGCAATCAATGCAAAACTACCGGCCTCACCTCAAGGCGCAAACGGCATCACCCGCTTGTGCTCGGTCTTGCGGTACGTCTCGCAGATAATCCTGAACGCCTCTTCACGCACGGGCTCACCGTGCAGGAACGCGTCGATTTCGGCATAGGTCACGCCATGTGACGCTTCGTCCGGCTTGCCCGGCGACAGGTCCTCCAGGTCGGCGGTCGGGACTTTCTCCACCAACGACTCCGGCGCGCCGAAATGCCGCGCAATCGCACGCACCTGGTTTTTCACCAGCCCGCTCAGCGGCGCCAGGTCGCAGGCGCCATCCCCGAACTTGGTGAAAAAGCCCATCACCGCTTCCGCCGCATGGTCGGTACCGATTACCAGCCCACCGGCCGCGCCTGCGATGGTGTACTGCGCGACCATGCGCATGCGCGCCTTGGTGTTGCCCAGCACGAAATCGCGGGAGGCCGCCGGTTTGTCATCGAACGCCGCGACTTCCTTGGCCAGGGCTTTGACCGCCGGACCGATGTTGACGGTGTGGCGCTCGTCCGGCTCGATGAAGTCCACCGAAGCCTGGGCATCGAGTTCGTCGAACTGGGTTTCGTAGGGCAGGCGCACGGCGATGAAGCGATAGGCCGCGTCGCCGCTGCTGGCGCGCAGTTCCTGCACCGCACGTTGGGCCAACAGGCCTGCGGTCAGGGAATCGACACCCCCACTGATGCCCAGTACCAGCGACTTGAGCCCGGAATTGCGCAGGCAGTCCTGGATAAAGGCCACGCGCCTGGCGACTTCTGCCTCAAGGGCGGCCTGGTCTTTGAACGGCGCTTGCACCTTGAGCTGCTGCGCAATCTCACGCTGTACGGCTTGCATGCTTCACTCCTTGCTGGATAGGGCAGGTACTTTGAAAACGTGACGCAAATAGGCGACAAAATTCGGGTCGGTGCAGTGGGTCTTGCCCGCTTCATCGGAAATCTTGGCGACGGGCTGGCCATTGCACGCGGTCATTTTAAGCACGATGCTCATCGGTTCCACCCCTGGAATGTCGCAGGTCAGGTTGGTGCCGATGCCAAAGCTCACATTGATGCGACCACGCAGGGCGCGGAAAATCTCCAGGGCCTTGGGCAACGTCAGGCTGTCGGAGAACACCAGGGTCTTGCTCATCGGCTCGATACCCAGCTTATGGTAGTGGGCGATGGCCTTTTCCGCCCACTGCACCGGGTCGCCGGAGTCGTGGCGCAGGCCGTCGAACAGCTTGGCGAAGTACAAGTCGAAGTCGCCCAGGAACGCATCGGTGGTGATGCAGTCGGTCAGGGCGATGCCCAGCAGGCCACGGTATTCGCGGACCCAGCAGTCAAGGGCGGCGATCTGGCTGTCGATCAGGCGCGGGCCGAGTTGCTGGTGCGCCATGATCCATTCATGGGCCATGGTGCCCAACGGTTTCATGTCGAATTCGCGGGCCAGGTGCACGTTGCTGGTGCCGACAAACCGCCCGGGAAAGTCGTGCTTGAGTACGCTGACCACTTCTTCCTGCACTCGGTACGAAAAGCGTCGACGCGTGCCGAAGTCGGCCACTTGCAGCTCCGACAGTTCATCGCTGGCGGCATTCGCCGTCAGCCAGTCGAACTTGCGGTACAGCTGCTCGCGGGCCTGTTCCAGGATCACGGTCTGGTAGCGGTAGCGGTTACGCACTTCGCTGACGATGGCCAGCATCGGCACTTCAAACAGGATCACATGCAGCCACGGCCCGCGCAGGCGGATAAACAGCTCGCCGTTCTCGATGCCGGTCTGCACGTAGCGCAGGTTGAAGCGAAACAGCCCGAGGAAGCGCAAAAAGTCCGGCTTCATGAAGCTGATACGTTCCAGGAAGCCCAATTGGTCCGGGCTCAGGCTCAACTCGGCGAGACGCTCGATCTGGTAGCGGATCTCCGCCAGGTACGGGCGCAGGTCTTCGCTGTTGCGGCAACGAAACTCCCATTCAACTTCCACGTTCGGGTAGTTGTGCAGCACCGCCTGCATCATGGTCAGCTTGTAGAAGTCGGTGTCGAGCAGGTTCTGCACGATGCGATCGGCAAACACACTCTCGCTCATAACGGGAATCTCCAGACGGGTCGACGCTGGGCGCCGGCCTTTACGCACAATTGAGGAAGGGGGGCTAGTGGCGCATAGACCTGTGGGGTATTGCCAGTGATTTTTTCGGGTGTGGCTACTGGCCTCATCGGGGGCAAGCCCCCTCCCACCTTTTGGAATGCATTCCAAATGTGGGAGGGGGCTTGCCCCCGATGGCGGTAGTCCAGGCACTAAATAACTTGCTCAAGCATCCACTTCACAAACGCGCGCACCTTCGGCACCTCTGCTGAATGCTCCGGATAAGCCAGATGGTAAGCATCCTGGCTCGGCATTGCATATTGCCAAGGGATCACCAGCTTGCCCTCGGCCAGTTCCTCCTCCACCAGAAAGCGCGGCAGCAGCGCCACGCCGCAGCCTACCTGTGCCGCACGAATGCACATATAAAAGGTGTCGAAGCGCGGCCCGTGATAACTGTGCTCGGTGTGCAAACCCTGGCTGGCGAACCAGTCATGCCAGCCCTGGGGCCGCGAGGCGTTCTGCAGCAGCACCAGTTCGCTCAGTTGGGTCGGGTCGGTGAACCGCTCTGCCGGCAGGCTCTCGGGCGAACACACAGGTACAAGCTCTTCGCTGAGCAACTTCACGCTCTCGGTGCCGGGGCGTGAACCCTGGCCGAAATAGAACGCCATGTCGGCCTTGCCCTGCAGCAGCTCATCCGGTTCCTGTTCGTTGCACAGGTCCAGATGGATGTTTGGGTGGCGCAGGCGCCAGCCCTTGAGGCGCGGCACCAGCCAGCGCGCGCCGAAGGTGTAGGGCGTGGACACGCGCAGCACTTCGGTTTCGCCGCCGTAGGAGCGCAGGTAGTGGGTGGACATCTCCACCAGGGAGAGGATCTTGCGCACTTCCACCAGGTACAGGTCGCCCGCCGGCGTCATCTGCAAGCGGCGCCGCACGCGGCGAAACAGCAGGTGCTGCAGCAGCTCTTCCAACTGCGCCACCTGTTTGCTCACCGCGCTTTGCGTGAGGTTCAGTTCCTCGGCGGCGCGGGTAAAGCTCAGGTGGCGCGTGGCGGCTTCGAAACACTGCAGGGCGGTGATCGAGGGCAAATGTCTTTTGTTCAGCACGGCATGCCTCTTTTTATTCTTCGCATGAATAAACGGAATGATATCTCGCCTAATCGTCGTTTGTTGGCAAGTCTTGGGCCAGCTACAAATGAGGCCTGGATCGCCGTGTCTGCGGCGGCGCAATTTTGTGTTTGCAGATTTGAAGGAGTACCCCATGGTTGCTGCATTGCTTGACCGTCTAGGCGTAAACCCGGCGCTGTACCAGGCGGGTACACAGCCTGTGCATTCACCGATCGATGGCAGCCGCATCGGCGCCGTGAACTGGGAAGGGGCCGCCGAGGTGGAGCAGCAGGTCAGTCGCGCCGAGCATGCATTCGACGCCTGGCGCAAGGTACCGGCCCCACGTCGCGGCGAGCTGGTACGCCAGTTCGGCGACGTGTTGCGCGAGTACAAGGCCGATCTGGGCGAGCTGGTCTCCTGGGAAGCCGGCAAGATCACCCAGGAAGGCCTGGGGGAAGTCCAGGAGATGATCGACATCTGCGACTTCGCCGTCGGTTTGTCGCGCCAGTTGTACGGCTTGACCATCGCCTCCGAGCGTCCCGGTCACCATATGCGTGAAACCTGGCACCCGCTGGGCGTGGTCGGCGTGATCAGCGCGTTCAACTTCCCGGTCGCGGTGTGGGCGTGGAACACCACCCTGGCGCTGGTGTGCGGCAATGCGGTGATCTGGAAACCGTCGGAAAAGACCCCGCTCACCGCGCTGGCCTGCCAGGCGCTGTTCGAGCGTGTGTTGAAGAATTTCAAGGATGCGCCGCAGTACCTCAGCCAGGTGATCATCGGCGGCCGCGACGCCGGCGCCGCGTTGGTGGATGACCCGCGTGTGGCGCTGATCAGCGCCACCGGCAGCACCCGCATGGGCCGCGAAGTGGCGCCCAAAGTCGCCGCGCGCTTTGCCCGCAGCATCCTTGAGCTGGGCGGCAACAATGCGATGATTCTCGGCCCGAGCGCAGACCTGGACATGGCCGTGCGTGCGATCCTGTTCAGTGCCGTCGGCACCGCCGGCCAGCGTTGCACCACCCTGCGTCGGCTGATCGCCCACGAATCGGTCAAGGCGGAAATCGTCAACCGCCTCAAGGCCGCCTACGCCAAGGTGCGCATCGGCCACCCGCTGGAAGGCAACCTGATCGGCCCGCTGATCGACAAGCACGGCTTCGACAACATGCAGGACGCCCTGGAGCAGGCCTTGAGCGAGGGCGGCAAGGTGTTCGGCGGCAAGCGCCAGCTGCAAGACCAATTCCCCAACGCTTACTACGTGGCGCCGGCGATTGTGGAAATGCCCGAGCAGAGCGACGTGGTGTGCACCGAAACCTTCGCGCCGATTCTGTATGTGATCGGCTACAGCGACTTTGCCGAAGCGCTGCGCCTGAACAACGCGGTGCCACAAGGCTTGTCGTCGTGCATCTTCACCACCGATGTGCGCGAAGCCGAGCAGTTCATGTCGGCGGTGGGCAGTGACTGCGGGATTGCCAACGTCAATATCGGCCCGAGCGGCGCAGAGATCGGCGGCGCGTTTGGCGGTGAGAAAGAGACCGGCGGCGGGCGTGAGTCGGGCTCGGATGCGTGGCGCGGGTATATGCGCCGCCAGACCAATACCGTGAACTATTCGCTGGAGTTGCCGTTGGCGCAGGGCATTACGTTCGACTGAGTCCATGTGGGAGGGGGCTTGCCCTCGATTGCGGTGGGTCAGATGCACATTTGTTGACTGATACACCGCATCGGGGGCAAGCCCCCTCCCACAGTTGAGCTCATTTACACGTCAAGATTGTGGTCTGTTAGGTCTCATCGGAGTCTGGCAATGGCGCTGCGCGAAACATGTTTATGGGAACACCTCACCCCCAACCGGCCGGATCGTGCCGCGCTCAAGGGTGAGGTCAAGGTGGATGTGTGCGTGATCGGCGCCGGCATCACCGGTTTGTCGGCCGCCATTCATTTGCTCGAACAGGGTAAAAGTGTTGCGGTGCTGGAGGCCCATCGCACCGGCCACGGTGGTTCGGGGCGCAACGTCGGGCTGGTGAACGCCGGTATGTGGATCCCGCCGGACGAGATCGAAGCCGGGTTCGGCACAGCGGTAGGCAGCCAGCTCAACCGCATGCTGGGCGCAGCACCGGCGCTGGTGTTCGGCCTGATCGACAAGTACAACATCGATTGCCAGTTGCGTCGCGAGGGCACCCTGCACATGGCGCATAACGCCCGTGGCGAGGCGGATCTGCGCAGTCGTGAAGAGCAATGGAAGCGCCGTGGCGCGCCGGTCGAGTTGCTCACAGGGCAGGCCTGCGAGCAGGCCACCGGCACCACGAAAATCGCCGCCGCCTTGCTGGACCGACGCGCCGGCACCTTGAACCCCATGGCCTACACCAGCGGTCTGGCGAATACGGCCGTCGGGTTGGGCGGGCAGTTGTTCGATCATTCCCCCGTCACCCGGCTTGAGCGCCAGGGTGCAGTCTGGTCTGTGCAGACCGTCCAGGGCGCGGTGCAGGCCGCCCAGGTGGTGATCGCCTCCAATGCCTATACCGAAGGTGAATGGACCGAACTGCGGCGTAATTTCTTCCCCGGTTACTACTATCAGGTGGCGTCGGCGCCGCTCACCGATGACGCCGCCGGGCGCATCCTGCCTGGCGGCCAGGGTTCATGGGACACGCGCCAGGTGCTGAGCAGCATTCGCCGCGACGCCGATGGTCGTCTGTTGCTCGGTAGCCTGGGCAACGGTAACCAGAAACCGGCCTGGTTCCTCAAGGCGTGGGCCGATCGGGTGCAGCAGCATTACTTCCCCTATCTCAAATCGGTGCAGTGGGAATACACCTGGACCGGCTGCATCGCGTTTACCCCCGATCACTTGATGCGTTTGTTCGAGCCGGCGCCCGGGCTGGTGGCGGTCACCGGCTACAATGGACGCGGCGTGACCACCGGCAGCGTGGTCGGCAAGGCGTTTGCCGACTATTTGTGTCACCACAATCCCCAGTCGCTGCCGATTCCCTTCGCACCGATGCAACCCCTGGCGGGAGCGGGCCTGCGCAGTTGCCTCTATGAAGCGGGGTTCTCGCTGTACCACGCGGGGCAATGCCTGCGGATCGTGGTCTGACCCGCGTAACAGCGCTCGTTAGCCGGTATTTTCTTAGCCGGCTACCCATCTGTATTGGTGCAAGTCGTAGCAATCACGCACTGTAAATGTGCAGTTCCGTTACGCACGGGGTTACAGCGCCTGGAGCTGTCGTTTATCCCTTCGGTTGCAGGTGCCACCGTTCAAGGTTGCACTTTTTTGGCTTGCTGGTTGCACCCGTCGAGACTAGACGGTTGCACGTCCTGGCGGGGGGACGCGAAACGCGTGCAATAACAATGACACCGTGTCTTTTTGAAGAATAAAAAAGTAATGGCACGCGGCTTGCTCTGAGCTTTCAGTGAAAGGTTTGAATGCAAGTTGTCGTGCCAAAAATCAAAAATATCGGAGCACCACTCATGTCCCAGACGTTTTACAAGAAAGGTTTTCTGGCCCTCGCCGTTGCAGCGGCGCTGGGTGTTTCTACGTTTGTTCAAGCTGATGTGAAAATTGGTGTGGCAGGCCCGATGACGGGCGCCAACGCCGCTTTCGGTGAGCAGTACATGAAGGGTGCCCAGGCGGCAGCCGATGTTATCAACAAGGCCGGTGGCATTAACGGCGAGCAGATCAAGCTGGTGGCCGGCGATGACGCCTGCGAGCCAAAACAGGCCGTTGCCGTGGCCAACCGCCTGGCCGACCAGGACAAAGTGATCGGCGTGGTCGGGCACTTCTGCTCGTCCAACACCATCCCGGCGTCTGAGGTCTACGACGAAGCGGGCATTATCGCGATCACGCCCGGCTCCACCAACCCACAGGTCACCGAGCGCGGCCTGGGCGCCATGTTCCGCATGTGCGGGCGCGATGACCAGCAGGGCATCGTCGCCGGCGACTACATCGTCGACGTGCTCAAGGGCAAGAAAGTCGCGGTGATCAATGACAAGGACACCTACGGCAAGGGCCTGGCCGACGCCACCGCTGCCCAGCTGACCAAGCGCGGCGTCAAGCCGGTGCTGGAAGAAGGCCTGACCCGTGGCGAGAAAGACTTCAGTGCCCTGGTCACCAAGATCCGTTCCATTGACGCCGATGTCGTGTACTTCGGTGGCCTGCATCCCGAAGCAGGTCCTTTGGTTCGCCAGATTCGCGAGGCAGGCCTCAAGGCCGCGTTTATGTCCGATGACGGCGTAGTGACCGATGAACTGGCAAAAACCGCCGGTGGCAACCAGTACGTGGATGGCGTCTACATGACCTTCGGTGCTGACCCGCGTCTGTTGCCAGAGAGCAAGGCGGTGGTGGATGCCTTCCGTAAAAGCGGGTACGAGCCGGAAGGCTACACCCTGTATGCCTACGCCTCGATCCAGGCCCTGGCCGCCGGCTTCAACGGCGCCAAGTCCAACAAGGGTGAGGACGCTGCCAAGTGGCTCAAGGCCAACCCGGTTAAAACCGTCATGGGCGAAAAAGCCTGGGATGCCAAAGGCGACCTGAAAATCTCCGACTACGTGGTTTACCAGTGGGATAAAGACGGCAAATACCACCAGCTGGAAAAGCAGAAGTAATTCAACCGACTGCATGACCTCCCTGTAGGAGCGAGCTTGCTCGCGAAGAACGTCAACGATAACGCTGGTTTCCTGGATGCACACGGCGTTCTCTGGTTTTTCGCGAGCAAGCTCGCTCCTACAAGGGAGGGCGCGTGCCTAGCCTCTGTTTTCCTCCAGAAGCGCCGCACACCCCTCGGTGTGCAGGTGCTCACCGCGTGAGATTGCGTTATGGATGGTATTTTCCTGCAGCAACTGGTCAACGGCCTGACCCTCGGGTCGGTCTATGGCCTGATCGCCATCGGCTACACAATGGTCTATGGCATCATTGGCATGATCAACTTCGCCCACGGCGAGGTTTATATGATTTCCGCTTACCTCGCGGCGATCAGTCTGGCACTGCTGGCTTACTTCGGCATCGAATCCTTCCCGCTGCTCATTCTCGGCACCCTGATCTTCACCGTGGTCGTTACCGGCGTATACGGTTGGGTCATCGAACGTGTCGCCTACAAACCGCTGCGCAACTCCACCCGACTGGCACCGCTGATCAGCGCCATCGGCATCTCCCTGATCCTGCAGAACTACGCGCAGATCGCCCAGGGTGCCAAGCAACAAGGCATTCCCACCCTGCTCGCCGGCGCCTGGCGCGTGGATATCGGCACCGGCTTCGTGCAACTGACCTACACCAAAGTGTTCATCCTCGTGGCGGCTTTCGCCGGCATGGCGTTGCTCACCTACATCATCAAATACACCAAGCTCGGCCGCATGTGCCGGGCCACCCAGCAAGACCGCAAGATGGCCTCGATCCTGGGCATCAACACCGACCGCGTGATCTCCTACGTGTTTGTCATCGGCGCCGCCATGGCTGCCCTGGCCGGCGTGCTGATCACCCTCAATTACGGCACCTTCGACTTCTACGCCGGCTTCATTATCGGCATCAAGGCGTTTACCGCAGCGGTGCTCGGCGGCATCGGCTCCCTGCCTGGGGCGATGCTGGGCGGGATCATCCTCGGTATCTCCGAGTCGTTGTTCGCGGGGTTGATCAACTCTGACTACAAAGACGTGTTCAGTTTCTCCCTGCTGGTGGTGATTCTGATTTTCCGTCCCCAGGGCCTGCTTGGTCGCCCACTTGTGGCGAAGGTGTAAACATGTCTGCTGCCAAATCCATTGATATCAAGAAAAGCGTGGTCGATACGGTCCTCGCCGGGCTGATTTCGCTGATCGTGTTCGGCCCGATCGTAGGCGTGGTGCTCGACGGCTACAGCTTCAACCTGGAACCTGCGCGCGTTGCCACGTTGGTCGCCATTGTGATGGCCGGGCGTTTTGCCTTGAGCCTGTTCCTGCAAACCCCCAAGGGCGTGAAGATCCTGCAGGGTTTCGAAAGCAGCGGCTCCGGCGTGCACGTGTTGCCGCCGGACTACAAATCGCGGCTGCGCTGGATCATTCCGGCACTGATCGTGATCGCCATCGTGTTCCCGATTTTCGCCAACAAGTACCTGCTCACCGTGGTGATCCTCGGGTTGATCTACGTGTTGCTCGGCCTGGGGCTGAACATCGTGGTGGGCCTGGCCGGTCTGCTCGACCTGGGTTACGTGGCGTTCTACGCCATCGGCGCCTACGGCCTGGCGCTGGGTTATCAATACCTCGGCCTGGGCTTCTGGAGCGTGCTGCCACTGGCGGCGATCGCGGCGGCTTTGGCGGGGTGCATACTCGGATTCCCGGTGCTGCGAATGCACGGGGACTACCTGGCCATCGTGACCCTGGGCTTTGGTGAAATCATTCGCCTGGTGCTGAACAACTGGCTGTCGTTTACCGGCGGGCCAAACGGGATGCCGGTGCCTTCGCCGACGTTCCTGGGCCTTGAGTTCGGCAAGCGTGCCAAAGATGGCGGGATTCCGTTCCACGAGTTCTTCGGTCTCGATTACAACCCCAACATCAAGTTCATGTTCATCTACATCGTGCTGTTCCTGGTGGTACTGGCCGTGCTGTACATCAAGCATCGCCTGACCCGTATGCCGGTGGGTCGCGCCTGGGAAGCCTTGCGCGAAGATGAAATCGCCTGCCGGTCCATGGGCCTGAATCACGTGCTGGTCAAACTCTCGGCGTTCACCATCGGCGCTTCCACCGCCGGGTTGGCCGGGGTGTTCTTTGCCAGCTACCAGGGGTTCGTCAACCCGTCGTCGTTTACCTTCTTCGAGTCGGCGTTGATTCTGGCCATTGTGGTGCTGGGCGGCATGGGCTCGACGGTCGGCGTAGTCATCGCGGCGTTCGTGCTGACCGTGGCGCCGGAACTGCTGCGCAGTTTCTCCGAATACC
Source organism: Pseudomonas sp. 31 R 17 (assembly GCF_900004915.1). Taxonomy (NCBI): domain Bacteria; kingdom Pseudomonadati; phylum Pseudomonadota; class Gammaproteobacteria; order Pseudomonadales; family Pseudomonadaceae; genus Pseudomonas; species Pseudomonas sp. 31 R 17. The sequence goes on from NZ_CVTN01000031.1 coordinate 44,683, forward strand.
GCGTGCTGTTGTTTGGCGTGTTGATGGTGGTGATGATGATCTGGAGACCGCGTGGCCTGATTCGGATCAGCCGCACGGGTGTGACACCACGCAAGGGGGTGGCGCCATGAGCAAGGAAGTCGTGCTGTCCGTCGAACACCTGATGATGCACTTCGGTGGCATCAAGGCCCTGAGTGATGTGAGCCTCAAGGTTGAACGCAACTCGATCTTTGCCCTGATCGGCCCCAACGGCGCCGGCAAGACCACGGTGTTCAACTGCCTCACCGGCTTCTACAAGGCCAGCGGCGGCAAGATCGAACTCAACGTGCGCGGCAAGCAGACCAACGTGATCCAACTGCTTGGCGAGCGTTTCCAGGCCACCGACTTTGTGTCGCCCAAAAGCTTCCTCAGCCGCGTGTACTACAAAATGTTCGGCGGCACCCACCTGGTGAACCGCGCCGGCCTGGCGCGGACCTTCCAGAACATTCGCCTGTTCAAGGAAATGTCGGTGCTGGAAAACCTGCTGGTGGCCCAGCACATGTGGGTCAACCGCAATATGCTCGCGGGCATCCTCAACACCAAGGGCTACCGCAAGGCTGAAAGCGATGCGCTCGACCACGCCTTTTACTGGCTGGAAGTGGTCGACCTGGTGGACTGCGCCAACCGTCTTGCTGGCGAGCTTTCCTACGGCCAGCAGCGCCGCCTGGAAATCGCCCGTGCCATGTGCACGCGACCGCAGATCATCTGCCTGGACGAACCGGCAGCGGGCCTCAACCCGCAGGAAACCGAAGCCCTCAGTGCGATGATTCGCCTGCTGCGCGACGAACACGACCTCACGGTGGTGCTGATCGAACACGACATGGGCATGGTGATGAGTATTTCCGACCACATCGTGGTGCTGGACCACGGCAACGTGATCGCCGAGGGCGGGCCGGACGCGATCCGCAACGACCCGAAAGTGATTGCCGCCTACCTGGGCGCGGACGAAGAGGAGCTGGTATGAGCGGGCCTATCCTCGAAATGAAGGACCTGGACGTGTTCTACGGCCCGATCCAGGCCCTGAAAAAAGTCTCGCTGCACATCAACGAAGGCGAAACCGTCAGCCTGATCGGCTCCAACGGCGCGGGCAAATCCACGCTGCTGATGTCGATCTTCGGCCAGCCTCGGGCCGAGTCGGGGCAGATTCTCTATAACGGCGTGGACATCACCCACAAGTCGTCCCACTACATTGCCTCCAACGGCATCGCGCAGTCGCCGGAGGGGCGGCGGGTATTCCCCGACATGACCGTCGAGGAAAACCTACTGATGGGCACCATTCCCATTGGCGACAAGTTCGCCGGTGAGGACATGCAGCGCATGTTCGAGCTGTTCCCACGGCTCAAGGAGCGGCGCAACCAGCGGGCGATGACCATGTCCGGCGGCGAGCAGCAAATGCTCGCCATCGCCCGCGCGCTGATGAGCCGGCCCAGGCTGTTACTGCTCGATGAGCCGAGCCTGGGCCTGGCGCCGATTGTGGTGAAGCAGATCTTTTCCACCCTGCGCGAGCTGGCCTCCACCGGGATGACCATCTTTCTGGTGGAGCAGAACGCCAACCACGCCCTGCGCCTCTCGGACCGGGCGTATGTGATGGTCAACGGTGAGATTCGCCTGACGGGGAGCGGCAAGGAATTGCTGGTGAACGAGGAAGTGCGCAACGCCTACCTCGGCGGTCACTGACTGCGCAATACCCTGTGGGAGGGGGCTTGCCCCCGATAGCGATTCGTCAGTCAGCACATCTGACACTGACCCACCGCCATCGGGGGCAAGCCCCCTCCCACATTTGATTTCGAGTGGCTTTTGAAATTGTGGAAAACAATTCCAGCCCTCCTCCAAAGCGCGACATATAGCCGCCGCAAATCCCTGTTTTGTCACAGTTTTGACTTGTCCCCATCCACTGTGGAACCGGCTGTGGGTAACGTGGGAGTACCTGGCTGCAAGCCTTTGAATACGTGGCCTACAGGCTTGTGGTCGTTTTTTGATCAGGGGCTTTTTCACGACCGTCCGAGGGTTTTGTCAACCTGTTTAAAGACACAGGTATATGACCGAAACAGGTCAGTTCAGCCTGTGGATAAGTCTGTGACTAAACTCTGGAAAGACCGCCGCAGAGGCCGGAATGACTGGCCTGTAGCCATCGTTCGTATCCCATCGAGTGAAATTGCCTGCATACGCCTTGCGTTCTGGTCAAGCAAAAAACTTTCCGCAAACACCTGCAAGCCTTGTATACCGTGGCCCGAGGCGATGTGCACTTGCCCCCAAAGACTGTGGGCGCAGTTGTGGATAACCTGCGCGTACATGGCTGCAGGCCGCGATTCATATAGCGCTGCCAGGTGTGGTTAAAAAATGATCAAGCCAGCATGTAGGTGTGCGTATAGCGGTTGCCGCAACGGCGGCGTAAGGGCATTCTGCTGGCAACTTTTTTCGTTGCCCGCAAGGAGAACACCATGTCCGACACGCTGTTTATTACTGGCGCCACATCAGGTTTCGGTGAAGCCTGCGCCCGCCGTTTTGCCGAGGCCGGCTGGAAACTGGTGCTCACCGGCCGGCGTGCCGAGCGCTTGAACGCGCTGGTCGAAGAGCTCTCCCGTCAGACCGAAGTGCATGGCCTGGTGGTGGACGTGCGTGATCGCCAAGGCATGGAAGAGGCCATCGCCAGCCTGCCGCCATCGTTCGCCACGCTGCGCGGGCTGATCAACAACGCCGGCCTGGCCGTGGGCACCGACCCTGCGCCCAAGTGCAACCTCGACGATTGGGAAACCATGGTCGACACCAATATCAAGGGCCTGTTGACCACTACCCACCTGCTGCTGCCGCGCCTGATCGCCCATGGCCGTGGCGCCGGGATCATCAACCTGGGTTCCATCGCCGGCAGCTACCCCTACCCGGGCAGCCACGTGTATGGCGGCTCCAAGGCGTTCGTAAAGCAATTCTCGCTGAACCTGCGCTGCGACCTGCAAGGCACTGGCGTGCGTGTGACCAACATCGAGCCGGGCCTGTGTGAGAGTGAGTTTTCCCTGGTGCGTTTCGGTGGGGATCAGGCGCGCTATGACGCGACCTATGCCGGCGCCGAGCCGATCCAGCCGCAGGATATTGCCGACACAATCTTCTGGGTGCTCAACACCCCGGCGCACGTGAATATCAACCGGCTGGAGTTGATGCCGGTGAGCCAGACCTGGGCTGGGTTTGCGATTGAGCGTGGGGCCAAGTAAGGCTTTAGACCGAGGCGCTGCCATCGGGGGCAAGCCCCCTCCCACATTGGATCGGGTTCACAGATTTTGATTTGTAATCCATTCAAGTGTGGGAGGGGGCTTGCCCCCGATGGCGTCAAATCGGCCAAAAACAGGCCATAAGGTACACTCCACCCCTGAAAACCCCTCCGCACTGTGCGGTCTAAAGGTTTTGACGGGAGGAAATGTGAGTAACCGAGGTGAGCAGGCACTGCTCAAACAATCGACCATCCTGATGTTCGCCGTCGCGATCGCCGGGATTGGCACGGGTGTGATATCCGGCGCCCAATCCATTCTGTTCGACGGCTTTTTCTCGCTGATCGCCACCGCCATCAAGGTGCTGATGCTGATCACGGCCAAGCTGATCGCCAAGAAAAGCAACGAGCGTTTCCAGTTTGGCTACTGGCACCTGGAGCCGATGGTGCTGTTGATCGAAGGCAGCTTCCTGCTGCTGATCGCCATCTATGCGTTTCTCAACGGTGTGTTCGGCATCATCAATGGCGGTCGCGACATCGAGTTGGGGCTGGTGATCGTGTATGCGGCGGTGTTTACCGTGGTGGAATTTGCTTACTTCTTCTATGTGCGTTACCGCAATCGCACGCTCAAGTCATCGCTGATCCAGTTCGACAACATCAGCTGGCTGGTGGACGCTATGCTGTCGGTGGGTTTGCTGATCAGCTTTCTGGCGGCACTGGTGCTCAAGTCCCAGGGCTATGGCGAGTGGGCGGTGTACGTCGACCCGCTGATCCTGATTCTGCTGGCCCTGAGCATGCTGGCGCCGGCGTTCAAGATCCTGCGCCCGGCCTTGCGTGAGGTGCTGGGGATTGCCCCGGATCACTTGGACGACACCGTGCGCGAAGTGATGGACGCGGCGCAGGCCAGGCATGGCTTCGACGACTACGTGTCCTACGTGCAGAAGCACGGGCGGGCACGATTCATTGAAATTCATGTGGTGTTGCCGGCCGATTACCCGGTGGATAAGGTCGCGACCCTCGACGGGTTGCGCGAAGAGATATCCACAGCGCTGGGCACGCCGGATGCGGCGCGCTGGTTGACGATCAGTTTTACTGGGGATCGCAAGTGGATTGCGTGAGGGCTGTTAGACCGAGGTGAGGCTATCGGGGGCAAGCCCCGTCCCACCTTTGATTTGTGAATACAGTCAAATGTGGGAGGGGCGGTGCGACGATTCGACTTGCCCCCGATGAGGCCCTGAAGATCAGCCCAAATACTGGATCAGACCCTGATAGCAAGTCGCCAAATGATAAGGCGTGGTAGACGGCATATCCCTCCGGCTCACCTGACCCTCGGCATCCAGGCATTCATGCCAGCCCTTCTCATGCAGGAAATGCTCTTGCAGCGCCAGCAATTGACGCTGCAGCACCGCCTCGCTGCCGGGGCGCAAGGTCAATGCCCGCAGGTACTCGGCCTGGGCCCAGATACGCTGGGTGCCGTCGCGCACCGTGCCATCCACTGAAAGCATGCCACTGACCGCACCGCTCAACTTATCCACACCGGTGTGTTCGGCATAGGCGAACGCCCGTGTCAGCGACGCATGCAGCGGTGTGCCGCGCAGTACGGGCGAGGACTCGAGCAAAAAGAACCATTCGAACTGGTGCCCCGGTTCAAACCAGTTATCCACAGCACCCAGCGGTTTTTCCAGCATCACGCCATGTTCGCGGTCGATGAAGCGTTGTTGCATGGCCGTCGCCAATGCCAGCAAGGCCGCTTGTACCTCGGCGTCCTCACGCACCGCGAGGGTGGCAAGGAAGCCTTCGGCCAGGTGCATCAACGGGTTTTGCAACGGGCCGGACTTGAGCGAGGCCCAGTTGCGGTCCAGCACCGCTTCATACAGGCCGTCACCGGTGGCGAAGCGTTGGGCGACCACTTCCAGCGCGGCGTTGAGCACCGACTCCACCAAGGGTTCACGTACCTTGGCCCAGTATTGGGCGCAGGCAAAGATGATAAAGGCGTGGGTGTAGAGGTCTTTGCGTTTGTCCAGTGGCTGCCCGGTCGGGTCGATGCTGTAGAACCAGCCGCCGTGTTCGGCGTCGTGGAAATGCTGTTGCAGGGAACGGAACAATTGCGCCGCACGCGCTTGCGCGAAGTCCGTGCCGGGCTCGCCGATCAGGCTGGCAAACAGGTACAACTGGCGGGCGCAGGCCATGGCGCGGTAGCGTTGCGGGGGCAGTGGCTGATGATTGGCGTCCAGCGCCTCAAACGGTAGTGCCAGGTCGGCATTCCAGCCCGGGCCCTGCCACAGCGGCACGATCAGGTCATGGAAGTGCGTGAGCACGGAATTCAAAGCGGGTGGAGAAGCGATGGGCATTGGCTGGCGTCGTCACGGCAGGGGTGTGGCGCGCATGTTATCAGGCTTGGGAACTGTGGTGTCTGTGGCGCCGCTATCGGGGGCAAGCCCCCTCCCACCTTTGATTTGTGAATACCGTCAAATGTGGGAGGGGGCTTGCCCCCGATGGCGGCCTCAGGGCCTACCAAGATGGTGGATTGGACCGAGTACATATCCGTTTCTGCGGTAACGGCTGCTATGGGTTCCGCTTTTACAGCGGCTCACTTTTGAAAAGCGCAAAAGTAAGCAAAACGCTCTTGCCCCACCACTCGGCACCTCGCCCAGGCTCGGTGTGCCCGAACGCAGGCTTGAATCCGTGGGCCGCCGCCACGCGCCATCCATGGCGCGGGGCGGCTAACCCGGCGTCCTGCCGGGTTGCCCACGGATTCAAGCCTGCGTTCGGCCAGCGTGGTTTAACGGGGCGCCTGAGATCAAGATCAAAAGCAGATCAAGATCAAGGGCGACTCGCTTCGCATCGTGGTTACGGTTGAGCGCTACAAAGTTGTGTAGATGCCCCGATGAGGCCTTCAGCAGCGCTGAAGATCAGCCCGCCAGCAACCAGACTCCAGTCGCCGCCGAAGCCGCCCCCGCCACCCGTACCAACGGTGCCGCCGCCGCAGGCAGGAAACGCACCACCGCGTAACCCGCCGCATGCAACGCAGCCGTCGCGCCGACAAACCCTGCCGCGTACGCCCAGGGGCTGGACATGTCCGGCAGTTCCAGGCCATGGGCCACGCCATGGAACAATGCAAACAACGCCGTTGCCCCCACCGCCACCCACAGCGGTGGCCGCACTGCCAGCGCTACCGCCAGGCCCAGCGCCAGCACCGATGCGGCGATCCCGCTTTCCAGTGCCGGCAGTTGCAGGCCTTCAAAACCGAGCATGCCACCGATCAACATGGTGCCGACAAAGGCACACGGCAGCGCCCAGCGTGCGTTGCCTTTTTGCTGCGCCGCCCACAGGCCGACCGCAACCATGGCCAGCAGGTGGTCGAGCCCGCCCAATGGGTGGCTGATACCGGCGACCAGGCCATTGTCGCCGTGGCCCGGGTGAGCGAAGGCGAGGGCGGGGGCCAGCAGCAGCGCGGCGGTGGCGAACAGTTTCTTGAGGTTCATAAACAGGCTCCGTAGGGGAATCAGGCAGCGGTCAGCAGGCCTTGACGTTCGATAAAGGCGACGATTTCATCCAGGCCGACGCCGGTTTTCTGATTGCTGAACACAAAGGGTTTGCCATTGCGCATGCGTTGGGTGTCGCTGTTCATCAATTCCAGCGAGGCGCCCACCAGCGGCGCGAGGTCGATTTTGTTGATCACCAGCAGGTCGGATTTGCAAATACCGGGCCCGCCCTTGCGCGGCAGCTTGTCGCCGGCGGACACATCGATCACGTAGATGGTGAGGTCCGACAGCTCGGGGCTGAACGTCGCCGACAGGTTGTCGCCGCCGGACTCCACCAGAATCAGGTCCAGGCCGGGAAAGCGGCGGTTGAGCTGGTCCACCGCCTCCAGGTTGATCGAGGCATCTTCGCGGATCGCCGTGTGCGGGCAGCCGCCGGTTTCCACGCCGATGATGCGTTCCGGTGCCAGGGCCTGGTTGCGCACCAAAAAATCAGCGTCTTCGCGGGTGTAGATGTCGTTGGTGACCACCGCCAGGTTGTAGCGGTCGCGCAGCGCCAGGCACAGGGCCAGGGTCAGGGCGGTCTTGCCGGAGCCGACCGGGCCGCCGATGCCGACGCGCAGGGGTTGTGTGTTCATGGTGGGTTCTCCAAAAAAGACTCAGGAACGGAACAGGCGGCTGTACTGGCGCTCGTGGGCCATGCACGCCAAAGACAGGCCAAACGCGGCGCTGCCAAGGTGATCGGGTTCGACGCGGCCAGCCTCGTGCTGGGCCTGCTGCAACAGCGGCAGCAGTTCGCTGGTCAGGCGCTGCGCGGCTTGCTGGCCCAGGGGCAAGGTTTTCATCAGCACGGCCAACTGGTTTTCCAGCCAGCTCCAGAGCCATGCGGCGAGGGCGTCGTCGGGGCGGATGGCCCAGGCCCGTGCGGCCAGGGCCCAGCCAAGGGCCAGATGGGGTTCAGGCTGTTGGTCAAGGAAATCACGGGCGTCGGCGTCCAACTCCGGCAGACCACTGAGCAGTTGTTGCAGGGAGTAGCCCATCTGCCGGCTCTCCTGATACAGCTCGCGGGTTTCGCGGCTGGCACGGTGTTCTTCACACAACTGCGCCAGGCGCGGCCAGGCCTGTTCCGCTGCGGCGCGGCAGTGGGCGAGCAGCAATGGCGCTTCGAAACGTGCGAGGTTGAGCAGCAATTGGTCGCTGATCCAGCGTCGCGCGCTGGCGGCATCGTTGACGCGGCCGTTCTCCACCGCCATTTCCAGGCCCTGGGAGTAGCTGTAGCCGCCAATCGGCAATTGCGGACTGGCCAGGCGCAACAGCGCCCAGGCCGGGTTCATGGACGCACGCCGAACTGATGCAGTTTGGGCGCGTAATTGAAGTCTTCGTCACCATGGCGCGAGTGATGATGACCGCCGCCATAGGCGCCGTGCTCGGGCTGGAAGGGCGCTTCGATGGGGTGCGCATCGGCGCCCAGCTGTTCCAGCATGGCCTTGAGCACATAGTCATCGAGCAGGCGCAGCCAGCCATCGCCGACCTGCAGGGCGACATGGCGATTGCCCAAGTGATAGGCCGCGCGGGTCAGTTCAAAGGCGTTGCGGCAGGTGACGTGCAGCAGTTGTTCAGGGCGCGCGCAGACACGTACGACGCGTCCGTCCTCGGCTTGCAGGAATTCGCCATCGTGCAGCGGCGGTTGCCCACGCTCCAAAAACAGGCCGACGTCTTCACCGTCGGCACTGAAACAGCGCAGGCGGCTTTTGCTGCGGGCTTCGAAGTTCAGCAGCAGCTCGGCGGACCAGAGGGCCTGGGGGGCGATTCGGCGGTGGATCACCAGCATCGGAGGGTTTCCAGCTATTAACGATAAAGGGGCTATAAAGGTGGTAGAGCAAGGGCCTTGCCAACCCGGCAGGCGCGTAGGAAATCCCTGTCAGCAGGGCGCGAGCGCTACACGGCAGAGCATTCGTAAAGGGCGAGCGCGTTGCAATTTGGTGCGCTTGAGCGGCGCTCGGCACCAGGAAGGGGCATTTTGCGTGGAGTAAGCCGACGTATTGCATGAAACATCTTTCATACAATTCGTCATTTTGGCTTTAAGGAATAATCCTACAAGAGCCAGAGAATCGGCCTTCGTGAGCTTACGTGGTGGTTCTTTAAGATTCGCGCCGTGTTTAATCCGTCGCGATGTTCATCATGTTCAAGTCACTTATCTGTTCTGTCATTGTCAGCCTGTCTTGTCTTATTTCCTCAGCCTCGGCCACTCTTCAACAGCCGCCGACGTTTGTTTCCGCCCATGCACCGTCTTCGGTCGAAAACGTGATCGACCGCGCCCATCAACTGCTCGGTACGCCCTACAAGTGGGGCGGTACGTCCACCGAGCAAGGGTTCGATTGCAGCAGTTTCCTGGTCTATCTGTTCAAGACCCAAGCCAATATCCAGCTGCCGCGCACCACGGCTGCGATGCACCGCTCAACGGCCGCGACCATCAAGCGCGCGGCGTTGAAGCCGGGCGACGCGGTCTTTTTCAAAGGCAATGGGCAGGGACGGGTCAGTCACGTCGGGCTGTATATCGGCGATGGCAAATTTATCCATTCACCGCGTACCGGCAAGAACGTGCGTATCGATTCGTTGAGCAATAGCTACTGGAACAGGCACTACACCACCGCCAAGCGCTTTCACAAGGCCGGCTGATCGTTCTACTCGGTGCTGCCCAGGCCTTGCCAATGCTTGAGGCCGATAAAGATAAAGCGCAATTGCTGGGTGATCTTCGCCTGGGGCGTGAGGTGGGCAGGCAAGGCCTGGGCGGGAGGGTCGATGATGTCGGGCAGGGTGGCAAATACACTTTTGACGATCAGGTCGGCCATCACGTGCAAGCCGTCGGCGTCCAGGTGCTGCAGCTTGGGCATCAGCGTAAGGTCGGCCGCCAGGTCGCGGGTGATGTCTTCGCGCAGCGCGCCGATGGCTTGGCGCACGGCCAGGCAACCGCCGTATTGTTCGCGGGCCAGGAACAGGAATTGGGAACGGTTGGCCGAGACCACATCGAGAAAGATCCGCACGGACGCATCGATGATCCCGCCCATGACGAATTCGTTGTGGCGCACCAGGCGAATCGTGGCGCGGAATGTCTGGCCGACTTCACTGACCAACGCGAGCCCAAGCTGGTCCATGTCGGCAAAATGGCGATAGAAGCCGGTGGGCACGATGCCCGCTGTCTTGGCCACTTCGCGCAGGCTCAGGCTGCCAAACCCACGGCCACACTCCATCAGATGGCGGGCAGCGTCCATCAAGGCGAGGCGAGTCTGTTGCTTCTGTTCGGCGCGGGGCAGCATGAGCGGATGGGCTTTGTCGGCGAGTACAACGACGCACTCTAGCAAAAGCGCTTTGCCGGCGTCGAACTTGACGGGGGCAGACGTGACGCGGTCTATAGAAAAGCAAAAGCCCGATCGGTAGATCGGGCTTTTTTCTGGGCCACCACGGGCTTAGCTCTGTGCTTGATGCAGTTCTTGCAGACGGTCGGCACCGCCTTCAGCGATACCCTGGGTGTAGGCACGGTCATTGGCTTGTTCAGCGCCGCCTTCTACCAGACCTTTTTCCTGCAGGCGGTCGTTGCCACCTTCAGTCAGGCCTTCGGTGTAGGCACGTTTGTTGGCCTGCTCCGAACCGTTTTCAGCGACAGCGCCTTTGGCGTAGTCACGGTTTTCATCTTCCTGCGAACCGCTGCGGGCCAGGGTCTGGCTCGACTGCACGGCCTGGGACTGGTTCTGTGGGGTGGCCTGTTCGGCGGCTGGCAGGGCAAAGGCACTGGAAGCCAGGACGGATAACAGGACGGTAGCAAGTACTTGGCGTTTCATGATGGTTGCTCCTCGGGAGGGCGATAAAGTGGGTACAGGGCTAATGCTACTCTTGATAAGTCGATATAAAAGTTCATAAACACAATGGTAATAATCAACAGAATTGATTGTTCTCGCGGGAGGCTCTAGCTCGCGCCTCTCAAGCACGCGGTTTTGCACCGTAGTGGGTATTTTCGACACGCACCTGGGTAACAATGGTGCGTGGTTGATGAGCGGAAACGGTCTGATCGATCAGGAAAATCGCTTTTTTCGGCTAAATCGACCGTTGCGTTAAACCCCCGGGCACTTTGCCAGTCGTAGTCCTATAAGCTGTTTCAAAGGCTGTTGCCCAGCCAGTCGTAATCAGGAGTTTTGTGCAATGACGCGCACTCGAAAAATCGTCGCCTGGTGCTGCGCCAGCTTCGTTCTGTTAATTGCCATTGCGGTATTGGTCCTGGTGTTTTTTGACTGGAACCGCATCAAGCCGCCCCTTAATGCCAAGGTCTCCGAAGAGTTGCACCGCCCGTTCGCCATCAACGGTAACCTGGCGGTGGTGTGGCAGCGTGAGCCCGACGAGGGCGGCTGGCGGGCCTGGGTGCCCTGGCCCCACGTGATTGCCGAAGACCTGAGCCTGGGCAATCCCGATTGGTCCAAGCAACCGCAGATGGTCACGCTCAAGAAGGTCGAATTGCGTATTTCACCCTTGGCGTTGCTGGCACAACGCGTGGTGATCCCGCGTATCGACCTTACCGAGCCGAGCGCCGACTTGCAGCGCCTGGCCGACGGACGCGCCAACTGGACCTTCAAGTTCGACCCCAAGGACCCCGACGCCGAGCCTTCGAACTGGGTGGTGGATATCGGCGCCATCGGCTTCGACAAAGGCCACGTCACCCTCGACGACCAGACCCTCAAGACCCGGCTCGATGTGATCATCGACCCGCTGGGCAAGCCGATCCCCTTCGGTGCAATCGTCGGCGACGCGGATGCCAAAAAAGCCCTGGAAAAAGGCTCGGCCCCCCAGGACTACGCGTTCGGCCTCAAGGTCAAGGGCCAGTACCATGGCCAGGCGCTCGCCGGCACCGGCAAGATCGGCGGCCTGCTCGCCCTGCAGGACGCGGCCAAGCCGTTCCCGCTGCAGGCCCAGGTCAAGATCGGCGACACCAGCATCGCCCTGGCCGGCACCCTGACCGACCCGCTGAACCTCGGCGCCCTGGACCTGCGCCTCAAACTCGCCGGTGCCAGCCTGGGCAACCTCTACCCGCTGACCGGCGTGACGTTGCCCGATTCGCCGGCCTATTCAACCGACGGTCATCTGATCGCCAAGCTGCATGAAACCAGCGGCGCGTCCTTTCGCTATGAAAACTTCAACGGCAAGATCGGCAACAGCGATATCCACGGCGACCTGGCCTACGTGGCCAGCCAGCCACGGCCCAAGCTCAGCGGCGCGCTGGTGTCCAATCAACTGCTGATGGACGACCTGGCGCCCTTGATCGGCGCCGACTCCAACGCCAAGCAGAAAGCCCGCGGCGGTGAAAGCAAGCAACCGGCAACCAAGGTGCTGCCGGTTGAAGAGTTCCGCACCGAGCGCTGGCGCGACATGGATGCCGACGTGGAATTCACCGGCAAACGCATCGTGCACAGCGCCGAGCTGCCGTTCACCGACCTTTATACGCACCTTGTGCTCAACGACGGTGAGCTGAGCCTTGAACCCCTGCGCTTCGGCGTGGCCGGCGGCAAGCTCGATGCGCAGATCCGCTTGAACGGCCGCACCACGCCAATGGAAGGCCGGGCGAAGCTCACGGCGCGTAACTTCAAGCTCAAGCAGTTGTTCCCAAGCTTTGAGCCGATGAAAACCAGCTTCGGCGAACTCAACGGCGACGCCGATATTGCCGGGCGCGGCAACTCCGTGGCAGCGCTGCTGGGCACCTCCAACGGTGACCTGAAGATGCTGATCAACGACGGTGCGATCAGCCGTAGCCTGATGGAAATCGCCGGCCTCAACGTGGGCAATTACGTGGTGGGACGCCTGTTTGGCGACAAGGAAGTGAAGATCAACTGCGCTGCGGCGGACTTCGGCATCAAGACCGGCCTGGCGACAACCCGCTTGTTTGTGTTCGATACCGAGAACGCGATCATCTACGTCGATGGCACGGCGAATATGGCGACCGAGCAGTTGGACATGACGATCACGCCGGAGTCCAAGGGCTTCCGCCTGTTCTCCCTGCGCTCGCCGTTGTATGTGAACGGGCCGTTCATCAAGCCCAATGCCGGCGTCAAGGCCATCCCCCTGGCACTGCGTGGCGCGGGCATGGTCGCCCTGGGTGTGATCGCAGGTCCTGCGGCCGGGTTGCTCGCCTTGGTCGCGCCAAGCGGCGGCGAGCCGAATGCGTGTGCACCGTTGCTGCAACAGATGAGAGAAGGCAAGGCGCCCAAGACCGTGAAGTAACTGACTGCCCCTGAAACCAAATGTGGGAGGGGGCTTGCCCCCGATAGCGGTATATCAGCCAATCAATCTTTGACTGAAACACCGCTATCGAGAGCAAGCCCCCTCCCACATGGGTAGTGCTGTGCGGCTGATTACAGGCCTTCCAGAATATCCGCCATGTCGTCGGCGTGTTCTTCTTCCTGGGCCAGGATGTCTTCGAAGATGCGACGGGTGGTCGGGTCTTTATCACCGATGTACTGAATGATTTCACGGTAGCTGTCTACCGCGATCCGCTCGGCCACCAGGTCTTCGTAGACCATTTCTTTCAGCGAGTTGCCCGCCACGTATTGCGCGTGGGAGTTCTTCGACAGCAGGTCGGGGTTGAATTCCGGCTCGCCGCCCAACTGCACGATGCGCTCGGCAAGTTTATCGGCGTGTTCGGCTTCCTGGGTGGCGTGCTCCAGGAATTCATCGGCGGCGACGCTGGCTTTCAGGCCGCTGGCCATGAAGTAGTGACGCTTGTAGCGCAATACGCAGACCAGTTCGGTGGCCAGCGATGCGTTGAGCAGGCGGATAATTTCTTCGCGGTCGGCGTCATAGCCTTCGGTCACGGCACCGTTTTCGACGTTCTGGCGGGCGCGGCTGCGCAGGGTCGCAACGTCAGTCAAGTGTGCTTCAGTCATCTCAATCTCCTGGGGCTAATCCGGTTTTACGCCACGCTCTGCCGGCGTGATCGCTCCCAGTTGTGAGTCGCGAGAGAGGCGAAAAGTTTTATCGGATTTAACAGGATGTGTCACGACGAGGTCTGACCGGCGTGGTCCAGCGCTCCGACAGGACGACCCCACCCAAGGTCAGCAACCCTCCCACCAGGTGATAAAGCGCCAGCGCTTCCTTCAGCACCACCGCCGCGATCAAGGCAGTAATCAGTGGAAGCAGGTTGAAAAACAACGTGGTACGGCTTGGCCCCAGGGTTTTGACCGAGTGCATCCACGCCAGCGGCGCCAGCATCGAAGCCAGCAGGCACGCATACAGCACCAGCGGGATATTCGCCCAGCCCAGGCCCGCCTTGGCGGAGAACAGGAACAGCGGAAACAGCACCGCCACCGCCACCAGCACTTGCAGATACAACAGCACCAACGGCGGCAGGCGCAGTTGCCATTTTTTCAGCAAGGTGCTGTAGACCGCGTAGGCCAGGGTGGCGACCAGCATCATGGCGTCACCGAGGTTGATCCCGTGTTGCAGCAACGCGCCCAGGCTGCCGGATGACACCACCACCAAAACCCCCGCGAACGACAGCACCGCGCCGGTCAGCGCGCCGAAGGTCAGGCGCTGGCCGAGGCTGATAATGGCGGCGGTCAGGGCCATCAGCGGCATCAGCGAGAGGATGATGCCCATGTTGGTGGCACTGGTCAGCGTGGCCGCGTAATAGGCCAGGCTTTGATACACGGCCATGCCCAGCACCCCGAGCATGAAAATCTTGCCCAGGTTCGGGCGGATCAGCGGCCAGTTGGCGATCACCGGCTTGAACATGAACGGAGTGAACAGCAGCGCCGCGAACAGCCAGCGATAAAAGCCGATTTCAGCCGGGAAAATCGAACCCACCGCCAGTTTGTTGACCACGGTGTTGCCGGCCCAGATAAGGATGGCCAGCAGGGGATACGCGTATTGCATCGAAAGCAAACCCAATGTGTTGAAGAGGTGGAAGCGATACCGTCGGACGACTATTCGCCGCCGGTGAAGTTGTAACAGGTTTTGACTACACTGCGTTGTAGGCCGTGCCCTTCGGTACGGTAACAGGGAGAAAACTCCATGAAGATGCTGCGTATTCCGCTGTTGATGATGGGCCTGCTGCTGTGTTCCCAGGGTTTTGCCGCCACCGCCCAGCAAAACAAAATGACCACCTGTAACGCCGAGGCCACCACCAAGACCCTCAAGGGCGATGAGCGCAAGGCTTTCATGAAGACCTGCCTGTCGGCCCCGGCGGCCAATGATGCCAAGACCCTGACCCCGCAGCAGCAAAAGATGAAAGACTGCAATGCGTCGGCGAAAACCCAAGCGTTGACCGGCGATGCGCGTAAAACATTCATGAGTACCTGCCTGAAGAAGTAATAGCCCCAGGCCATAGAAGGCTGCGACACTCGCACGCAGTCCCTTTGTAGGCGCGAGCTTGCTCGCGAAAAACGTGAACGATCAAACGGGCACCCTGACTAAACGCGGTGCCCTTTCGTTTTTCGCGAGCAAGCTCGCTCCTACAACATCCTTTAACGCCGTTCGTTTTGAGGCTGTATGCCAACGTTTTCTCAGCGTCATGTGTTGTTGCTGGCCAGCTACATCATCATTTTCGGCGGACTGCTGCTGGTGCTGCCGCTCAAATTGCTGCCCAGCCTGCTGGCCGGCCTGTTGGTCTATGAACTGGTCAACATGCTCACCCCCCAACTGCAACGGCTGATCGAAGGGCGGCGTGCGCGCTGGCTGGCGGTGGCCCTGCTCGGCACTCTGATCGTCAGCGTACTCGCGCTGATCTTCGCCGGCGCCATCAGCTTTCTGCTCCATGAAGCGGAAAACCCCGGCGCTTCGCTCGACAAATTCATGGGCGTGGTCGATCGCGCGCGCGGCCAGTTGCCGCCGTTTTTGGACGCCTACCTGCCCGCCAGCGCCGCCGAGTTTCGCGTGGCCATCGGCCAATGGCTGAGCAAGCACCTGAGCGAACTGCAGCTGGTGGGCAAGGACGCCGCGCACATGTTCGTCACCTTGCTGATCGGCATGGTGCTGGGCGCGATCATCGCCCTGCAACGCGTGCCTGACCTGACCAAGCGCAAACCCCTGGCTGCGGCGTTGTTCGACCGCCTGCACCTGCTGGTCCAGGCGTTTCGCAATATCGTCTTCGCCCAGATCAAGATCGCCGCGCTCAATACCGCCTTCACCGCCGTGTTCCTCGCCGTGGTCCTGCCGCTGTGCGGCATCCACCTGCCGCTGACCAAAACCCTGATCGTACTGACCTTCCTGCTCGGCCTGCTGCCGGTGATCGGCAACCTGATGTCCAATACCCTGATCACCATCGTGGCCCTGTCGTTGTCGATCTGGGTGGCGGTGGCGGCGCTGGGGTACCTGATCGTGATCCACAAGGTCGAGTACTTTCTCAACGCGCGGATTGTCGGCGGGCAGATCAGTGCCAAGTCGTGGGAGTTGTTGTTGGCGATGCTGGTGTTCGAGGCGGCATTCGGCCTGCCGGGGGTGGTGGCGGGGCCGATTTACTATGCGTATCTCAAGAGTGAGTTGAAGCTCGGCGGGATGGTTTAAGCCTTGTGTTGCCTGGGCTGACGCTATCGGGGGCAAGCCCCCTCCCACATTTGAAGGTGTTCACACATCAAACTGTGGGAGGGGGCTTGCCCCCGATGGGCGCGCCGCAGTTTCAGCTAAAACTCAACTGCCGTAGCGCTTACTCGCCTCAATCGCCAAACCACTCCCAATACTGCCAAAGATATTGCCTTCCACGTGCCGCGCATTCGGCAGCATCGCCGCAATGCTGTGGCGCAGCGCCGGGATGCCGCTGGAGCCACCGGTAAAGAACACCGTGTCCACCTGGGCCACGCTCACCGAGGCGTCATTGAGCAACTGCGTGACACTGCCGCGCACGCGTTCGAGCAGGTTGTCGATGGATGACTCGAACAGCGCCCGGCTCAGGTCCACGCTCAGGCCCGCTTCGATACGGTCCAGTGGCACATGGCGGCTGTCGTCCTGGGTCAGTTGGATCTTGGTCTCTTCCACTTCCATGGCCAGCCAGTGCCCGGCGCGCTGTTCGATCAATTTGAACAGGCGGTCGATGCCGCCGGTGTCTTCGATGTCGTAGCGCATGCTGCCCAGGGCCAGCTGGGATTTTTGCGAGTACACCGAGTTGATGGTGTGCCAGGTGGCCAGGTTCATGTGGTGGCTGGTGGGCATGTAGGCGCCGCTTTTCATGCGGCTGCCATAGCCGAACAGCGGCATCATGCCGGCCAGCGAGAGCTGTTTGTCGAAGTCGGTGCCGCCGATGTGCACGCCGCCGGTGGCGAGGATGTCGCTCTGGCGGTTGTCGTTGTGGCGGCGATCCGGCGACAGACGCACCAGCGAAAAGTCGGAGGTACCGCCGCCGATGTCGACAATCAGCACCAGCTCTTCTTTCTCGATGGTCGACTCGTAGTCGAACGCCGCCGCAATCGGTTCGTACTGGAACGAGATGTCCTTGAAACCGATCGCGCGCGCCACGTCGACCAAGGTGTTTTCCGCCTCCTGGTCGGCCATCGGGTCGTCATCGACGAAGAATACCGGACGGCCCAGCACCACTTCTTCGAACTCACGACCGGCATTGGCTTCGGCGCGGCTCTTGAGCTGGCCGATAAACAGTGCCAGCAGGTCGGTGAACGGCATTGCGGTGCCGAGCACGCTGGTGTCGTGCTTGATCAGCTTGGAACCCAGCAGGCTCTTGAGCGAGCGCATCAGGCGGCCTTCGTAGTTCTCCAGGTATTCGTGCAACGCCAACCGACCGTACACCGGACGACGCTCTTCAAAGTTGAAGAAGACCACCGACGGCAGGGTGATTTTGTCGTCCTCCAGCGCGATGAGCGTCTCCTCGCCGGGGCGTATCCAGCCGACGGTGGAGTTGGACGTGCCAAAGTCGATGCCGCAGGCACGGGCTGGAGATTCGTTTTTCATGTCTATCGGGTTCCGGTTGCAAAACGGCCGCGCAGTGTATGCCAGTCGACGCCGGATGCGTAGGCCGACCATCTGTTAAATACTGCTTGAAAGCGCGACATTTGCCCCCACATCTGGTGCATACGGCATGTGCCGAATGACACTGCGACGCACCCCAGGCCGCAAGACTCAACACGTGCAAACCAGCGCACCTTGTGGCCAGGCTGTGCGATCTCGATTTAAGGATGGTGAACCGCCGATGGATTTCAAAGATTACTACAAGATTCTGGGGGTCGAGCCAAGCGCCGATGACAAGGAAATCAAGGCCGCCTATCGCAAGCTCGCCCGCAAGTACCACCCGGACGTGAGCAAGGAGAAGGACGCCGAAGCCAAGTTCAAGGACGCGTCCGAAGCCTATGAAGCGCTCAAGAGCGCCGACAAGCGCGCCGAGTACGACGAACTGCGCAAATATGGCCAGCATGGCCAGCCGTTCCAGGGCCCGCCCGGTTGGCAGAGCCGTGGCGGCTTTGGCGGTGGCGCCGGCACTGAAGACTTCTCGGATTTCTTCAGCTCGATCTTCGGCTCGCGGGGCGACGCGTTTGGCGGCGGCCAGCGTCGTCCTGCCGGACGCAAGGGCCAGGATGTGGAGATGCAGCTGTCGATCTCCCTTGAGGAAACCCTGTCCACCGAATCCAAGCAGATCAGCTTCCAGGTGCCGCAATACGATGCGTCCGGTCGGCACGTCAGCAACACGGTCAAGAGCCTGAACGTGAAGATCCCCGCCGGCGTGGCCGACGGCGAGCGTATCCGCCTCAAGGGGCAGGGTGCGCCGGGCATTGGCGGTGGGGCCAATGGCGATCTGTACCTGATTATCAAGTTCGCGGCCCATGCCCGTTTCGAGGTGGATGGCGAAAACCTGATCATCAACTTGCCGCTGGCGCCGTGGGAATTGGCCCTGGGCGCTGAAGTGGCAGTGCCGACCCTGACCGGCAGGATCAACCTCAAGGTGCCCGCCGGCAGCCAGAACGGCCAGCGCATGCGCGCCAAGGGCCACGGTCTGTTGAACAAGGCCGGGCAGCGCGGTTATCTGTTCGTGCAGCTCAAGGCGGTGATGCCTAAAGCCAGCGATGAAGAGGTCAAGGCGCTGTGGCAGGCGTTGGCGGAAAAAGCCGCATTCAACCCGCGCGAGCACTTCTGAACCGGTTAACTATGTAGGCTTTTCAACACGGGTCGTTCGATAGGCTGGGGGCTTTGCTCTCAACCAAGGACGACCCGCCATGCCGGATTCTCTGCCTCCTCCTTCCAGTGCCGAAGGGACCTTCAACGTCGACCTGCGCGGCGTTCACTACGACTTCCTCAAAGACCGCGTGCCCGCCTGGTTCAACCAATCGGCTGCGCAGCGCCAGCAAGAACTCGCTGACCACGAAATGGAGCTGCCCAGCTGGTACTTGAGTGCCACGGCGCAGTCCAGAAGCGAGCTGGCGGCCAGCCATATTCGTTACCGCGACGCCTTGAACCGGGTCGAGAACACCCTGGGTACGATCAAGGACGTACTGGATTTCGCCGAGCAGCCGCTCAAAGACGCCATCAAGCAGCAGTTCAACCTGGATCTGGATGTGCGCCAGGTGTACTTGGTGCGCAAGTACGCATTTAAAGGCCGCGATGACTTTTATGGTTTTCTGGTATTCGACCAGCAGAACGATGGGTCCCTGAGCTACGAGTACCGGGGTGTTTCCCTGCTCGAGGCGGCCCTGGCCAATTTCGAGGCCGACGAGGAACAACCGCTGCCGTGCAACGACTGCCAGCTCATTACCACGTGGAGTGGCTATGACGGCGAGGTGTTGTCCACCTTCCACGCCGTAAACGCCCAGGCGGTGAGCCTTGCGCCCCATGCATTTGCCAGGCTCTGCCGCACCCTTGATCTGGGTGAGCAGTATCAGCAGCACCTCAAGGCGATTGTGCAGCCCGAGGACGGCGCCGAGCGTGACGCGCTGGAGAAGCAATTAGAAGAATATCACCGCCAGTCACTGGCCCTGGGCAGCGAAATCGCCCGGCGCCAATACACCGGCAGCCTCACCAATGGCCGCACGGGTTGGGGCATCAGCGACACGGCTTATCGCATGCTCCAGCAGGTGGTGGCCGATCCCGCCAGCGCCACGCTCGATGGCAAGCCGGTGACCTTTGCGGCGTTGCAGGTGTTCGGCAGTACGCTGGTGGGCCCCGTGCTGATTGGCCCGAACCGTCAAGATAGCGAGCGGGTCGAGCGTGTGGTGGTGTATATCCCCAACGACCCCCAGCAGCCCGTCAAGGAGTACGCCTCCAGCGCCGACTTTATGGTCGATCTGCGCACGCGCTTGCACAGTGCGTCCTATCGGCGGTTTTTCAGCAGTTTTGTGCCACAGCGTGAGCAAGGGGTGTTTTTCAAGCAGTTCGACGCCCTGTACAAACCCGCCAACGGCGCGGCCGCCGATTACCCGATCAAGCCGAGGGCGGCGCGGTTGCCGCTGGCGCAGATGGGGATCAGCGGCAATCTCTGGGAACAACTGCGCCAGGCCCAGGTGCGCAAGATCCTGTCCGACGGGCGGGCGGTGGCGGTGCCCACCGGCGATGAAGACCGCAAGGCGCGGCTTGAGCGCTTGTCGAGCTACCTGGATGCGGTCATCAGCGTGTACAACCTGGCGGCGTTCGTGGTGCCGGGCTTGGGGCCGATCATGCTGGCGGTGGGGGCCGCGCAAATGGCCAGCGAAGCCTTCGAGGGCATTGAAGCGTACGAGCAGGGCGACGTTAAGTCGTTGTGGGCACATTTTTCCAGTGTGGCGCTCAATGCGGCGTTTATCGGCACCGGGGCCAAGGTCCTGCCGCAAGTGAAGGTATCGAGCATGGTCGATAACCTCAGGCCCATCACTCAGCCCGATGGTCAATCGCAACTATGGAACCCGGACATGGGGGCGTACAAAATCCCTGTAGACCTGGGCGCTGACGCCAAGCCGGATCGCCTCGGGCTTTACCAGCACAAGGGTGAGACGATCCTGCCCCATGAAGGCGACTATTACCGGGTCAAGCAGGATGCCCGCACCGGCGACTACCGCATCCAGCACCCGAGCCGCCCCGAGGCCTATGCGCCCCTGCTGGAGCATAACCATGCCGGTGCCTGGAGCCATGAAGTCGAGGAGCCGCTGACCTGGGACACCCCCACCCTGATGCGGCGCCTGGGCCTCACCCGTGAACCCCTCAGTGCCGAGCGCCTGGAGCACGCCCGGGACGCCAGCGGTGTCGGCGTGGACGCGTTGCGCGAGACCTTCGTCGAGCATCAGCCGGTGCCCATGTTGCTCAACGAGAGCATCACGCGTTTCAAGCTGCACCAGCAACTCACGACGTTCATCGAGCAATTGCGCAGCAGCGACCCGGCGGTCTACGCCAAGGCCGACATCGCCTTGCAAATGCACATTCTGCGACGGCGCGGCCTGCTGCCCCAGGAACCCCCTCTGCGGGTGCTTGACCGTCACGGCACGCTGTTGTGGGAAGACGATGCACGGCCATCGCTGGCCAAGCGCGTGGTGGTGCTCAGTGAGCAGCACATCGCCCGTGGCGAGTTGCTTGAAGAGGTGCTGAACACGCTGCAAGGCGTTGACCCCGCGCTCAAAGGCATTCCCGGCACTGGCGAGGATTCACTGCAGACCCGGGCCGGTCTGTTGCGCCAGGACATTGCCGGTGTGGTCGAGACCTTCAAGGGCGCGCTGCTCGAGGAGCGTTACAACGCCCTGAGCGCCGGTGATGATCCCGATGTGCGGCTCATCCGTGACAGCTACCCACACTTGCCCGAACCGGTCGCGGCGCAGTTACTCAAGCACCTCGATACGCCGGCACTGGAGGCACTGCGCGACACGGGGCGGCTGCCGCCGGAAAGTGCCGAACTGGCGCAGTGGTGCGAGCAGGAAACCCGTGTGGCCAAAGCCTATGAAGGGCTGCACCTGGACACACTGGCGCACATCGACAGCCAGCGCCTGGCCCTGCGCACCCTTGAAACCTTGCCGGGATGGCCACGGGGGACGCGGGTGGAGCTGCGTCAGTATTCGGCTGCCGGCCCGCTGCTCGACGCCATCGGCTCGCCGGACTGGCCCCACACCAGGGTGCTGGTGCAGATGGACAACGGCCTGTTCCAGGCACCGGCGCCACGGGATTTCTACGCTGGCGCCTGGGATGCTTTGTCTGGTCCCGAGCGCCAGGGCCTGGGGTTCACCGATGCGCAGCAATTGAAGGCGGCGATTCAACACACTCCACTGCCGCGAGAGCCATTGCGTACGGTGCTGCTGGAGCACCCGGTGCGCAAGCCGGCTTACGACCCGGCCATGCGCCTGCTGGGTGGGGGGCGCGGCATCATCCAACGGGTCACTGACCTGCTGCGCTCATCCGAAAGCCGTGAACGGGAGCAGCGCAGAACGCAATACAAGCGCCTGGATACAACGCTCAAGGAGTGGGTCAAGGTGCACGAGCAGCCCACGGCCAGTGCTCTGGCGCGTGTGCAGGACCCCGCAGTGAGTATCGCGAACAGCATCAGGCGGTGCTGGCGACGGGATAGCGGCGAATCGCTGCACTTGTCCGGAGCCGGGGTACTGGAGTTGCCAGCGTTGGAAGGGGATTTCAGCCATGTCCAGTCGCTGGAGTTGTCCAGGTTTCGCTGGTCTGACAGTGCCCACAGGTTCCTGAGCAACTTCAGCCAATTGCGCAGTTTGCGGATCAGGGACTGCGGGTTGACTGAACTGCCGGAAGTGGTGGGTGATATGAACACGCTCGTCTCGTTGGACCTGAGCGGACAGGGACGTAGTGCTGGGCGGATATACCGTGGGCGAGTCAGCAGCAATCAAATCCGACTGACCCGCCAAAGCGCCGGAAAAATCAGTGCGATGGCTGATCTTGAGACACTGTCGCTGGCGAATAACCCGCTGAGAGTAATACCGGACTTCAGTGGCATGCCCCGGTTGAAAACCCTCAACCTCGCGCACACCGAAATGGATCAGTGGCCAACCGGCCTGAGCAGCCAGGCCAACCTTGAAATGGTGGATCTGAGCTTCAACCGACTGCGTGAAGTGCCGGAGCAGAACCTCAGGCCTGCACCCGACCAGCTTGACAGGGTCGCCAGGATCAACGGGGTGACCTTGCTGCGCGAAAACGCATTCCCCGCCGAGTATTGGCGCGAGCTCGACAGCTATTGGAAGCGCTTGAGCGAGACCCGCCCAGACCTCATCAAGGGCGCCCTACCCGATGCATTCGACAGTGGTAATCCCGATGTCGAAAAATATCGGCGGGTGTACCCAGGTAAAAGCAGCCAGCAAGCCAGGGAGTTCCTCTGGCGGTCAGGCGCGGACGCGGGTGCGGAGCTGACCAGGCTGGAGCAGGAGTTCGACGTGCTGCAAAACCAGTTGAGTGCCTGGGTCTTTTCGGGCGGCGGTGAGCGTCAGCGTTATGTGCGCATGGGCGAACGGCAGGCCAACACGGCCGCGATGACGGACAGGTACACCGCGCAGCAACGTATCCTCGAATGCTGGCGACGCGAGACCGAACCGAAGTTAGCCAATGACGGCACACCTATCGGCCTGGAGCTGGATTTGAGTGGCTTGAACCTGCCCAGCCTGCCGGATCTGGACGTGGACTTCAGCCACGTCGGCTCACTCAAATTGAACAACATGCACTTGAGCGCTTCACCCGAGGGGTTTCTCGCGCGCTATCGGCACCTGCGCTGGCTGGACATGTCGAATAACCAGCTGCGCGAGTTGCCGCCGGCCCTGGGGGACATGCACGGCCTGACGCGTTTGATGCTGCAAAAAAACCAGATCCGTCTGACCGCGCAAACGGCGCGTATTCTGTCTGAACGCACCACCCTGCGCGCGTTGCTCATACATGACAACCCACTGGGTATCAGCCCGGACTTCAGCGGTATCACCGATCTGCGTACCCTCAGCCTGGCCAGGACCCAGATCGACACCTGGCCGGTCGGCCTGGCGGAACAACCGGCCCTGGACACCATCGACTTGCAAGACAACCAGATCACAAGCATTCCCGCCGCCGTGATTGCCCCCTCGGCGGAACGGTTGGAGCAGATGACCCGGATCAACCGCGTGACCCGCGTGACCGACAATCCGTTATCCGAAGAGACCCAGCAGCGGGTGCAGGATTATGCTGCCCGGCTGCGGCAGGCGAGGCCGCCCGGGGCGCAGGAAATCAATCTGTTGGTGGAGTCCGCCAGGCAGGTTCGCGGGGGCCGGGTGATCACGGCCGCGCAAGAAACGCCGTTCCTGCGCTGGACCTCCAACCTGTCCGCCGAGCAAATCGCCGCCAGACGGACCCAGTGGTTTGCATTGCGCGACCAGCCGGGTGCCGATGGTTTGTTCAACAGTGTGCTCGAGCGCCTCGATCTGGCTGGAGCTGACCGGGGGGAGCAGCAGCGTCGGGTCTGGGAAATGCTGGACGCGATCAGCGAAAACACCCCGCAATCGGACCGGTTGCGCCAGGAGCTGTTTGATCGGGCGGGTGAGCCGCGTTGCTGTGATCGTGCGGCGTTTACCTTCAGCAACCTGGAGGTGCAGGTGCTGGTCCACCGGGCTCGCGCACAGGCGCTCGGTGAGACGCCGGGGCGCGCCTTGTCGCAGTTGTCCAGAGGCCTGTTCCGTCTGCATGAGGTCGATAAAATCGCTTCGGCGGATATCCAGCGCAGTGAAGCCATCGTTAACGATCCGGCGGTGTCCCTGGCCGAAAAACAGCCCCACAGAAGCCGACTGAATGAGGAAGTGGAAATCCGCCTGGCTTATCGTCACGGCCTCAAGGACCGTCTGAAATTGCCCGCGCAACCCGCCCATGTCAGGTTTACCGGCCTGGTGGGTGTCACTGCGCCAATGCTCGATGCGGCCTATGAAAAAGTCGTCGCGCTGAATAACTCGGCGCAGGAGTTTCAGGCGCTGCTGGCCCGGGAGTTCTGGCAGGACTATCTGGCCCACAAATACCGGCCGCAGTTCGAAGCACAGAGCCTGCCGCATCAGGAAGAGCTGGTCACGCTGACTGATCGTTTCAACGCGGGGGACCTTACCGAAGGCGTGTACAAGCAAAAGGCCAACGATGAGCAGGCCAGGCTGGCGGTCAAGGAAGCGGCGTTGATCGAGACCTTGAGTCGCCAGGAATTGGCGGAGCATCCCTTGGACGGTGAATCGTCCGAGGAGGAAGCGACTGACCTGTAGCGGCCAGGAGGTCCGGCCTGCGCCCGCCACCTGGCGGGCACCGGCCTGCTGTGGATCAAAAGCCGTTAAAACAGGAAGTAACGCTGCGCCATGGGCAATACCTCGGCGGGCTCGCACCACAGCAACACGCCGTCGGCCTTGACCTGGTAGGTCTGTGGGTCAACGTTGATGTGGGGCAAGTAGTCGTTGTGGATCAGGTCGGTTTTCTGCACATCGCGGCAGCCCTTGACCACGGCGATCTGCTTCTTCAGTCCCAGGGCCTCGGGCACTCCGGCGTCCTGTGCCGCCTGGCTGATAAAGGTCAGGCTGGTGGCGTGCAGCGAGCTGCCGAAGCTGGCGAACATGGGCCGGTAGTGTACGGGCTGCGGCGTAGGGATCGAGGCGTTGGCGTCGCCCATCAGGCTTGAGGCAATCGCGCCACCCTTGAGGATCAGGGTCGGCTTGATGCCGAAGAACGCCGGGCGCCAGAGCACCAGGTCCGCCCATTTGCCCACTTCGATGGACCCGACGATATGGCTGATACCGTGGGTGATCGCCGGGTTGATGGTGTATTTGGCGATGTAGCGCTTGGCGCGGAAGTTGTCGTTGCCGGGGCCGTCGCCGGGCAGGGCGCCGCGCTGTTTTTTCATCTTGTCGGCGGTCTGCCAGGTGCGTGTGATGACCTCACCGACACGGCCCATGGCCTGGCTGTCGGAACTGATCATCGAGAACGCGCCCAGATCATGCAGGATGTCTTCGGCGGCGATGGTCTCGCGGCGGATACGGCTTTCGGCGAAGGCCACGTCCTCGGCGATGCTTGGATCGAGGTGATGGCAGACCATCAGCATGTCCAGGTGTTCGTCGATGGTATTGCGCGTGAACGGCCGGGTCGGATTGGTGGAGCTGGGTAGCACGTTTGCAAAGCCGCAGGCCTTGATGATGTCCGGTGCATGGCCGCCACCGGCGCCTTCGGTGTGGTACGTGTGAATGGTGCGGCCCTTGAGTGCGGCCAATGTGGTTTCAACGAAGCCGGACTCGTTCAGTGTGTCGCTGTGGATCGCCACCTGCACGTCGTACTCATCGGCCACGCTCAGGCAGTTGTCGATGCTCGCGGGCGTGGTGCCCCAGTCTTCATGCAGCTTCAAACCAATGGCGCCGGCCTTGACCTGTTCGATCAGCGGCTCGGGCAGACTGGCGTTGCCCTTGCCGGTAAAACCGATGTTCATCGGGAACGAATCGCTGGCTTGCAGCATGCGCGCCAGGTGCCATGGCCCCGAGGTACAGGTGGTGGCATTGGTGCCGGTGGCCGGTCCGGTGCCGCCGCCGATCATGGTGGTGACGCCGCTGGTGAGCGCTTCTTCGATCTGCTGCGGGCAGATGAAATGCACGTGGGAGTCGATGCCGCCGGCGGTGAGGATCATGCCTTCGCCCGCGATCACTTCGGTGCTGGCGCCGATGGCCATGGTCACGCCGGGCTGGATATCCGGGTTGCCGGCTTTGCCGATCGCATGGATACGGCCGTTCTTGAGGCCGACATCAGCCTTGACGATGCCCCAGTGGTCGATAATCAGCGCGTTGGTAATCAGGGTGTCCACCACCTCATGGGCGAGCAACTGGCTCTGGCCCTGGCCGTCGCGGATGACCTTGCCGCCGCCGAATTTGACCTCTTCGCCGTAGACGGTGAAGTCCCGTTCCACTTCGACGAACAGCTCGGTGTCGGCCAGGCGCACCTTGTCACCGACGGTGGGGCCGTACATGTCGGCGTAGGCTTGGCGGGTGATTTTCATGTGTGTGCCCTGAAGAGTATGTGTTGAATGTGAAGTCGCTATCGGGGGCAAGCCCCCTCCCACCTTTGGTTTGTGAACACAGTCAAAATGTGGGAGGGGGCTTGCCCCCGATAAGGCCCTAAAGGTCGCCCATGATCCGCCCGGCAAACCCGAATACCCGCCGCCCGCCGCTTAAATCCACCAGCTCGACCTCACGACTCTGTCCCGGCTCGAACCGCACCGCCGTTCCCGCCGGAATATTCAGGCGCATGCCGCGGCTTGCAGCGCGGTCAAACGCCAGCGCGTCATTGGTTTCGAAAAAATGGTAATGCGAACCCACCTGGATCGGCCGGTCGCCGCTGTTGGCCACGCTCAAGGTGACGGTGCGGCGCCCGACATTCAGTTCGATCTCGCCAGGCTGGATCTGATATTCACCAGGAATCATGCAGGTTGCCCCAGGGTCTTGAAGTAGATGGCGGTCGGGCTGTAGCGCCCGTCCGGGCTTTGGCAGTAGTCGGGCAGTTCGCCGACTTTGGTGTAGTGCAGGGACCGGTAGAAGGCCTCGGCACCGGAGCCGGCCTCGGTGTCCAGGTACAGCAGGCCGCGCTTGTGCTGGCGGGCGGCGAGTTCCAGGGTGTTCATCAATTGCTGGCCCAGGCCATGGCGGCGGGCACTGCTGTGCACCAGCAACTTTTGCACCTCGGCGCGGTTCAGGCCGTTTGCTTTCTGGCACAGCGCCAATTGCACGCTGGCGACCACTTGTTCTTCGCGCACCACTACCCACAGCAGCAGGCTGGCGTCTTCGATACCGGCTTGCACGCCGTTCAGGTACTCGCGGGCCTGGGTCTCATCGAAGTCGGCCATAAAGCCCACCGATGCGCCATGCTGCACCGCGTCCAGCAACAGCTCGATCAAGCCCAGGCGGTAATGGGCAAAACTTTCCGCATTGACGCGACGCAGGTGTGCAGCGCTCATCGATCTCACTCCTTGGGCGGTTTGGCGCCCGGATTCAGCGTCAGTTGCATAAAGGTCAGGTCCAGCCAGCGGCCGAACTTGATGCCCACTTGGGGCATCTGCCCGGTGGTGATGAAGCCCAGGCGTTCATGCAGGCGGATCGAGGCCTGGTTGCCGCTTTCGATGGCCGCGACCATGACGTGCTTGCCGCAGCTGCGGGCGCGCTCGATCAGGGCCAGCATCAACTGCGGGCCGAGGCCTTTGCCGCGCTGGTCATTGCGCACGTACACCGAGTGTTCGACGCTGTAGCGAAAGCCCTCGAAGGGGCGCCAGTCGCCGAACGAGGCGTAGCCGGTGACTTCATCGTTTTCCACCGCCACCAGGATCGGGTACTGCTGCGCCTGGCGTGCGCTGAACCAGGCGTGGCGGTTGGCCAGGTCCACCGGTTGCTCGTTCCAGATTGCCGTGGTGTTGAGCACCGCGTCGTTGTAGATGGCGCGGATCGCCGGCAGGTCGTGTTCGGTTGCATCACGAATCATCGCTGCACCTTACGCAATGGGTTGATGAACGGTGACCAGCTTGGTGCCGTCCGGGAAGGTGGCCTCCACCTGGATATCCGGGATCATTTCCGGGATGCCTTCCATCACCTGTTCGCGGCTGAGCAGGGTGGTGCCGTAGTGCATCAGGTCGGCCACGGTGCGGCCATCGCGGGCACCTTCCATCAGCGCGGCGGAGATATAGGCGATGGTTTCCGGGTAGTTGAGCTTCACACCGCGCGCCAGTCGCCGTTCGGCGACCAGGCCTGCGGTGAAGATCAGCAGCTTGTCTTTTTCCCGTGGGGTCAGGTCCATGGTTCAAGGTCCTTTAAATGCATTCTTAAATACAATGAAGATCAAGTGTGGGAGGGGGCTTGCCCCCGATTGGGGGGTGTCAGGCACTGCATCCGTTACTGACCCACCGCCATCGGGGGCAAGCCCCCTCCCACATTTTGATCTTCATGTGCTCCAGATTCGTGGTGCGACTGCTTCGCGGCCCAGCAGCGCCGGGCGCAACAACCGCCATAAATCAATCAACCACCCCCGCGCCAGCAGCGCTTCACTGGCCAAACAACGCGCCACCAGCAACCCGGGCAATTGGGTCAAGTCGCCGCGCACCGCGTGTGGCAGTGAGCGGCAGTGTTCGAGCAATTGGGGATCGATCTCACCGGTCACCAGCAACGTGGCGAACACCGGTTGCCCGTCCAACCCGATGGGCGAATCCAGCAAGCCATCGGCGCCCACAATGCGCTGGCGCTCATGCCAGAGCAACTGGCCGTCGCGGCGGATATCCAGGTGCGATTGAAAGTGCCCGAGGTCGAAGCGCTCGCCACTGGCGGGGCGTCCGAGGGCGACCACATCCCAGTAGAACAGCCGCGCATCGCCTTGCAGGTCGATGCGCGTGGTGAGCTCGGCCTGGGCCGCGCTGAACACGATGGTTTCCTGGGGCAGCCATTCCAGCGTCGCGCCGGCCTCGACGGTCAACTCGACGTGCTGAAATGCCGGGCCGCCGGCGCGGTACCACTTGGCTGCGCCGGGGCTGGTCAACTGCGCCCAGGCATCGGTGCCGACGTGGGCGCTGATGTCCAGGCGATCGCCACCGGCAATCCCGCCGGGCGGGTGCACGATGATGTGCTGGCACACCTCGGGGCCTTCGGCATACAGGTGCTTTTGCACCCGCAGCG
Organism: Pseudomonas sp. 31 R 17; assembly: GCF_900004915.1. Taxonomy (NCBI): domain Bacteria; kingdom Pseudomonadati; phylum Pseudomonadota; class Gammaproteobacteria; order Pseudomonadales; family Pseudomonadaceae; genus Pseudomonas; species Pseudomonas sp. 31 R 17. The sequence continues at coordinate 73,944 of NZ_CVTN01000031.1, forward strand.
GGCCAAGGTGACGGCGCATGACCGGGCGCGTGGTGTCGCCGAAACGCGCATAGCCCAGTTCCAGCTCGGCGTGCCAGCTGGGGGTGAACAGGGCAGGGGAAACGGGCAGGTTCATGGCTGAGTGCTTATCGTCAGGAGGCTACAGATTAGATGGTTACGAGACCGCGTACACCCTCGCTTTCCATATTTTCACCACGGCCCTGCTGCACGATTTCGCCGCGTGACATCACCAGGTACTGGTCGGCCAGTTCGGCGGCAAAATCATAGAACTGCTCCACCAGCAGGATCGCCATATCGCCACGGGCGGCGAGTTGCTTGATGACGGCGCCGATTTCCTTGATCACCGATGGCTGGATGCCTTCGGTGGGTTCGTCGAGGATCAACAGGCGCGGACGGCTGGCCAGGGCGCGGCCGATCGCCAACTGCTGCTGCTGACCACCGGACAAGTCGCCGCCGCGTCGATGCTTCATTTGCAGCAGTACCGGAAACAATTCGTAGATGAACGCAGGCACTTCCCTGGCTTCGGCGCCCGGGAAGCGCGAAAGGCCCATCAGCAGGTTTTCTTCCACGGTCAGGCGCGCGAAAATCTCGCGTCCTTGCGGCACATAAGCGATCCCGGCATGCACGCGCTGATGCGGCTTGAAACCGGTAATGGTCTTGCCTTCCCAGTTCACTGCGCCTTCCTTGGCCGGCAGCAGGCCCATCAGGCACTTGAGCAGGGTGGTCTTGCCCACGCCGTTGCGCCCGAGCAGGCAGGTGACTTCGCCGATCTTCACATCAAAGGACAGCCCGCGCAGGATGTGGCTACCGCCGTAATACTGGTGCAGCTTGTCGACTTGCAGCATCCAAAAACCTCCTCAATCCCCTGTAGGAGCGAGCTTGCTCGCGAAAAACCTGAGGGCACCGCGTGCATTCAGAATGCCCGCGCTATCGTTGACGATCTTCGCGAGCACGCTCGCTCCTACGGGAAAACCACCTTAGCGACCGAGGTAAACCTCGATCACCCGCTCATTTTCCTGCACCTGTTCCAGCGACCCTTCGGCCAATACGCTGCCCTGGTGCAGCACGGTGACGTGGTCGGCAATCGAGCCGACAAAGCCCATGTCGTGCTCCACCACCATCAACGAGTGCTTGCCGGCCAGGCGCTTGAACAGTTCGGCGGTGAATTCGGTTTCGGCGTCGGTCATGCCCGCCACCGGTTCATCCAGCAGCAACAGTTGCGGGTCCTGCATCAGCAGCATGCCGATTTCGAGGAACTGCTTCTGGCCGTGGGACAGCAAACCGGCGGGCCGATGCACCGAGGCGGTGAGGCGGATGGTGTCGAGCACTTCATCGATGCGGTCTTTCTGCTCGCCACTCAGGCGTGCGCGCAGGCTGGCCCACACCGACTTGTCGGTCTTCTGCGCCAGCTCCAGGTTTTCGAACACGCTCAACGCCTCGAACACGGTCGGCTTCTGGAACTTGCGACCGATGCCGGCCTGGGCGATCTGCACCTCGCTCATGCCGGTCAAGTCCAGGGTTTCGCCGAACCAGGCGTTGCCGTGGCTGGGCCGTGTCTTGCCGGTGATCACGTCCATCAGCGTGGTCTTGCCCGCGCCGTTGGGGCCGATGATGCAGCGCAGTTCACCGACGCCGATGTAGAGGTTGAGGTCGTTGAGCGCCTTGAAACCGTCGAAGCTGACACTGATATCTTCCAGGGTCAGGATGGTGCCGTGACGGGTGTTCAAGCCCTTGCCGGCCGCCTGGCCGATGCCGATCGCATCGCGGCCGCTGCCCGCATCGAAAATAGGTTCAAGCATGACGTTCCTCATTTCTTCAGCAGCCCGATGACGCCCTTGGGCAGGTACAGCGTGACGATGATGAACAGCGCCCCGAGGAAGAACAGCCAGTACTCCGGAAAGGCCACGGTGAACCAGCTCTTCATGCCGTTCACCACCCCGGCGCCGAGCAGTGGACCGATCAGCGTGCCACGCCCGCCCAGGGCCACCCACACGGCGGCTTCGATGGAGTTGGTCGGCGACATTTCGCCGGGGTTGATGATGCCCACCTGCGGCACATACAACGCGCCCGCCAAACCGCACAGCACCGCGCTCAGCACCCACACGAACAGCTTGAAGCCACGCGGGTCATAGCCGCAGAACATCAGGCGGTTTTCCGCGTCACGCAGTGCGGTGAGCACGCGGCCGAATTTGCTGCGGGCCAGGCGCCAGCCGATGTACAGGCTGGCCACCAGCAGCAGTACCGTGGCCACGAACAACACCGCCCGCGTGCCTGGTTCAGTGATGCCAAAGCCGAGGATGCTGCGGAAATTGGTAAAGCCGTTATTGCCGCCAAACCCGGTTTCATTGCGAAAGAACAACAGCATCCCGGCAAAGGTCAGGGCCTGGGTCATGATCGAGAAATACACGCCCTTGATCCGTGAGCGGAAAGCGAAGAAGCCGAACACCAGGGCCAGCAAGCCCGGCGCCAGGACCACCAGGCACAGCGCCCACCAGAAGTGTTGGGTGCCCACCCAGTACCAGGGCAACTCGGTCCACGACAGAAACGTCATGAACGCCGGCAACTCATCGCCCGATGCCTGGCGCATCAGGTACATGCCCATGGCATAACCACCGAGGGCGAAGAACAGGCCGTGGCCGAGGGACAACATGCCGGCGTAACCCCACACCAGGTCCAGCGCCAGTGCGACGATGGCATAGCAGAGAATCTTGCCGACCAGCGTCAAGGTATAGGCCGACACATGCAGCGGGTTGTCCGGCGACAGCAGCGAACCCAAGGGCAGAGCCAGCAGCAGCAACAGGATCACCACGCCCACTGCAATCGTCACCTTGGGGCCGGCCTTTTGCGTGGCCGTTAGCATCAATGGCTGATTCATCAGTCGATCACCCGTCCTTTCAGTGCGAAGAGTCCCTGCGGGCGTTTCTGGATAAACAGAATGATCAGCGCAAGGATCAAAATCTTGCCGAGCACCGCACCGATCTGCGGCTCCAGGATCTTGTTGGCGATCCCCAGGCCAAAGGCCGCCGTCACGCTGCCGGCCAACTGGCCGACACCGCCCAACACCACCACCAGGAACGAGTCGATGATGTAGCTCTGGCCCAGGTCCGGGCCGACGTTGCCGACCTGGCTCAGCGCCACGCCGCCCAGGCCCGCGATGCCGGAGCCGAGGCCGAAGGCGAGCATGTCCACGCGTCCGGTGGGCACGCCGCAGCAGGCGGCCATGTTGCGGTTCTGGGTGACGGCGCGCACGTTGAGGCCCAGGCGCGTCTTGTTCAGCAGCAGCCAGGTCAACACCACCACGAACAGGGCGAACGCAATGATCACGAGACGGTTGTACGGCAGCACCAGGTTGGGCAGCACTTGAATGCCGCCGGACAGCCATTGTGGATTGGACACTTCAACGTTCTGCGCACCGAACACCAGGCGCACCAACTGAATCAGCATCAGGCTGATGCCCCAGGTGGCGAGCAGGGTTTCCAGTGGCCGGCCATACAGGTGACGAATCACCGTGCGCTCCAGCGCCATGCCGATGGCGGCGGTGACGAAGAACGCCACCGGCAGGGCGATCAGCGGGTAGAACTCGATGGCCTGGGGCACGTAGCGCTGCATCAGCAACTGCACCACGTAGGTGGAATAGGCGCCGAGCATCAGCATCTCGCCGTGGGCCATATTGATCACGCCAAGCAGGCCGAAGGTGATCGCCAGGCCCAGGGCCGCGAGCAATAGAATCGAGCCCAGGGACATACCGCTGAAGGCCTGGCCGAGGATCTCACCGAACATCAATTTGCGTTTGACCTGGGCCAGGCTGGTTTCGGCGGCGGTGTGCACGGCGGCATCGGTTTCGACGCCGGGCGCGAGCAAGGCTTCCAGGCGCGTGCGGGCCAGCGGGTCGCCGGTGCTGCCGAGCAAGCGCACCGCGGCCAGGCGCACCACCGGGTCGGTGTCGACCAGTTGCAGGTTGGCCAGGGCCAGGCTGAGGGCGCTGTGCACCTCCTCATCGGTTTCGGCGGCGACTTGCTGGTCGAGGAATTTCAGTTGCGCAGGCACTGCGCTTTTTTGCAGGGTACGCGCAGCATTCAAGCGCACCTTGGGGTCGGCGGCGAGCAATTGCTGACTGGCTTGTACATTGTCGATCAGGCCGCGCAGGCGGTTGTTCAGGCGCAGGGTTTTGGTTTCGCCGTTGAGCGTGAGCTGGCCTTGCGCAAGGGCGTCCACCAGCTCGATGCGCGCAGGATCGGGGTTGGCGGCCCACGCCTGGAGGAGTTTGGCTTGCTGCACCGGGTTGGCGGCAAGGAAGTCGTCGGCGTCGCTGGCGTGTGCGGCCAAAGGCAGCAACAGCAGCAATGCCAGGAAGCAGCGTTGAAGGGCAGTGGGCATACACAATGTCCTGATCATGCGGGGACAGTGTGGGAGGGGGCTTGCCCCCGATGGCAGTGTGTCAGTTGATGAATATAGGTCTGACACTCCGCTATCGGGGGCAAGCCCCCTCCCACATTTTTGACCTGTAGTGGGCTTCAGTTGCTCTTCACCGCATAGTCCGGTTTTTTGTCATTGCCCGGAATGTACGGGCTCCACGGCTGGGCGCGGATCGGCGCTTCGGTCTGCCACACCACCGAGAACTGCCCGTCGGCCTGGATCTCGCCGATCATCACCGGCTTGTGCAGGTGGTGGTTGGTCTTGTCCATGGTCAGGGTGAAGCCCGACGGCGCGGCGAAGGTCTGGCCGGCCAGGGCTTCACGCACTTTGTCGACGTCGGTGGACTTGGCTTTCTCCGCCGCCTGGGCCCACATATGGATGCCTACGTAGGTGGCTTCCATCGGGTCGTTGGTCACGGCTTTGTCCGCGCCCGGCAGGTTGTGTTTCTTGGCGTAGGCTCTCCAGTCGGCGACGAATTTCTGGTTCACCGGGTTCTCCACCGACTGGAAGTAGTTCCACGCCGCGAGGTTGCCCACCAGCGGCTTGGTGTCGATGCCGCGCAGTTCTTCTTCGCCCACCGAGAATGCCACCACCGGTACATCGGTTGCCTTCAGGCCCTGGTTGGCCAGTTCTTTGTAGAACGGCACATTGGAGTCGCCATTCACGGTGGAAATCACTGCGGTCTTGCCGCCGGCGGAGAACTTCTTGATGTTGGCGACGATGGTCTGGTAATCGCTGTGGCCGAACGGGGTGTAGACCTCTTCGATATCCTTGTCCGCCACGCCTTTGGCATGCAGGAACGAGCGCAGGATCTTGTTGGTGGTGCGCGGGTACACATAGTCGGTGCCGAGCAGGAAGAAACGCTTGGCGCTGCCACCTTCTTCGCTCATCAGGTATTCCACCGCCGGGATCGCCTGCTGGTTGGGCGCCGCACCGGTATAGAACACGTTCGGCGACATTTCCTCGCCTTCGTATTGCACCGGGTAGAACAGCAGGCCATTGAGTTCTTCGAACACCGGCAGTACGGATTTACGCGACACCGAGGTCCAGCAGCCGAACACCACGGCGACCTTGTCCTGGGTCAGCAACTGCCGGCCTTTTTCCGCGAACAGCGGCCAGTTGGACGCCGGGTCCACCACCACCGGTTCGAGCATCTTGCCGTTCACACCGCCCTTGGCGTTGATCTCGTCGATGGTCATCAGCGCCATGTCTTTAAGCGAGGTTTCGGAGATCGCCATGGTCCCGGACAACGAGTGCAGGATGCCGACCTTGATGGTCTCGGCGGCCTGGACGGTCCAGGTCAAGCCCATAGCCGCAATGGATGCCGACAGGGTGAATGCCTTGATCAAACTGCGACGCTTCATGGTGCGATCTCCGTGAACTCAACAAGGGTGTGAGGGACAAGTTGAGCAGGGGATTGCAAGCGCTGTGCCGAGTCGCCAAACCCCATGAAATGCCTGTTTTGCCCGCGCTTTTGCAGGCGTGACGCACCAGGAAATGGCAGGCGCAAGTGTCGGTGCGTGGCGGTGCGCTACAACGGGGCGCGGTCAGCGCCTGCGCATCAAGCCGATAAAAAACAGCCCGCCGATGGCCGCCGTTGCTACGCCAATCGGCAGGTCTTCAGGGGCGATCAGCGTGCGTGCCGCGACGTCGACCCATACCAGGAACACACTGCCCAGCAGCACGCACACCGGCAGCAAGCGCCGGTGCTCGGCGCCTACCAGGCGCCGGGCGATGTGCGGCACCATCAGGCCGACAAAGCCGATGGAGCCGCTGATCGACACCAGCACGCCGGTCATCAACGACGCAATCAAAAACACCTTGAGCCGCACGTTGCGTGCGTTCAGGCCCAGGGTCACGGCGGTCTGCTCACCGGCCATCAGGGCATTGAGCGGACGCGCCATGCCCGACAGCAGGGCCAACCCAAGCACCACCGTGGCGGCGGGAATCGCCAGCAGCTCCCAACGCGCCAGGCCCAGGCCGCCGAGCATCCAGAACATCACCGCTGAGGCGGCGCGGTGGTCGCCCATGAACAGCAGCAGGTTGGCCACCGCCATCATCACGAAGGACACCGCCACGCCGCACAGCAGCAGGCGATCGCTTTCCAGGCGGCCATTGCGACTGGCCACGGCCAGCACCACCAGCATGCTCAGCAGCGCACCGATAAAGGCCGCAATGGGCAGGGTCAGCAGGCCGATGACTTCGCCCACATGCAGCACCACGATCACCGCGCCGAGGGTGGCGCCGGACGTCACGCCGAGCAAATGTGGGTCGGCCAACGGGTTACGCGTCACGGCCTGCAACACCGCGCCGATCAACGCCAGCCCGGCGCCCACCAAGGCGCCGAGCAGCATGCGCGGCACGCGGATCAGCCAGACGATATGTTCCTGGCCCGCACTCCAACCCACTTCACCGATGCCGCACGTCTTGTGCAGCAGGATCCGCCACACCACGTCCACCGGCACCCGCGCCGATCCGAACCCCAGCGAGATCACGCAGGAGATCAGCAAAAACGCGCCCAGGGCACTCAGCAGCAAGGCGTAGCGACGGTCGATCATTCGCCGTGGAACCCTTTGGCCAGGGCTTGCACCGCCAGCACGTTGTCGATACCCGGCGTGGCCTGCACGTACGGGATCACGATAAAGCGCCGGTTCCTGATGGCGTCCACCGATTGCAGGGCCGGGTTATCGAGCAGAAATTGCTCTTTCTGCTTGGCCGTGATTTCGCTGTAGTCGACGATCACGATCACCTGCGGGTTGCGCTCCACCACGGTTTCCCAGTTGACCCGGGTCCAGCTGGCGTCGACGTCGTCGAGGATATTGCGCCCGCCAGCGGCGTCGATTAACGCGTGTGGCATGCCCAGGCGTCCTGACGTCATGGCGCGGTCTTCGCCGCTGTCGTAAAGAAACACCCGTGGCTTGTCGGCGGGCAGGTCTTTTTGTACCTGGGCCACCTGCGCCTGCATCTGGGCGATCAGCGCGTTGGCACGGTCTTGCACGTCGAAAATCTTGCCCAGGTTGCGCAGGTCGTTATAGGTGTCTTCCAGTGTGGCAGCGGGGCGCTTCATCACGAACGCACACGACTCGGTCAGCTCATACACGTTGATACCCAAGGGTTGCAGGGTGTGCGGCGTGAGGTCGCCGCCCACGCGCATGCCGTAGTCCCAACCGGCGAAGAAGAAATCCACGTTGGCATTGAGCAAGGTTTCCACTGATGGGTACTTGCTCGCCAGCTCCGGCAGGCCGTCGAGGATCGCGGCCATGTCCGGCGGCACTGACTTCCAGCCCGTCACGCCGCTGTAGCCGGCCATGCGTGGCTTGAGGCCCAGGGCGAGCATCATCTGGGTCATGTTGATGTCGTGGCTGACCGCGTGTTGCGGGGCTTGCTGGAAGGTCACGTCGCGGTTGCAACTCTTGATGGTCAGCGGGTAATAGGTGGCTTCGGCGAGCGCTTGGGCAGTGGCGAACATCAGGGCGAGAGACAGCAGGGCGCGCAGGATCATGGTTGGGTTATCCAGGTGATTCGGGGGTAGCCGGACAAGGGATGGGTGTCGATCAGGGCTTGGACGCCAAACACGTCGCGCAGCAACGCGGCGGTCAGCACTTCATGGGGCGTGCCGCTGGCGACGATGCGCCCGTGATGGATCACGTACAGGCGATCACAGAACGCGGCGGCCAGGTTCAGGTCGTGGATGCTGGCCAGGGTGCCGATGTTCAACTGCTTGACCAGCCTTAACAGCTCCAGCTGATAGCGCGGGTCGAGGTGGTTGGTCGGCTCATCGAGGATCAGCAGTTGCGGTTGCTGGGCCAGGGCGCGAGCCAGGATGACGCGCTGCTTTTCACCGCCCGAGAGGGTGGCGAAGGCGTGGTCTGCGAAACCCTGCATCCCCACCGACTGCAGTGCGTTGCGGATCAGTTGCTGGTCGTGCTGGGTGTCGCTGTCGAACAACCCCTTGTGAGGCGTGCGGCCCATGGCGACCACTTCATCCACGCGCAAGCCGAACGCGTCGGGGAATTCCTGCAGCACCACCGCGATGCGTTGCGCACACCACTTGGCGCTTTGCTTCCAGACGTTCTGGTGCTCAAGCATTACCTCGCCGCGCTCCGGCCGGGTGAATCGATAGGCACAGCGCAGCAGGCTGGTCTTGCCGCTGCCGTTAGGCCCGATCAGGCCGACAAACTCCCCGGCAGCGACCTGCAGGCCGGCGTCACGCAGTTGGAACCGGTGAAGGCAGTGGTCGTGGCCGGGTGGAGTCCAAGCCAGGTCGGTGAGGGTGAGCGAGGTCATTAAAAGGTGTAGTCGGCAGTAACGAACATGGAACGAGGTACACCCAGAATCCACTGCTGCCCATCGTTGTACTGGCTGACTGCATAAGTACGATCGAACAGGTTGTTGAGTTGCAGGCCCAGTGTGGTGTTGCGCATGGCGTTCCACGACAGTGTCGCATCGACCACGGTGTAGCTCGGCACCTCGTTCTGGTTGGCCATGTCGGCATACCGTGCATCGACATAACGCACACCGGCACCGGCACGCACGTTGTCTGTCACGGCCTTGCTCAGCCACAGGTTGGCGGTGCGGCGCGGCACGTCCACTGGGCGGTTGCCGTCGCGCGACACCTGCACGCCGCCGACGTCCTGTTTGAAGTCGTCATACTGCGCTCGCACGATGGCGGCGTTGGCTTGCAACTGCCAGGCGTGAGGCAGTTGCAGGTCGAGGCTGGCCTCCAGGCCGTCGGAGGATTGTTGGCCGACTTGCTGCTTGAAATCCGGGGCGCCCGGCACGTCCGTCAGCAGCTTCTTCTTGACGATGTGGTAGGCCGCCAGGGTCCATTCACCCCGTGCGTCCCAGAATGCTTGCTTGATACCGACCTCGGTCTGCCTGGCAGTGGACAGGTCGAACTGCTGCTGGCTCGGGCTCAGGGAAATCAACCCGCCGACGCCGTCGGTGCTGGTGGCGTACTGGCCGTAGACCGAAGTCTGCGGGGTGATCGCGTAGACCAGTCCGGCTTTCCAGTTATTGCCGGTGAGGGTTTTGTCGGATTGGCCACCGGTGCGCAGATCGTCGCGGTCGATGTGCGCGTAGTCGCGGCGGATGCCGGTGACCAGCGCGAGTTTATCCGTGAGTTGCAGGCGGTTTTCCGCGAAGCCGGCCACCGTCCTGGTGGTGGTGGCGAACACCGGTTTGAACGGGTCCTGGCTGGCAAATGGCGCAGGCGCCGGGTGATACAGGTCGACGGGTTGGCCGGTTTGTGCCACGTCATTAAACGGCGTGTTGCTCGCCAGGCGGAAGCGAATGCGGTTGTATTCCACGCCCGCCACGGTCTGGCTGTCGAGGCCGAACAGGGTGTGCTTGAAGGTGAAGGTCTGGCGGTCGCCCACCTGTTCCTGATCGTGCTTGATCCCGAAGTTGCCGCTGCGGGTCAGTTGGCCGTTGGTGAAGTTGTAGTTCTCGGCGTTCTGCCAGCGACGCTGGTTTTTCAGGTAGTACAGCTCGTTGGTGGCGCTGACGTTATCGCTCAACTGCCACTCGCTGGTCAGGCGTGTCCACTGGTCGTTGTAGTGCTGGGTGTCGTTGCTGACGTTGTAGTTCTTGTCGCGCAGGCCCTTGTGCAACTGGCCGTTGATCAGGGGCGTGCCGAAGTAGTTTTGTGGGCGCTGGTCGCCGTAGTCACTGGTCAGGGTGAAGCTCAGGTTGTCGGCCGCCTGCCAGCGCAGGGCGCCGCTGATGAAGTCGCTGCTGGCGTCGCCACGGTCGATGAAACCGTTGCTGCGCAGACGGTTGAGGTTCAGGCGGTAGCTAAGGGTATCGGTCAGTGAGCCGCCACTGTCCAGGGCTTGTTGCTGGCGGTCGTAGGAACCGTAGCCGAGGCGGATGCGGTTTTCGATCGCGCCCGTGAAAGGCTTTTTCGGGACCGTATTGACCACCGCGCCGGTAGCGCCTTCGCCGTACAGCACCGAGGCCGGGCCGCGCAGCACGTCCACCCGTTCCACCGCCCAGGTGTCCACCGGGAAGGTCGAGGTGCCCATGCCGGTGTACATGCGGTTACCGTCGTACAGTTGCATCACCGAGCTCTGGCCGGTAAAGCCACGGGCCTGCAGCGAGGTGCCACCGTCGCCCGGGGTGCCGGTGCGGGTGATGCCGGTGGCGCGGGAGATGGCGTCTTGCACGCTGGCGTCGCCACGTGCTCGGATCTGCGCGCCGGTCTGGCTTTCTACGCTGCCGGGAGTTTGCAGCGCCGTCAGGTTCAGGCGCGAACCGGCGGTAGTCGGCGTATTGAGCTCGACACGTTCGTTATCCACTGCCGGTGCCGTGATGGCGCTCTCGGGCAGGGTCATGGCCTGGACGTTGGTATGCAGGGCGAGCAGGCACAGGCCGCACGCTAGGGAGTTGTTCATCGGTCGATTCAATCGCTTCTTGAAGGGGGGCTCGCCGCAGGGCGCGGCGAGCAACGATAACGCAGAAAGTGTTATAAGTTAACACTTATTGGCTGCGCGACAACAGTCGCGCAAGGCTACACAAGCCCGCAGCGTCGGGCATCTCGCCTGCTTCATGCTTAACCTGAGGCAGATTCACCTTGGGCAAAAAAGCGTGACAGCACCAGGCGATCCAGCGCCCACACCAGGATCAACGATGCGCCCACCAACGGGAAAATGATCGCCAGCCCGAGCATGATCACCATCGCGGTTTTCCACTTCGGCACGTCATGACGCAGCGGCGGCACACCCAGCCCGCCCTGTGGCCGACGCTTCCACCAGATCACCACGCCACTCACCGCGCTGAGCAGGATCATCAGGCAGATCACCAGCACGATCAGTTGGTTGATCCAGCCGAACATCTTGCCTTCGTGCAACATCACGCCGGTCTCGGTGGCGCGTGCGACCAGGTTGTAATGCGCCCAACGCACATCGGCCAGGACCTTGCCGGTGTACTGGTCCACATGCAGGGTGGCGTCATTGCGCGGGTCGTTGGCGAACACTGCGACGGTGAATACCCCCGTGGCGGTGGTGGGGAAGGTGATGCTGTAGCCGGGCTCGACCTTGCGCGCATTGGCCAGGTCGACCACCTGTTGCAGGCGCACGGTCGGCGTGGCGGGGCCTGCATGCATGGCGCCGTGGTTCATGTGTTCGGCGTGGTCGCCGGACATCGGCATCGGCGTGTTTTCCATGGCCCAGGGCACGGTCTGTTGGGTGGCCGTGTTGAGCACGCGTGCCTGCTGGTCGGACTGCGGCACGTTGTTCCACATCGCCGCCGGAAAAGTGTTCCACAGGGCGGCGTATTGCTTGCCCCAGAAGCCCGTCCAGGTCATGCCGCTGAGCAGCATCACCAGCAAAAACGCTGCGCCCCAGAAACCGGCGACGGCGTGCAGGTCGCGCCAGAACACGCGGCCACGGCGGTTGAGTCGGGGCCACAATACGCCGGCCGATGACTTGCCGCGTGGCCACCACAGGTACAGGCCGGACACCACCAGCATTACGCCCCAGCCGGCGGCGAGCTCTATCAGGCGATCACCGGTGGTGCCGATCATCAACTCGCCGTGCAGGGCGCGGGCGATGGCTTGCAGGTTGTATTTGGCGTCCTGCTCACCCAGGACGGTGCCGCGATACGGGTCGACGAATACGCTGATTTCGCGGCCCTGGTTATGCATCACAAACTGTGCGCTGCTGGTGGCATCGGCGGGCGGAAGGTACTTGCTGATCGCAGCCTGGGGGTAGGCGGCTCTGGCGCGTTGCAGCTGCTCGTCGGCGCTCAGCGCGTGTTCGGCGGCGGGAACGCTGAGCAGGTGGCCGTACAGCAACGGGTCGAGCTGGGGTTTGAACAGGTAGATGATGCCGGTCAGGGCCAGCAGCACCATGAAGGGGGCGACGAAGAGGCCGGCGTAGAAGTGCCAGCGCCAGGCCAGGTTGTAGAAGGAGATCTTTGGTGTGCTCATCAGGGGCTCCGCAAGGCTTTTGATTTTTTGTGTCGGTTACACCGCTATCGGGGGCAAGCCCCCTCCCACATTGGATTGGGTTCACATAGTTGGATTTGGGAACCTGGTCAAGTGTGGGAGGGGGCTTGCCCCCGATGCTGTTAGAAGCTCATATCCACCTTGGTCCAGAGCGTACGCCCCGGTTCCTTGATGGCCTGCGGGTTGCTTGCCGGGTAACCGAACCCGGCATTCCCCGCCAGGTTCAAATGCTCGGCGTATGCCTTGCCAAAGAGGTTGTCGACCCCGCTGCTGACCTTGAAGTGCTTGTTGATGCGGTACGCGGCATTGAGCGAGAACACGCCAAAACCGCCGCTTGTGTCGTAGTCCTTGCCGACCACGTTGCCCTTGTTCGGGTCGATGCGGTTCTGCGCCGCGACCACGCGCCACAACGCGCCGGCACTCCAGTCGTCCTGGCTGTAGGTCAGGCCCAGGCGCGCATCCAGCGGCGGCATCTGCGGCAGGGCTTTGCCGTCGCTGCTGTTCTTGCCCCAGGCGTAGGCGAGGCTCGCGTCGGCTTTCCAGTGAGTGGTCAGCTTGTACGCCGCGCCCAGTTCACCGCCCATGATGCGTGCGTCGACATTGCGTGCCTGGGAGGTGGTGCCCATCATGCCGGGCCGGTAGTCGAACAGGATGAAGTCGCGCACCTGGCCGACATAAGCCGAGGCCCAGGCGTCAAGGTTGGCGGTTTTGTACTGCGCGCCAACATCCAGCTGGGTGGTCTTCTCCGGCTTTACGCCGTCGAAGGCATTCACCGAGCCGGCCGCTCCGGTGTTGGGGGAGAACAGTTCCCAGTAGTCCGGGAAACGTTCAGCGTGACCCAGGCCCGCATAAACGGTAGTGGGCGTGTCCGCAAGATCATGCTCAAAGCGCACGAAGCCCGAGGGCAAGGTGTCTGCGCGGGTGGCGTCGGCGGTGGGGTTGGCACGGCTCATCATTGCCGAGCCGGTGCGTTGGCGAAAATCCCTGGCCGAGGCACGGTCCAGGCGGGCGCCGGTGATCAGGCGGCCATTGTCGGCGGCGTACCAGGTCAGTTCACCGAATACGCCGTAGTTGTGAAAGTCGGCGTCCTTGCTGCGCGGCAGGTCCTTGTAGGTGTCGATGCCCATGCTGCTGCGCGCGCGGTGTTCGTTGGTCTGCGCGTCCAGGCCGCCGATCAGTTGCACATCGGCCCAGCGCCAGGTCGCCTTGATCCGCCCACCGAGGGTGCGCCGGTCGACGTTGGAGGCCATGGGCCCGGCCATCATGCCGGTGCCCGAGGGGACGCGCAGGCTGTAGTTGTCCATGACGTGGTCGGCGTAGTTGTAGTAGACCTGGGCCTCGACCTTGTCCAGCACTTCGCCGATGTTGGATTTTTCCAAACGCAGGCCGAGGCTTTCGCGCAGGAACTGCGAGCCGTCCATGCCGCGCCCGGCATAGCGCGCTTCGCCATTGCCACGGCCGGCGGTGAGTTCCAGCAGGGTGTCGGCGTCGGGGGTGAAACCGACGGCCACGTCGCCATTCCACTTGTCATAACGCGAGGCGACGCGGTCGTTGTTGCCGTCCTTGTAGTCGTCGGCATGGGCCTGGTTGCCGATCACCCGCACATAGCCCAACGGCCCTCCGGCAGCGGCATCGATGACCTTGTCGAAACGCCCGTTGGAGCCGGCCAGCACACTGGCATTGACCCGCGTGCCCAGCTCGCCGAACTGCTCGGGCTCGCGCTCGAACAGGATCGTACCGGCTGACGCACCGGGGCCCCAGAGCACGGTTTGCGGGCCTTTGATCACGGTGAGTTTGTCGTAGGTTTCCGGCGAGATATACGAGGTGGGCGCATCCATGCGGCCCGGGCAGGCGCCGAGCATCATGCCGCCGTTGGTAAGGATATTCAGGCGCGAGCCGAACATGCCGCGCAACACCGGGTCACCGTTGGTGCCGCCGTTGCGCACCAGGGCGAAGCCGGGGATGGTCTTGAGGTAATCGCCGCCATCGCTGGCGGGCACCGGCTGGCGTGGATCCTTGGGGTGGGTGACAACGGTGAGCGGCGAGCTGGGGGCGATCGCGGTGACGACCGTGGGGCTCAGTTCGTGTTCGTCAGCATGGGCTTGTGGCGCAAGCAGCGCGCCGCACAGAACGGCGAAAACCGGGGCAGCGCCCAATCGGGTGTCAGCAGAAAACCTGGACATGAAAAATTCCATCAATCAGTCGTAAACAACACGGCCAGCAGCCTGCGGCTGTCTGTTTGAAGTCGGCCGGGGTGAAGTAGCGCGGTGAAGGGCTTACGACGCGATGGGCGGCGCACGACTGCGCGCGCCAGGGAAGATGCTCTGCCGGGCATGGCCCAGGCGCGGGGTGGGAATGAGCGCGTTGGCGGGCGGCGGGGTGCCGAGGGTGATGCAGGAGACGCTGCCGGGCAGGGCGGGGCAACTGAACAGCAGGCTGCAATAGCCGCATTTTTCCCAGAGGACATGATGTTCGTCGGGGGCTTTGCTCGGCTTGGGCTCGCCGTGGCACGCGGGCATGTCCATGGACATACCGGCGTGATGATCCATCGGCATCGCCTGGGAAATCAGCGGACCGATAAAGATCATCAACATGGCGAACAGGCTGACCCAACTGCCGCGCATCAAGCGGCGGCGTGGAGACAACCTGGCGCTGCGGGCGCCCATCGGGGTAGGCCTACTGGGCGTGCTTATGCTCGTGAGCGGTCATCGGTGGCGACTTCTGAACCGATACGTTTACCTCGACCTTGCCGGCTTTTTCAAACATCAGGGTCAGTGGGAATTGCTTGCCATCGGCCAACAGGCTGCGGTCCTTGAGGCCCAGCAGCATCACGTGATAGGCCATCGGCGCGAACGTCAGCTCGCCCTTGGCCGGTACGGCAACGCTGGGCACTTGCTGCATCTTCATCAGGTCGCCCTGCATCACATGCTCATGCAGCTCGGCTTTCTCGGCCACGCTGGTTTCCACGCCGAGCAGGCGATCCGGGGCAGTCCCGGTGTTATGAATCACAAAGTACGCCGCGACCGTGGGCGCATTCGGTGGCAACTCCCGGGACCAGGGGTCGCTGACCAACAGGTCACCGGCCTTGTAGTCCTCGGCATTGGCAGCACTGAACACCGGCAGCAGCAACGCCGCCAGAAGCAGGGAAGATTTAAGCATGGCAGTTCTCCGGAACGGTTCTGAACGCAGTTCACTTGCGAAGAAGATCAGACCGTTGGAGAAGCGCGGGGATTGAGGCTCGGCCATTGCCGGCGCGGGGCGGGATTGCGCAACACGCGCGGCGGCAGGCTCTGCAGCGCTTGCTGGCGCATCACATACAACTGCGGCACATGCCCCGGCAACGCCACCCACGGCGCCGAGCCCGAGCAACACCAGCAATGCTGCATGGCGGAGTGATCGTCCGGCGCTGCCGGGATTTCCAACTGACCCAGGGCAATGGCCTGCAGGCTGGCGCCATTGGACGAACAGAACCCACCCAACAGCAGGCGCTTGACCGGGTCATCGGCCTGCTGCATCGCACTGGCCAGCGGCATGGCAAACGCATTGAACAGCACTGCAAGGCAGGCGATCCAGGCAATTGCAAAGCGTTGACGGGCCATGGCGGATAATCCGTAGGGTTAAACGATCAGGCGGGTATTTAGCCTGATCGGGGGGGATAAGTAAAAACGCGTGGTGTGGTGTGGTGTCGCAGTGTCGGATTTGAGGATAGACGGGGAATTGAGTGGGTGCCGAACTTCAAGGCTACGCAGGTCAACTGTGGGAGGGGGCTTGCTCCCGAGTGCGGAGGAACAGCCAGAAAATCAGTGACTGACACACCGCTATCGGGGGCAAGCCCCCTCCCACATTGCCTGTAGCCTCGCTGATGCTGGTTGTTGTACCAATTATGCAGCGGGAACTCCGTGCACCTGCATGTCGACACCTAAGGCTTTTCTGATCACTGCAAAAATCGCGGCGAGGTTATCCATGCTTGGATTACCGCTGGCTGAGAGCATTCGGTGCAGGCTTTTACTCGGTTTGGCAGTTTCTTTCGCAAGTCCTTCAAAACCCACCGTGGCGTTGACCAAATCACGCAGAATCACGCGGGAAACTTCCGGCTCACCGTTGAGAAACAGCGTAGCGGCCTCGTCGAGAAGAGCTTGGGCAAATGCAGGGTCGCGCTGGGCACGTTCAGCGATGGTGTGCTTGTAGCTACGGGTTAACGCCATGCTGGTTACCTCTTTTGTTTCAATTTCTTGTCACGCTGTCACGTCGGTATTCTTCAATCTCGATCATTCGCCGTCCTGAAGGTAACAAATAGGTTACTTATCAAGCAAGCGAGAGATCCTGACTTATCGAATGAAATTTGCCAACGCGATGAGTGTTTCTTCAGGCGACAAGAGTTCACGGTCTACATGAGCCAACACCGGCCGCTTCAACACCAACACCGGCACCCCACGTTCCCGCGCCACTTCCAGCTTCGGTTCGGTGGCGGTGCTGCCG
The DNA here is from genome assembly GCF_900004915.1 of Pseudomonas sp. 31 R 17. Taxonomy (NCBI): domain Bacteria; kingdom Pseudomonadati; phylum Pseudomonadota; class Gammaproteobacteria; order Pseudomonadales; family Pseudomonadaceae; genus Pseudomonas; species Pseudomonas sp. 31 R 17. The sequence continues at coordinate 90,787 of NZ_CVTN01000031.1, forward strand.
CTGTTCTTGCTGATCAGCACATCAATCCGGCGTCGTTCGAATAACGCCCGCTCATCCTCGATCAGAAACGGCCCGCGTGCGCCGATCACTTCACAGCGCTCGTTGCCCGGGTACACGTCCAGCGCGCGCAACGTCCAGAACTGGTCGGCGGGGATTTCATCGAGATGCTGCAAGGGTTCGCGACCCAAGGTGAACAGCGGGCGCTTGAAGGGCTTCAATCCTTGGATCAGTTCAGCCCAGTCAGACACTTCGCGCCAATCATCCCTGGCCTGTGGCTGCCACGCCGGACGTCGCAATGCCCAGCACGGCACAGCGCACAACCGTGCAGCCCGGGCCGCGTTGTGGCTGATCTGCGCTGCATACGGATGGGTGGCATCGAGGATCAGGCTGATGCGTTCATCACGAACAAACTGCGCGAGCCCTTCAGCGCCTCCATAGCCCCCGACGCGAACCTGGCAGCTCAGGTCGGTCGGCACGCGGCCCACGCCCGCCAAACTGTAGATATGCTCCGGCCCCAGGGTGCGGGCAATGGCCAGCGCTTCCGTCACGCCGCCCAGCAACAGAATCCTGTTCATAGCGGCTTGATCACTTCGAGCAGCGTGATCGGCAACGCCTGGCGCCAGGTGTCGAACTCGCCCAATGGCTGCGCCTGGGCGACGTGGAGGCGGGTCAGTTCGCCGCCGTGCTCGGCGCGCCAGTTCATCAAGGTCATTTCGCTTTGCAGGGTCACTGCATTGGCCACCAACCGTCCACCGGGCCGCAATTGTTGCCAGGAGGTGTCGAGCACGCCGTCGCGGGTGACGCCGCCGCCGATGAAGATGGCGTCGGGTACCGGCAGGCCGTGCAACGCGTCCGGGGCTTTGCCGCGAATCAGGTGCAGGCCGGGCACGCCGAGGGCGTCGCGATTGTGTTCGATCAGGCCTTGGCGGCCCGGGTCGGGCTCGATCGCCAGGGCACGGCAGCTGGGGTGCGTGCGCATCCATTCGATGCCGATGGAACCGCTGCCCGCGCCCACATCCCACAGCAGTTCGCCGGGCATCGGGGCGAGGCGGGCGAGGGTCATGGCGCGCACATCGCGTTTGGTCAGTTGGCCGTCGTGCTGGAACGCCGAGTCCGGCAGGCCCGCCAGGCGCGACAAGGGCGGCGTCTCGCTGGAGGCCAGGCAATCGATGGCGACCAGGTTCAGATCGGCAGTGCCCAGGTGATGCCAGTCTGCGGCCAGGCCGTCCAGGCGCCGCTCGTTCGCGCCGCCCAAGTGTTCAAACACCGTCAATCGGCTGGGCCCGAACCCTGCCTGCGTCAATAACGCGGCAATCAACGCAGGGCTGCCACCATCATTGCTCAGCACCAGCAAGCGCACGCCGCTGGCCAGGTGCGCGTTGATTGCCGCGAAGGGGCGGGCCACCACGGACACCGTCACCACGTCCTGCAACGGCCAGCCCAAACGCGCCGCCGCCAGGGACACCGACGACGGCGCCGGTATAACCAGCAGCTCATCCGCCGCAATCTGGCGCGCCAGACTGGCGCCGACGCCATAGAACATCGGATCACCACTGGCCAATACGCACACAGGCTCCCCACGCCGTGACAACACCGGCTCCAGGGAAAACGGGCTCGGCCACGCGTGGCGCTCGCCACTGATACACAACGGCAACAGGTCCAACTGGCGTTGGCCGCCTATAATCCGCGTAGCGCGCAACAGGGCGTGCCGGGCATTCCTGCCCAGGCCCTTGAAGCCGTCTTCACCGATGCCTACAACCGTCAGCCAGGGCGACATAGCAATTCCTTGAACGACATCCGACGGGCAGGCTTTTCATGCCGCCGGACAAAGCAGGCATAATACCGCGCCTTTACCCGTCAACCGGTAGCCCCGTGAACCCAACGCCCGCTGTAAATACCTTGCGCCCCTCGGCCTGTCCGGGGTTGCTGCGTATTGTCCAGGCGTTGGACGGCGGTATCTGTCGGGTCAAACTGGCCGGTGGTTCGATTACCGCGGCCCAGGCCAACGCCGTGGCGGATGCTGCCCAGGCGTACGCGGGCGGGGTGATCGAGGCGACCAACCGCGCCAACCTGCAGATTCGCGGGATCGGCGCCGAGCAGGACGCCTTGATCGCAATGCTGCTGGCGGCCGGCCTCGGCCCGAGCAACGCGGCCGGTGATGACGTGCGCAACCTGATGCTCAGCCCCAGCGCCGGCATCGATCCGCAGATGCTGTTCGACACCCGCCCGCTGGCCGCGCAGATTCTTGCCACGTTGGACAGTCATCCGCGTTTTCATCAGTTGTCGGCCAAGTTCGCCGTGCAGCTGGACGGCGGTGAAGCCCTGGCGATGCTCGAGCATCACCATGACCTGTGGCTGTCGGCGTTTGTGCGCGAGGGGCAAACGCTGCTGGCGTTCGGCCTGGCCGGCTGCCCCGGCCTGAATGCGCCGGTGGCGGCCGTGCCGCTGGACCAGGGCCATGCGCTGGTGGTGGCGGTGCTGGAGGCCTTTCTCGACCTGGCGACGCCCGAGCAAACGCGCATGCGTCATCTGGCTGTGGATAAGTTATTGAGCCGCCTGAGCCTGCCGCTGCTGTCGGCGAAAGGCTTCAAACGCCCAGCCAGTGGTGCGTTGCTGCACATCGGGAGTTATCCCCAGCCTCGGAAGAATAAGTTCTACGTCGCGGCAGTCGCGCCTCTGGGCCGTCTGGATTCGCGGATGCTCCAGGGCGCCGCGCAGTTGGCCAGCGAGTACGGCGATGGCACGTTGCGCTTCACGCCCTGGCAAGGCGTGCTGCTGCCCAACATTGCACGCCCTGGCGCCGTCACCGACCGCTTGGGGCAACTGGGCTTTCTCTGTTCAATCGAGCAACCCCTTGCGCGCATGATTGCCTGCACCGGTTCCAGCGGTTGCGGCAAGGGCCTGGCCGATACCAAGGCCGACGCGGTGCAACTGGCCACCCTGCAACCCGGCGTCGAGGTGCACCTGTCCGGTTGCCCGCGCTCCTGCGCCGCCGCGCACACCGCGCCGGTCACCTTGCTGGCGGTGAGCCCCGGCCATTACGACCTCTATTTTCGCGACGCCGCCCATCCAGGTTTTGGCCGGCTGCACGCGCGCACTCTTTCCATTGAAGCGGCGGGCGCCCTGTTACGCGCTCGCCCACGGAGCAACACCGATGATTGATTACATCCGCGACGGTCAGGAGATCTATCGCAACTCCTTCGCCATTATTCGCGCGGAAGCCAACCTGGACCGCATCCCGGCCGACCTGGAAAAACTCGCGGTGCGGGTGATTCATGCCTGCGGCATGGTCGAGGCGATCGACGGCCTGCAATTCTCCGAAGGCGCGGGCAAGGCCGGGCGTGATGCGCTCGCGGCGGGCGCACCGATTTTATGCGATGCGCGGATGGTCTCCGAAGGCGTGACCCGCGCGCGCCTGCCGGCCAATAACGCGGTGATCTGCACCCTGCGTGACGACAGCGTGCCTGAGCTGGCGCGGGCGTTGGGCAACACCCGTTCCGCCGCTGCGCTGGAGCTGTGGCGCCCGCACCTGGCAGGCAGCGTGGTGGTGATCGGCAATGCGCCGACCGCCTTGTTCTACCTGCTGGAAATGCTTGACGCCGGCGCGCCGAAACCGGCGTTGATCCTCGGCTTCCCGGTGGGCTTTGTCGGCGCCGCCGAATCCAAGGCGATGCTTGCCGCCGACAGCCGTGGCGTGCCGTTCGTGATCATGCAGGGCCGTCTGGGCGGCAGTGCCATGGCCGCCGCCGCCGTCAACGCGCTCGCCACGGAGGTCGAATAATGCACCCACGCGGACGTCTGATCGGCCTGGGCGTAGGCCCCGGCGATCCGGAGCTGATCACCCTCAAGGCTCTGCGCCTGCTGCGCGAGTCGCCCGTGGTGGCGTACTTCGTGGCCAAGGGCAAGAAGGGCAATGCGTTCGGCATCATCGAAGACCATCTGGTGCCGCAACAGACCCTGATGCCCCTGGTGTACCCGGTGACCACCGAGGCGCTGCCGGCGCCGCTGTCCTATGAGCAAGTGATCAGCGACTTCTACGACACCGCCAGCGTCGATGTGGCCGCGCACCTGGATGCGGGCCGCGATGTGGCGGTGATCTGTGAAGGCGACCCGTTCTTCTATGGCTCCTATATGTACCTGCATGACCGCCTTGCCGAGCGCTATGAAGCGCAGGTCATCCCGGGCGTGTGTTCGATGCTTGGCGGCGCTTCGGTATTGGGTGCGCCGCTGGTGTATCGCAACCAGAGCCTGTCGGTGCTGTCGGGGGTGTTGCCGCACGACGACCTCAAGCGCCGGCTGGCGGACGCCGACGCGGCGGTGATCATGAAGTTGGGGCGCAACTTCCACAAGGTGCGCCAAGTGTTGGAGGAACTCGGTCTGGCCGGGCGCGCGCTGTACGTGGAGCGCGCCACCATGGCCAATCAGAAAATCGTGCCGCTGGACCAGGTGGAGCCGATGTCGTCACCGTATTTTTCCTTGATCATCGTGCCCGGTGAACGGTGGCAAGGTTGATGAGCCCGGCGATTGTCATTCTGGGCCAGGGCAGCCTGGCGACTGCGCGCAGGATCCAGCAGCTTTACCCGGCGGCGCAGATCCATGGCCTGACCGGTCGGGTCGACGGCGCGGACCAGGTCTACAGCGAATTCGGCGCCACACTGCGCCAGCTCTACCAGCAGGGGACACCGCTGATTGCGCTGTGCGCCGCCGGCATCGTCATCCGTACCCTCGCGCCGCTGCTGCTCGAAAAAGGTGAGGAGCCGGCCGTGCTGGCCGTTGCCGAAGACGGCAGCGCCGTGGTGCCCCTGCTGGGCGGGCTGGGCGGTGTGAATGTGATGGCGCGGGAGATTGCCGCTGCGCTGGGGGTGGCGGCGGCGATCACCACCAGCGGCGAGTTGCGCTTTGGTACCTGCCTGCTCAACCCGCCCAGGGGCTATGAATTGGCGGACCTGGAGTTGGGCAAGCGCTTCGTCTCGGACCTGCTCGCCGGTGAAAGCGTGCGCATTGAAGGCGAAGCGCCCTGGCTTGCGCAGGCCAACTTGCCACAGGCCGCACAGGCGCGCCTGGCGATTCATGTGGGCAGTGCCGAGCGCGTGCCGGCCGCCAACGAATTGGTGATTTATCCGAAAACCGTCTGCGCCACCTGCAAGCCGGGCGCGCAGCTGGCCGCACGTGTGCGCACCGCCTTGCATGAGGCGGGCCTTGCCGTGCAATCGCTGGCGTGCCTGCTTGCCAGCGACCTGCAGATGGCCGAAGCGTCGCTGCATGAGGCTGCGCTGGAACTGGGCGTGCCGCTGCGGTTTGACAAGGTCGAGCCGCAGGCGGACATCACCCTCAGCGTGGCTGAACAGCCGTTGGACGTGTCACAGGTCGGTCGCCCACGCGGGCGCCTTGCCGTGATCGGGCTCGGCCCGGGCGCCGCTGACTTGATGGTGCCGGCGGTCAAGGCCGAGTTGGCGCGCTGCACCGATGTGCTGGGCTACGAAACCTACGTGCGCATGGCCGGGCCGTTCCGTGATGATCAGGTGCAGCACTGCACGGACAACCGCGAAGAAATGCAGCGTGCCCGTCACGCCTTCGAGCTGGCCGCCCAAGGGCGCTCGGTGGTGGTGGTGTCGTCCGGCGACCCGGGTGTGTTCGCCATGGCCGCTGCGGTGATCGAGGCGTTGCATGAGTCCAGCGACCCGGCCTGGCACCAGGTCGACCTGCAAATCCTGCCGGGCGTCTCGGCCTCCCTGGCCACCGCTGCCCAGGCCGGGGCGCCGCTGGGGCATGACTTCTGTGTGATGTCGCTGTCGGATAACCTCAAGCCGTGGTCGATCATCGAAAAGCGTCTGGACCTCGCGTCCCAGGCCGACCTGGCCCTGGCCTTCTACAACCCGATTTCCCGTGCGCGGCCGTGGCAACTGGGGCGTGCGCTGGAGATCGTCGCGCAGCACCGTACCCCTGAAACGCCGGTGGTGCTGGGCCGCGATATCGGTCGTCCGGGCCAGACGCTGCGCGTCACCACCCTGGGGCAACTCACCCCGGACCAGGTGGACATGCGCACCATGGTGCTGATCGGCTCGTCCACCACCTGCACCTTTGCGCGTGCCGGTGGCGGTGAGTGGGTGTACACCCCGCGCTGGTACGGCGATAAACCCGCCGGCTGAAAACAGCTTGGCGGTGGCCCGAAAGCTCCGAATGACACCAGGATTTTTCTGTTGCCGTTCGGGGCTTTTTCTTTTTTTCACGACGAAACCACGAGGCTCATCGTGCATGCCGCGTTATTGCGGGTCGGCGTGTTTTGCCGGGCCGCGCCAAGGGATGTTTGTTGCCTGGAAAGCCCGTCGCTGAGTGGACTAGTGTGGTTACAAGCCCCGAGTCGGGGTGTACGTGGAGAATTGGGAAATGGAGCGACACCACAGAAGGATCAACAGTACAAAACGGCGCAAGCTGATTGCCGCCTACAAATTGCCGGGCGCGCCGGGCACGCCCGCGACGTTACCGCTGGACACCGAAGATGACTGCAATGCGGCGGTGGTCAACAACGGTGTGATTTCCTTTGCCGAGGGGCTGTCCGGGCTAAATCGCGAGTACATCCGTAAAAGCTATCTGCTGGCCAGCAGTTACGTGAGCGATGTATTGAAGGTGCATCGGGGCACCGAGGCCTGGTACGACGAATTTATCAAAGTGATGGTCAGCCTCGGCTGGCTGCCGGTGCGCAGCAGCTTCGAGCGCGTCTCGCGCGCGGGCAGGGGGCTGACGGTGCAACTGACGGCGCTGAATATCATCGGCGCGATGCTCGCCTCGATGTCCATGTCGGGGCCGTTGCTCAGCCTGCTGCCGAAACTGGCCGCCGATGCGCTGGAGACCTTGAAGCAACTGCCGGCATCTTTCGATTTGTTCAAACGCAACAGCAGCGTGCATCAGGGCGGTGACTTCGGCGTGGCGTCCTGCGCTGAAACCAATGGCGAAGTGATGATGGTCCTGGTGACCTACAGCAGCCATGGCGTGAGCAAGCAGGTGGGGTTGCCGTTCCTCGAGTGGGACAGCTCATCGTTCGAGGCCTTCAGCGGGCAGACCTGCCTGGTGCTCAATACCTCGGTGGTCAATGAACAGACCCTGCAACTGATGCGCGACAGTGCGGGTGACAAAGTGCAGTCGGCCATCGCCAAGTACCGGATCTAGGTCACCAGATAGCCACGGACCCCGGTAAAGATAATTTGCGCGGCCAGGGCGCACACGAACAAGCCCATCAACCGGCTGACAATCTGCAAGCCCTGGTCGCCAAGAATGCGTTCGATCCGATTGGACAGGTACAGCACCACGCCCACCGTGAGACTGGCCAGGGCGATGCTGAGGATGGCGGTGAGCTTGTCGTCCCAATGGGGCTGGCTCACCCCCATTACCAGCAATGCACCGATGGTGCCGGGGCCGACCGTGAGCGGGATAGTCAGCGGTACGATGGTCACGTCCTGCTGCACGTTATCGGTTTGCACCGCCGACTTGCCCTGGGCCATGCCCAGGGCGGAGATAAACAGCACGCTGCCGGCGCCGATGCGGAACGCGTCCACGGTGATGCCGAACACACTGAATATCACCCGGCCGAACAGGTACAGCAGCACGCTCGACACCAGCGTCGCCAACGCGACTTTCCAGGCCAGGCGCCGCCGCTCCTTGCTGGAATAGCCGCGGGTCAGGCTGATAAAGCAGGACAGCACGAAGAACGGGCTGTAGAGCACCAGCATCTTCAGGTAAACGCTGAATAACACGTGGAGCATGGGGGGACTCGCGGGCGGTGGAAGTGTGGAGGAGTCTATCAGGCGCAAGAGATCAAATGTGGGAGGGGGCTTGCCCCCGATTGCAGTGTGACAGTCAGCTTATTTGTCACTGACCCACCGCTATCGGGGGCAAGCCCCCTCCCACATTTGATCACCCATACCACTTGATTGGATTTCAATCAGGACGGCGCGTGTTCCGGGCGTTGCTGGCGTTGCACAACCCAGTAATCCACCAGCTCGCGCAACTGTGACAATTCCACCGGCTTGGCCATATGCCCGTCCATTCCGGCCTGGCGCGCGCGTTCTTTATGTTCCGAGAGAATATGCGCCGTGAGCGCCACCACCGGCGTGCGCACACGTTGGTGGCTGACTTCCCACGCGCGCAACTGCTGGGTGGCGGAGAAACCATCGAGGATCGGCATTTCACAGTCCATCAGCACCAGGTCATAGCGCTGGGCTTTCATCGCCTCCAACGCTTCTTCGCCGTTGCTGGCGGTATCCGGGTTGAGGTTGAGCTTGCCGAGCATGCCGCGTATCACTTTGGTGGAGATACTGTTGTCCTCGGCCACCAGGATGCGGAAGTCGCTGGGCACGGTAATGGCTGCCGGCGCGGCGGGAGCGAGGCGAGGGTGGGGGGCGCCTTTGCTGCGCTGGGTCAGTTCGTCGGCCAGGGTGGTCTTGAGCGTATAACCGGCCACCGGCTTGGCGAGGATGCGCTTGATCCCGCAGTTGCGCGCGATGATCTTGCTCGGCGCGTTGCTGATACCGGTGAGCATGATCAGCAGGATATCGTGGTTCAGGCTCGGGTCTTCCTTGATCTTGGCTGCCAATTGCATGCCGGTCATGCCGGGCATGTTCTGGTCCAGCAACACCACATCGAAGTAATCGCGCAGGTGCGCCTTGGTGCGCAGCAGGGCCAGGGCTTCTTTGCCGGAAGCCACGGCGCTGACGTTCAGGCCCCAGGCCGAGCATTGCTGCAGCAGCACCTTGCGGCAGGTGTCGTTGTCGTCCACCACCAGTACCCGTGCGTCCTTGAGCGGACCGTCGAGATCGGAGGTCGGGTGCTCGAGGCGTTCGGGGTCCAACGGCAGGGTCAGCCACAGGGTGCTGCCCTGGTGACTGCCGCTCTTGACGCCGAATTCGCCGTTCATCAACAGGATCAACTGGCGCGCGATCACCAGGCCCAGGTGGCCGCTCAAGCGTGTGGCCGAGAGGAAGTTCTTGCTGTGCAGTTCGCTGTGCATCAGGGCGTCGCGTTCGGCGGCGTCCATGGGCACGCCGCTGTCTTGCACGGCAATGCGCAGGCGTGGCTGGGGGCTGCGCTCGTCGAGGGCAACGACGATCAGCACTTCGCCCTCGTCGGTTTTATGCAGGGCGTTTTCCAGCAGGCTCAACAGCGCCTGGCGCAGGCGTGTCGGGTCACCGCTGATCACGCGCGGCACCTGGGGCTGGATAAAGCTGATCAGCTCGACGTTCTGCTGCTCGGCCTTGGCGCGGAAGATGCTCAGGCAGTCGTCGATCAGCGCATTGAGGTCGAACTGCACATCATCGAGTTCGATCTGCCCCGATTCGAGCTTGGAGATGTCGAGGATTTCGTTGATCAGCGTGAGCAATTCGTTGCCGGCGCTGTGGATGGTCTGCACGTAGTCGCGTTGTTTGACCGACAACGGCGTGCCCAGCAGCAACTCGGTCATGCCCAGCACGCCGTTCATGGGGGTGCGGATTTCGTGGCTGATCTTCGCCAGGAACTCGGCCTTGGCCGCGATTTCGGCGTTGCTCGCGGCCAGGTCGCGGCTGAGGCTGAAGCGCGTTTCAACAATGGCGCGCTGGCGTTCACCGAGGGCCAGGCTCATCAGCAGGCCGCTGATGCAGATGAAACTCAGCAGGGTGATGATCAGGCCTTGCGGTGCCAACAACGTGAGGCCGAGCAGGGCGGGAAGAATGATCAGCGTGCCGATGTTGAACACCACCATCCCCGCCACGAACAGGCGCGCCGGACGATAGCCCCGTTGCCAGTGATAGGCCGAGACAAACAGCATGCTCAGGCCGGCCAGCGCCACCAGGGCATAGGTGATGATGTTCAGCGGCAGGGTGTTGACGAACAACAGCAGCAGGCCACACAGCACGATCACCAATATGTCGGCCATCAACAGTTTGTTCAGCGGGTGCGGGCCCAGCGGCATGAAGAAGCGATAGGCAAACATCAGCCCGCACGGCGCGGTCAGCAGCAGGGCGAGGTAGGCGCCGGGGGTCTGGATCGCGTGCCAGTTGGGCAACCACGGCCCCACCACGTTGAGCAACAGCGCCAGGCTGAGCATCAGCAGGAACTCACACGCGGCCAGCCACAGGCTGCTGCGCGAGCGGTGGTAGGCGAAGCGCGTGAGGTTATGCAGGATCAGCATGAGCAGGACGCCGAACAGCAAGCCGTAGACCAGCGTCTGGTTCTGGTTGGCGGCGGCGAGTACGGCAGGTTCCAGGGTGATATAGGGGCGCAGCTCGTGTTCCGACACCAGGCGCAGGTAAACCTCGAGCGGGCGCTGGCTCTGTGGCATCGGCAGCATGAAGTCACTGCTGGGCAGCGGTCGCTCGGCCTGGGGTTGGCGCGTGCCGGTGGTCTGCTGCTCCACCAGGCTGTTGCCGTCCAGCACATACAGGCTCAGGCTCGACAAGTCCGGGGCGAACACCCGCAGCACCTGTTCATGCTTGCCGGGTTGCAGCTTGAAGCGTACCCACAACGCACCGTCCGGCGGCGCGGCGGTAATCCGGTCCAGTTCGATGGGGCTGAATTGATTGGTGTAGCGCGAGGAACGGATGTCGCTCAGTTGCAGGTCGGCCTGATCATCGAGCAAGACTGCCCAACCACTGCCTTGCGCCGCGGCTTGAGCCGGGACCAGGCAGAGCAGGGTCAGCAGACTGACGGTAAAACCTAAGGCGATCCTGAGCCAGCGCACGGCGAAGTCCCTTCGTAGGTGAATGCACGGGTTAACTATGCGCGGGGCGGCATGAGTACGGCAAGGGCCAGAGGCCCTTACCTACCCGAACGGATAGCTACTCAGTGGTTCTCGCCGCGTTCACGGGCAATGGCGCGGTAACCGATATCGGTGCGGTAGAAGCAGCCTTTCCAGTCGATTTTTGCGGCCAACTTGTACGCTTGCTGCTGCGCGGCATCGACGCTGGCGCCCATCGCGGTGGCGCACAGCACGCGGCCACCGGCGGTGACGACCTTGCCGTCCTGCAGCGCAGTGCCGGCATGAAACACCTTGCCTTCCAGCGCAGCCGCGGCGTCCAGGCCTTCAATCACATCGCCCTTGGCGTAATCGGCAGGGTAACCGCCGGCCGCGAGCACGATGCCGACGCTCGGGCGTGGGTCCCACTGTGCTTCGACCTTGTCCAGGGCCTGGGCCAGCGCGGCTTCCACCAGCAGCACCAGGCTCGATTGCAGGCGCAGCATCACCGGCTGGGTTTCCGGGTCGCCGAAGCGGCAGTTGAACTCGATGACTTTCGGGTTGCCGGCTTTGTCGATCATCAGGCCGGCGTAGAGGAAACCGGTGTAGACGTTGCCTTCGTCGGCCATGCCGCGCACGGTCGGCCAGATCACCAGGTCCATGACGCGCTGGTGCACCTGGGCGGTGACCACCGGCGCCGGGGAATAAGCACCCATGCCGCCGGTGTTCGGGCCGCTGTCGCCGTTGCCGACGCGCTTGTGGTCCTGACTGGTGGCCATCGGCAAGACGTTCTTGCCGTCGACCATCACGATAAAGCTGGCTTCTTCGCCGTCGAGGAATTCCTCGATGACCACGCGCGAACCGGCATCACCAAAGGCGTTGCCGGCGAGCATGTCGCGTACGGCGTCCTCGGCTTCCTGCAGGGTCATGGCGACGATCACGCCTTTACCGGCGGCCAGGCCGTCGGCCTTGATCACGATCGGCGCACCTTTTTCACGCAGGTAAGCCAGGGCCGGCTCGATCTCGGTGAAGTTCTGGTAGTCGGCGGTCGGGATCTTGTGGCGCGCCAGGAAGTCCTTGGTGAAGGCTTTCGAGCCTTCCAGTTGAGCGGCGCCGGCGGTCGGGCCGAAGCAATCCAGGCCACGGCTGCGGAACAGGTCGACGACGCCGGCCACCAGCGGCACTTCCGGGCCGACGATGGTCAGGGAGACGTTCTTTTCGGCAAAGTCCGCCAGTTGCTCGAGCGCCAGCACGTCGATGGCGACGTTTTCGCACTTGGCTTCAATGGCGGTACCGGCGTTGCCGGGCGCAACGAAGACTTTCTGCACACGGGGGTCCTGGGCAACCTTCCAGGCCAGGGCGTGTTCACGGCCACCGCTGCCAATGATCAAAACATTCATTTCAAAAACCTCAAATTCTGTGGGCGTCGCAGGAACGCTTTATGTGGGAGGGGGCTTGCCCCCGATTGCGGTGTGTCAGATAAGGATCAGTTGCCTGACACACTGTCATCGGGGGCAAGCCCCCTCCCACATTTGGATCAGTGGCGGAAGTGGCGCATGCCGGTGAAGACCATCGCAATGCCGGCTTCATCAGCGGCGGCGATCACTTCAGCATCACGCATCGAGCCACCCGGTTGGATCACGGCGGTCACGCCGGCTTTCGCGGCATTGTCCAGGCCGTCACGGAACGGGAAGAACGCATCGGACGCCATCACCGAGCCCACCACCTGCAAGCCGGCGTGTTCAGCCTTGATCGCGGCGATACGCGCCGAGTTCACACGGCTCATCTGGCCGGCGCCGACACCGATGGTCTGGCGGTTCTTGGCGTAGACGATGGCGTTGGACTTGACGTACTTGGCCACTTTCCAGGCAAAGATCAGGTCGTTGATCTCTTGCTCGGTGGGCGCGCGTTTGGTCACCACTTTCAGGTCTTCGCTGCCGATCATGCCGATGTCGCGGCTCTGTACCAGCAGGCCGCCATTGATGCGCTTGTAATCCCAGGCAGCGGCGCGGTCAGCCGACCATTCACCGCAGGCCAGCAGGCGCACATTGGCTTTGGCCGCGACGATGGCGCGGGCCTCTTCGCTGACGCTTGGCGCGATGATCACTTCGACGAACTGGCGCTCGACGATCGCCTTGGCGGTCTCGGCGTCCAGTTCGCGGTTGAAGGCGATGATGCCGCCGAACGCTGACTCGGTGTCGGTGGCGTAGGCCAGTTCGTAGGCCTGGCGGATCCCGCCTTCAGCGTCCGGGCTCACGGCCACGCCGCACGGGTTGGCGTGCTTGACGATCACGCAGGCCGGTTTGACGAAGCTCTTCACGCATTCCAGCGCGGCGTCGGTGTCGGCCACGTTGTTGTAGGACAGCTCCTTGCCTTGCAGCTGGGTCGCAGTGGCAATGCCCACTTCGGCCGGGTTTGCCTCCACGTAGAACGCCGCGCTCTGGTGCGGGTTCTCGCCGTAGCGCATTTCCTGGGCCTTGATGAACTGGCTGTTGAAGGTGCGCGGGAACTGGCTGCGGCCTTCTGTGCTCAAGGTCTCGGCCGCCTGGTTCACGGTGCCCATGTAGTTGGCGATCATGCCGTCGTAGGCGGCGGTGTGTTCGAACGCCTTGAGCATCAGGTCGAAACGCTGGGCGTAGGTCAGACCGCCGGCCTTCAGGCTTTCCAGCACTTGGGCGTAGTCGCCGGTATTGACCACGATGGCCACGTCTTTGTGGTTCTTGGCCGCCGAGCGGACCATGGTCGGGCCGCCGATATCGATGTTTTCAATGGCGGTCGGCAGGTCGCAGCCTGGCTTGTTGATGGTGGCTTCGAAGGGGTAGAGGTTGACGGCGACCAGGTCGATCGGCTTGATGCCGTGCTCGGTCATGATGGCGTCGTCGATACCGCGACGACCGAGGATGCCGCCGTGAATTTTCGGGTGCAGGGTTTTGACCCGACCGTCCATCATTTCCGCGAAACCGGTGTAGTCCGCGACTTCTACTGCGGCCACGCCGTTGTCCTGCAGCAGTTTGAAGGTCCCGCCCGTGGAGAGGATTTCCACGCCCAGGGCTTCCAGCTCCCGGGCAAATTCGAGGATCCCGGTCTTGTCGGAAACACTGATCAAGGCGCGGCGGATCGGCAGGCGGGTAGTCTGGTCGGTCATTTCAATTTCCATCAAAAGCAAAGGAGTCAGCAAAAAAGGCGACCGTTTTTACGCGGGCGCCTTTCTGGTTTGATTGAATGCTTACAGCAAATCGTACTGCTTGAGCTTTTTGCGCAAGGTCCCACGATTGAGGCCCAGCAGCTCACTGGCTTTGGTCTGGTTGCCCTTGACGTAGTTCATCACGCTTTCGAGCAGGGGCGCCTCGACTTCGGAGAGCACCAGGTTGTACACGTCCGTGACGGAAGCACCCTCGAGGTGGGCGAAATAATTGTGCAGCGCCTTCTCGACACTCCCGCGAAGGGTCTGGCCTTCTTCGCTCGGCGTGTTGAGGTGCTGTTTCAAATTGACGTTGTCGCTCACGGGTGCTGTTCCACTCACTAAAGTCTCGGTCATCAAGGTCATGCGGCCACCCCTTCTCCATCCCCTGTTGCCAGGCTCTTGTCACGTTCGGCGAAGAATTCACGAACGATGGCGACCTGTGCCTGCGTTTCATCCAAACGATTGAACTGAGCGCGCAATTCCTTGGCGCCCGGCAAGGTGGCGAGGTACCAGCCGACATGCTTGCGAGCAATACGTACGCCCATCACGTCCCCATAGAAGGCGTGCAGGGCGGCCAGATGCTCCAGCAGAATACGTTCCACCTCGGTCAGTCCCGGTGCCGGCAACACGTCGCCGGTACGCAGGAAATGCTCGATTTCACGGAAAATCCATGGCCGCCCCTGGGCGGCCCGGCCGATCAACAAGCCGTCGGCACCGGTGGCGTGCAGCACGCGCCGGGCTTTTTCGGCTGAATCGATATCGCCATTGGCAAACACCGGCATCGACACGGCCTGCTTGATCGCGGCAACCGTGTCGTACTCGGCTTCCCCGGTATAAAGGTCGGCGCGGGTGCGGCCATGCACCGCCAGCGCTGCAATACCCGCCTGTTCGGCGATCTTCGCCACCGTCAGGCCATTCTTGTTGTCCCGGTCCCAGCCGGTACGAATCTTCAGGGTCACCGGCACATCGACTGCGGCGACAACGGCCTGCAGGATCTCGGCAACCAACTGCTCATCTTTCAACAGGGCGGAACCTGCGGCCTTGTTGCAGACCTTCTTGGCCGGGCAGCCCATGTTGATATCAATGATCTGCGCGCCCAGCTCCACATTGGCCCTGGCCGCATCCGCCAGCATCTGCGCATCTCCCCCGGCGATCTGCACCGAGCGCGGCTCGGGATCACCTTCGTGGATCATGCGCATCCGCGACTTGCGGGTGTTCCACAAACTCATGTCGCTGGTGACCATTTCAGAGACTACTAGACCCGCGCCCAAACGTTTGCAGAGCTGACGAAAGGGCTGGTCCGTGACGCCCGCCATCGGGGCGAGGATCAAGCCGTTGTGCAATGTATATGGGCCGATGCGTACCGCCGACATAGGACTTCCCTGTTGTGGGGCCGGATCATTAGAGTTCGAAAAAGGGTTGGCATGATACCCGCTCTCGATGACTGGATAAAGGCTGAATTGGATAAAATCTGAACAGTTATTTTTTTATCGCCATCGGTTTGGTTGACGCCGGTGCAGTCAATAATTCGTCGTCAAACCACGGTTGCGGCGTGCTTCATTCGGGCGAATGGAAGGTCAGGCTGTAATTCACGGCTTTGTTGCCGGGGTCGAGGATGTCCAGGGAGATGTGGATCGGCACCTGCGACGGCATTTCGCTGACCCCGGCCAGTTCGCCGCTCAGGTATTCGGCGGGCTTGAAGCGCCGACTGGCGATCAGGCCGCCGTTGAGGTCGGCAAAACGCAGTTCCAGCAGCGGGAAGGGCTGGGAGAAGGTTGCGCGGTTGTAGATGATCGCATCCACCACCAGGGCCCCGGCGAACTCCGGGTGGCTGCGCACCACCAGGTTGCTGCTCTTGATATGGGCGATGTCGACCCGCGATGGCACGGTGCAGCCCAAGGTTGGGCACAGTTGCTGGAACCACGGGCGGTAGGTGTCCTGGCGGGCCAGTTCGTCGAATTGGTAGGCGATGTACTGGCCTGCCAGGCCGGCGGCAGCGAGCAGCACCAGCACGATCCAGATCAGGCGGCGACCCCAGCCTGACGCGCGCTTGTGCGCATACAGGTGCAGCGGATCGTCTTCCAGGTCCTGGAACAGGTCGTCGTGGGCGCTGGAGTCGGCGCGCACTCGCTTGCGCCGCGATTGCGCACGCTCGTCGACTGCGTTCGCCGCCGGGGTCAGGGGCGTGAACGGTGGGTCCGGATCATCGTCGTCGTGCGGGGCCTCGCGCAGTGGCGGCTCGTCGTCGATATCGTCGGTGTGAAAGGACATGGACGGTTCGGTGCGGGCGCTCGGCGCAGGTTCCGCTTCGGCGGGCAGGTCGCGTTCCTGCGGCGGCTCGCTGAACAGACTGGCGGCCCATTTTTCTTCCTCGGCCTTGACCGTATGGCGGCTGGCGCTGAGGGCGTCGTCCTTGTGCCGACGGTCGGCCCCCGGCTGGCGCCGTTCGGTGCCGACGGGCTGGGCGTGCTGAATCTCGCGGCGCTCGAGTTTGGCCAGTTCTTCGTCCAGGTCCAGGCTGTCCAGGTCCAGTTCTTCGGCCGTCCACTGCTTCTGGCTGATGGCGCGTGGGGCTTCGGCGGCAGGCTCAAGCTCCGGGGCGTGGTCGGGAGCATGGTCAGGAGAGTGGCCAGGTTGCATGTGCGCCCGTTGCTCCAGCAACTGGCGAGCTGCATTGAACACTTGCAGGCACGAGCCGCAGCGCACCACGCCGCGGGCCACGTTCAACTGAGCGTGGCTGACGCGAAAGCGCGACTGGCAATGCGGGCACTGGGTGACGAAACTGTCGGTCATGCGGCCATCCGATTCAGGCAAGCGCTCATTCTAGCGCCGACGTCCACTGATGCGCACCCAACCGTCACGGTTGGCGATGGGGTCCAGCTCGAAATCCCGGGCGTAGGCGGCAGCGACCTCTTCGCCCTGCTCGGCGAGGATGCCCGACAGCGCCAGGCGCCCGCCCGGCTTGACCAGGCTCGACAACTGCGGCGCCAGTGAAACCAGCGGGCCGGCGAGAATATTGGCGACCAGCACGTCGGCCTGTACCTGGGGCAGGTCCTCAGGCAGATAGAGTGGGAATTTGCCTTCAGCAATGTGATTGCGCCCGGCGTTATCGCGGGAAGCTTCCAGCGCTTGCACGTCGATATCGGTGCCCACGGCTTCGTTGGCGCCCAACAGCAGGGCGGCGATCGCCAGGATCCCCGAGCCGCAGCCGAAGTCGAGCACGTTGCAGTCGGTCAGGTCCTGGCCGTCCAGCCATTCCAGGCAAAGCGCGGTGGTGGGGTGAGTGCCGGTGCCGAACGCCAGGCCCGGGTCCAGCAGCAGGTTGACGGCCTCCGGCTCGGGTGCGGCGTGCCAGCTCGGTACGATCCACAGGCGCTGGCCGAAGCGCATGGGCTGGAAGTTATCCATCCAGCTGCGTTCCCAGTCCTGGTCTTCGATCACTTCGCTGTGATGCTCGGGCAGCGGGCCGCCGGTGAGCAATTCCATATGCGCCAGCACGGCGGCGGCATCGGTGCCGTCTTCGAACAGGGCCAGCAGATGGGTGTGGGACCACAGCGGGGTGGTGTTGAGTTCCGGTTCGAAGATCGGCTGGTCTTCGGCATCCATGAAAGTCACCGATACGGCGCCGACTTCGAGGAAAGCGTCTTCGTAGGTTTCGGCTTGTTCCGGGCTGATGGCGAGACGAACTTGCAGCCAAGGCATGGCGGGCACCTTTGAAAAAAATGAGTGTGCAGCGCGTAGGCCGCGAAAGCGCGCAAGTTTACGCGAGCGAACGGCAGAAGACGACATTACTGAATGAATGCGGAGCAAATGTGGGAGGGGGCTTGCCCCCGATTGCAGTGTGTCAGTCTCAATATCTGTAACTGGTCCACCGCTATCGGGGGCAAGCCCCCTCCCACATTTGGACTGTGTTCATCCTGATGCACAAACAACAAAACCGCCCGAAGGCGGCTTTGTTGGGTGGAGCACTTACTGGTTGGCCAGCTTGTGTTCCAGGTAGTGAATGTTCACACCACCTTCGCAGAAGCCTTCATCACGAACCAGGTCCCGATGCAGCGGGATGTTGGTCTTGATGCCGTCGACCACGATTTCGTCCAGGGCGTTGCGCATGCGGGCCATGGCCTCGTCGCGGGTGGCGCCCCAGGTGATCAGCTTGCCGATCAGCGAGTCGTAGTTGGACGGAACCTTGTAGCCGCTGTACAGGTGCGAATCCACACGCACGCCGTTGCCGCCGGGCGCGTGGAAATGCTTGACCAGGCCAGGGCTCGGCATGAAGGTTTGCGGGTCTTCGGCGTTGATGCGGCACTCCAGGGAGTGGCCGTGGATCTTCACGTCGTCCTGGGTGAAGGACAGCACGTTGCCGGCGGCGATGCTGAGCATCTCCTTGACGATGTCGATACCGGTGACCATCTCCGACACCGGATGCTCTACCTGCACACGAGTGTTCATCTCGATGAAGTAGAAACGGCCGTTCTCGTAGAGGAACTCGAAGGTACCGGCGCCACGGTAGTTGATGTCGATGCACGCCTTGACGCAGCGCGCCAGGACTTCTTCGCGAGCTTTTTCGTCCAGACCCGGTGCCGGGGCTTCTTCCAGGACCTTCTGGTGACGACGTTGCAGCGAGCAATCGCGGTCACCCAGGTGGATCGCGTGGCCCTGGCCGTCGGACAGTACCTGCACTTCCACGTGACGTGGGTTGGTCAGGTACTTCTCCAGGTAGACCATCGGGTTGCCGAACCAGGCGCCCGCTTCGGAGCGGGTCTGCTTGGCGGCTTCGATCAGGTCTTCTTCCTTGTGCACCACGCGCATGCCGCGACCACCACCACCACCGGCGGCCTTGATGATCACCGGGTAACCGACTTCGCGACCAATGCGCAGCGCGGTTTCCTCGTCTTCCGGCAACGGGCCGTCGGAACCTGGAACGGTGGGCACGCCGGCTGCGATCATGGCGTCCTTGGCCGAAACCTTGTCGCCCATCAGGCGGATGGTTTCGGCTTTAGGGCCGATGAAGGCGAAGCCGGATTTTTCCACCTGTTCGGCGAAATCGGCGTTTTCCGCGAGGAAGCCGTAGCCCGGGTGGATGCCATCAGCGCCGGTCACTTCAGCGGCCGCGATGATGTTCGAGACTTTCAGGTACGAGTTCGTGGCCAGTGGCGGGCCGATGCAGATGCTTTCGTCCGCCAGTTTCACGTGCATCAATTCGGTATCGGCCGTCGAGTAAACAGCGACGGTCTTGATGCCCTCTTCCTTACAGGCGCGCAGGATACGCAGCGCGATCTCGCCGCGGTTGGCGATCAGGACTTTTTGCAGTTTCTTCGCAGGTTTCAACATCGAAGGTGCTCCGCGGTTCAAACGATGGTGAACAGCGGCTGGTCGTACTCAACCGGCTGACCGTTTTCTACCAGGATGGATTCAATGACGCCGGCTTTTTCCGCAGCGATGTGGTTCATCATCTTCATCGCTTCAACGATGCAGATGGTGTCGCCCACTTTCACGGTCTTGCCCACTTCAACGAAGGCCGGCGAGGTCGGTGCCGGGGTGCGGTAGAAGGTACCGACCATTGGCGACTTGACCACGAAACCGTTCAGCTCAGGGGCTGCCGGGGCCGCAGGTGCTGCGGCTGGAGCGGCGGCGGCAGGTGCGGCAGCGGCTGGCGCCGGTGCTTGCATCTGGGGTGCGTAGAACTGTTGGGCCGGGGTCTTGCTGTGACGGCTGATCCGTACGGACTCTTCGCCTTCCTTGATTTCCAGCTCGTCGATACCGGATTCTTCCAGCAGTTCGATCAGTTTCTTAACTTTACGGATATCCATGAATCATCAACTCCCAAGGGTCGGTCAGGGGCGTTTAGCCTGTTCTTCAACGTGTTCCAGGGCGGCCTCCAGGGCCAGTCGGTAACCGCTGGCGCCAAGGCCGCAGATCACTCCTACCGCTACATCGGAGAAGTAAGAGTGATGGCGGAAAGCTTCGCGTTTGTGCACGTTCGATAAATGCACTTCGATGAATGGGATGCTCACCGCCAGCAGCGCGTCACGTAATGCAACGCTTGTATGCGTGAAAGCGGCGGGATTGATCAGAATAAAGTCCACGCCTTCGCCGCGCGCGGCGTGGATGCGATCAATCAATTCATACTCGGCATTGCTTTGCAGGTAGAGCAAATGGTGGCCGGCAACACGGGCCCGCTGTTCCAGATCGAGGTTGATCTGCTCCAGCGTCACTGCCCCGTAGACGCCCGGTTCACGGGTGCCGAGCAGGTTCAGGTTGGGTCCGTGAAGAACCAGTAAGGTCGCCATCGGCTGTTCCTTGTTATTGGTTGGGGTAGCGCAGAACCCGGCGACTATGCCGCAAAGCCTTTGTGACTGTCCAGTTCTATGCAGTAGCCAGCACGATTAGCGAGGATAGCGAAAAATTTGTGACTGTGATTTGGGATCCGGTCATTGGTAATACAGTCGTGAAATCGCGGGAGATCCCATGTGGGAGGGGGCTTGCCCCCGATGACGGCCTCTGGGCCGACCAGGATGCTGGATCAGACCGAGTACATATCCGTTTCTTCGATCACGGCTGCTAATGGTTCCGCTTTTACAGCGGCTCACTTTTGAAAAGCGCAAAAGTAAGCAAAACGCTCTTGCCCCACCACTCGGCACCTCGCCTGGGCTCGGTGTACCCTCACTCCGGCTTGAATCCGTGGGCCGCCGCAATGGGCCATCCATGGCCCAGTGCGGCTAACCCGGCGTCCTGCCGGGTTGCCCACGGATTCAAGCCTGCGTTCGGCCAGCGTGGTTTAACGGGGCGCCTGAGATCAAAAGCAGATCAAGATCAAGAGCGACTCGCTTCGCATCGTGGTTACGGTTGGGCGCTACAGAGTTGTGTAGATACTTGTGGCTATCGGGGGCAAGCCCCCTCTCACATTTTGATCTCCACTGGAGGGGAGATCAGACGCGGAAAGCCTGCACCGCCGTGTTGAGCTGCCCGCCCAGCACCAGCAGGTGTTCGCCCTGGCTGCGCCCCTGGCCGATACGCAGCAGGTTGTCCTCGCCCAGTTGGTGAATGCGTTCGCTGTTATCGCGAATCTCGCTCACGGCCCCGCTTTGCTGCGCAGTGACGTCAGCGATGCGTACCGCCGTCTCGGAAATGGTCTGGATCGCCCCGACGATTTCGTCCAGCGCGCCATCGGCGGCCTGGGCTTGCTCGGCGGTGGCTTCGGCGTGTTCGACCTGCGCACGCATGCCTTGCACCGATTGGTGGGCGGCGCTTTGCAGGCTGCTGATCAAGCCCTGGATTTCGGCGGTGGCGCCGGCTGTGCGCTGGGCCAGGGTGCGCACTTCATCGGCGACTACGGCAAAACCCCGGCCGGCCTCACCGGCGCGGGCGGCTTCGATAGCGGCATTGAGCGCCAGCAGGTTGGTCTGGTCGGCGATCGAGCGGATCACCGTGAGCACGCCGCCGATGGTGGCGGATTCTTCGGCCAGTTTCTCGATCATCTGCGCGTTTTGCTGCACTTCTCCCACCAGGGCGTGCAACCCGGTCAGGCTCAGGCCGATGACGCGCTGGCCTTGTTCCACGGCGATGCCGGCACTGCGACTGGCGCCAGCGGCCTGGCTGGCATCGCCCGCTACTTGCTGGATGGTCGCTTCCAGTTCGCCCAGGGAGTCACGGATCTGCGCGGTATCCCCGGCCTGGCGTTCGGCGCCGTCGTGCAGGCCGCTGCTCAGTTCGGCAAGGGCGCGGCTGCTGCCGGCAACTTCTTCGGCGTTGCCGCGAATCGTCCCGACCAGGTCCACCAGATAAGCGCGCAGGCGGTTGAGCGAGGCTTGGATATCGTGCAGTTCGCGGTTGGTCCTGCCCAGGTCGATCGGCTGGCTGAAGTTGCCTTCGGCCCAGGTGGACAGCGCCGGGGCGAGGGCGGTCAGCACCCGCGCCAGGCGACGCTGCAAGGTGTCGATCAACAGGGCAATCAGCAGGATCAGGCCAATCATCAGCCCTTGTATCAGGCGCACTTCGCCCTGGATGCTGGCGTGTTGCGCGCGCACCACCGGCTCCAGGCCGGCGATGGCTTGGCGCACACCGGTGATCTTGGTGCGGGCGGCGGCGGCGAGGTCGGCGCGTTGCTGGATCTGTTCGCGGGTGCGCTTGAGTTCGGCGGGGTAGCGGGTCAACAGGCCGTTGAGTTCACGCTTGAGGTCAACGCCGGTGTCCAGCGCTTCGGTTTTTTCAGTGTTTTCCAGACCCATCAAGGCGGAAAAATCGTCGGTGCTGGATTCGGCGCTGGCCTTCACGCCCAGTAACGGCAGTTGTGCCAGCAGGTCGGCCTGGCTACGGATGTTGGCGATTTCACGCTCGACGTCATCGGCCAGCTCGGCGCGCCCGCTGCTGACCAGTTTTTCGCGCGCCAGGGACAACTTGCCCAGGTGTTGCGAGGCCGCCAGCAGCGGCGGCAGGTAGCGCGCGGCGTCCGCAGAATTGGCCGCGCCGGCGTACTGGCTCAGTTGCTCCAGGTTCGCCCCCAGTTCGCGTTCGGCTTGCAGCAGCAGCGCTTGCGGGTCGCCGGCCAGTTTACCGGCGGCGAGCAGGTCGGTTTTGCTGAAGGCATCCAGGTCCGCAAGGCTGGGGCGCAGGCTTTGCGCCAACTCGGGCGGCAGTGAGTCGAGCTGCTGCAACAGGCTTTCCAGGCTCTGGCCGGCGCTGCTCAACCGCAGGGCATCGCCGCTGGCCAGGTAGTCGTCGATATTGCGTGCGGTCTGGTTCTCAAAGGCCTGGGACAGCCCCAGATAGCGCTCCATCAACAGGTACGGGCGCTCCAGTGCTCGTTGCGACCACCACAGCGTCGCGCCAAGTGCCAGGCACACGGCAACCAGAAGAAGGGTATTGAGATTGGTCAGCAGCTTCAGGCGCATGCGTGGTTTCAACCGACAGCAAAAGATAAGTGCCTGAAGTTATTGCGTTTCCATTACAACCTTATGACCGATTCGGTGAATTCCGGTGAAAAGATGGCACTTTGCTTTGATGGACGAGCCGCCTGCACGCGGTTGCGTCCGGCATGCTTGGCACGGTACAGCGCCTCGTCGGCCTGGGCGGCCATCATCAGGCCGTCGGAGCCGTCGCACAGTTCCACCAACCCGGCACTGAAGGTGCACCATAAGTCCTGTGGCTGGGCCGGGTAGTGGATTTCGGCAAAGCGCCCACGGATGTCGTCCAGCACCCTGCAGGCCGATTCGAGGTCGGTGTCGGGCATCACGATGGCAAATTCCTCACCGCCATAGCGGCCGATGTAATCGGTCTTGCGCAGGCGCTGCTTGAGGAACAGGGCCAGGCTCTTGATGACGCGATCGCCCATGGGGTGACCGTGGCTGTCATTGACCCGCTTGAAGTGGTCGATATCCAGCATGGCGAAGCTCAGCGGCTTGTTTTCGCGACGGGCGCGGAAGCTGCAGTCTTCGAGCAATTGCAGGATATGCGTGTGGTTGTACAGCCCGGTCAGGCTGTCGCGCACCATCCGCGCCTTCAAGTTGCGCGCGCGCGCCGCGCGGTTGCGCACGGTGGTGATCAGATGGCGCGGCTTGATCGGCTTGGTCAGGAAATCGTCACCGCCTTCGCTCATTGCATCGAGCTGTTTGTCCAGATCGTCTTCGGCCGACAGGTAGATGATCGGCACGCTGACATAGCGGTCGTTGTGGCGAATCACCTTGGCCAGCTCGGTGCCGGTGCAGGCGGGCATGTACATGTCGAGGATGATCAGGTCGGGCTGGAAGTCCGCCAGCTCGGCCATGGCCTGGATCGGCTCGATCAAGGTGCGGGTGACGATGCCGGCGCTGTTGAGCAGGCGCTCGGTATGCAAGGCCTGGGCACGGGAGTCGTCAATGATCAGCACTTTATACGGCTCGTATTGAGCGACGCAGGTCAGCACTTCGATCTTTTCCAGCAGGCTTGAGGCTTCCAGCGTGCCGGTGAGGAATTCTTCGCCGCCGGCGCGCACGGCGGCCAGGCGCGTCGGCGTGTCGGTTTCATGCAGGCTGAAAAACAGCAGCGGCAGCTTTTGCTCCAGGCCCTGCTGGGCTTCGGCGGCCAGTTTGAGCCCCAGTCCGGGGCTGCAGAAGTCCACGTCCATCACGATGGCCGACGGCAGGCGCTCGGCCATGGAGGCGCGAAACGCTGCGACGCTGTCCAGGGACTGCGCGCTCATGCCGAAGAATTCCAACTGCTTGGCCAGGCGCTCGGCGCGGTCATGGTCGGCCAGCATGACGTAGATCGGTTTGCGCATCGGCGGCAGCAGGGTTTGCTCGAGTTGATCGCCCTGGCGCAGCCCGGTGCGCGACAGGCGCTGCATCAAGCGGTTGAGTTCGGTGATCAGGTGGCTGCTCAGGCGGCCACGGTTTTCGTCCACGGCCTTGAGGGACTCGCCAATGTGCTGGGCCAGTTGGCGGTGCTCGGGCTGTTCAAAACGCTCGGCAAAGCGCAGCAGGCGCAGATTGGCTTCGCTGAGCTCGGAGAAGTCGGCGTTCGACCATTCGCTGCGTTGCAGGCGCTGCCAGATCTCAAGAATTTGACGTGCCTGATGAATTACCCGCTGGGCAAAATGCTGCTTGAGACGCTCGCGGCTGGGGTCTTCTGACTCGGTCATATCCTGACTACTGTGAGGGTGCATGCTGAGGTCAACTAGTGGCCCTATGCTAGCACCTCTTTTCTATTGTATGAGTGTCATACGTCAATTAAGTACGCGTCGGCGGTATTCATTTTTTGACCTCGTGGTCGCGCTGTGTAAAAAGCGTGCATCCTTTATAGTTCACCCTCGGGTATGCGCCAGTCTGCTTTAAAAGCGCCGCACCGATGGGCACGATGGGGTAGGGTTGTGGTCGGAGTGTTTGACCGCACCCGGACAATTGATGTGCATGAACTCAAGTGATTGAAAGGATATCGCCATGCTGGACTGGAAAAACCGTGAAGGCAGTGCCAAAGGCCCCGCCCCTGAGCCCAAGTCGGCCAACCGCAGCTACGTTCGCAACCTGCTCATGAGCCGCGCCTTGCTCAGCGTGATTTGCTTGTACCTGCTGGTCACTGGTGGCCTGGGTTGGTATTGGAGTCAGGAGCCGGCGTTGTTTCCGGTCCAGCAAAACGCCCAGCTTGCCGCCGAGAAGGAAGGCAAGCAGATGGTGATCGGCTACACCACCGTCGAAACCCTGAAAAACGTGGTCGGCACCTTGCTGAACAAGCCCGGCGGCTATATTTCCAATGACCGTTTTCCGCCAGGCCTGTGGATGGACAACATGCCGAGCTGGGAGTACGGCGTGCTGGTGCAGGTACGCGACCTGACCCGCGCCCTGCGCAAGGATTTCGCCCGTTCCCAGTCGCAGTCGGCTGAAGACGCTGACCTGGCCAAGGCCGAGCCGCGTTTCAACTTTGACAACAAGAGCTGGGTGCTGCCGTCCAGCGAGTCGGAATACCAGGAAGGCATCAACTCCCTGAGCCGCTACGAAGCACGCCTGTCCGACCCTAACCAGAAGGGCGCGCTGTTCTATGCCCGCGCCGACAACCTGAACAACTGGCTGGGCGACGTTGCTACCCGTCTGGGTTCGCTGTCGCAGCGCCTTTCGGCCAGTGTGGGCCGCGTGAAGCTGAACACCGCACTGAAAACCGAAGCGCTGGCGCCGGGTGAAGTGCCGCAGGTCGATGAAGAAGTGGTGGAAACCCCCTGGATGCAGATCGACAACGTGTTCTACGAGGCCCGTGGCCAGGCGTGGGCGCTGTCCCATCTGCTGCGCGCCATCGAAGTCGATTTTGCCGACGTGCTGGCCAAGAAGAACGCCACGGTCAGCGTGCGCCAGATCATTCGTGAGCTGGAGGCGTCGCAGGAACCGGTGTGGAGCCCCATGATTCTCAACGGCAGCGGCTTCGGGGTACTGGCGAACCATTCGCTGGTGATGGCCAACTACATTTCCCGGGCCAACGCTGCAGTGATCGATTTGCGTCAGCTCCTCAATCAGGGTTGATGATGGACGCGACTCAAAAGGAGGCCGCCCACCGGGTAGCCTCCGATGCTGAACTGATCCAGTGGGTTGACGAGAACGACAACCCGCTCGGCAACCTCGTCAGGTCCGACCTGCGCAACCGCGGGCTGATTGGCCGCTGCACCTTTATCTTTCTGTTCAACTCCAGGGGCGAGCTGTGTGTGCATCGGCGCACCCTGAGCAAAGCGCTGTACCCCGGGTTCTGGGACACGGCAGCGGGCGGGATGGTTGCGGCAGGGGAAACCTATGCCGATTCGGCGGCCCGTGAGCTTGCCGAAGAACTGGGCGTCAGCGGCGTGGAATTGATCGAACATGACCATTTCTATTTCGAAGACGGCGACAGCAGGCTTTGGTGCACCTCCTACTCGGCGGTATGGGACGGGCCACTGTGCCTGCAGCCCGAAGAGGTCATGGAAGCGCGCTTCCTGCCGATTGAAACGGTGTTGAGCGAGGCCAGACACAAGCCTTACTGCCCGGACGCGCAAGAAGGCCTGCGGCGCTATCTGGCGTTGCGTCGCTAAAGTTGCATGAAATGGCGCCATTTGGCCCTTAGCAACTTGGCTTTTTGCCGTTACACTGCGCCACTTTTAATCCCCTAGAGGATTGCCGGTGGCCAAGAAAGCCGCATCCTTCGCCGCCCTGGGTGGCCTGGTATTTTCCACCGATGCAGGTCGACACTGCCCGGACTGCCGTCAGCCCGTGGATTCGTGCACCTGCAAACAAACCCTGATTCCCGAAGGCGACGGCATTGCCCGCGTACGCCGCGAGAGCAAAGGCCGTGGCGGCAAGACGGTGACCACCATCACCGGCGTGCCCCTGGCCGAAGAGGCGCTCAAGGAACTGGCCACCACGCTGAAAAAGCGCTGCGGCACCGGTGGCGCGTTGAAAGACGGGGTCATCGAGATCCAGGGCGAGCATGTCGAACTGCTGTTGGCCGAGCTGATCAAGCTCGGTTACGAGGCCAAGAAGTCCGGCGGCTGAAAGCCTCTTCCCGGCCTGTGTCTAAACTCTGCCCAGCGAGCGAGGTCTACCTCCCTTACAGGCAAATCGTCATTTTCATTCTTTAGACTGCGCCAGCCTCCGCTTGAGGTGGCGCCTTCGCCTTCATTTATAGGGGACTTCGATGTCCGTACGACGCACACGCAAAGACGATGGCAGCCAATGGACAGTTGCGGACAGCCGCAGTGTTTACGGGATTCGCCATTGGGGGGCCGGTTATTTCGCGATCAATGAAGCCGGTCGCGTAGAAGTCCGTCCGAACGGTCCGAACAGCACGCCTGTCGATCTGTACGAGCAAGTCGACGAGCTGCGCAAAAGCGGCCTGTCGTTGCCGCTGCTGGTGCGCTTCCCCGATATCCTGCAAGACCGTGTACGCCAGCTCACAGGTGCTTTCGATTCGAACATCGAACGCCTGGAATACCAGAGCCAGTACACCGCGCTGTACCCGATCAAGGTGAACCAGCAGGAAGCGGTGATCGAGAACATCATCGCCACCCAGAACGTCTCCATCGGCCTGGAAGCCGGCTCCAAGCCGGAGCTGCTGGCCGTGCTGGCCCTGGCGCCGAAGGGCGGCACCATTGTCTGCAACGGTTACAAGGACCGTGAATTCATCCGCCTGGCGCTGATGGGCCAGAAGCTCGGCCACAATGTGTTTATCGTGATCGAGAAAGAATCCGAAGTTGAATTGGTGATCGAAGAGGCCGCCAGCCTCAAGGTCAAGCCGCAGGTAGGCTTGCGTGTGCGCCTGTCGTCCCTGGCCTCGAGCAAGTGGGCGGACACCGGTGGCGAGAAGTCCAAGTTCGGTCTGTCGGCGGCGCAGCTGCTGTCGGTGGTCGAGCGTTTCCGCGCGGCCGGCCTGGACCAGGGCATCCGCCTGCTGCACTTTCACATGGGTTCGCAGATCGCCAACCTGGCCGACTACCAGCACGGGTTCAAGGAAGCCATTCGTTACTACGGCGAACTGCGCAACCTTGGCCTGCCGGTGGACCACATCGACGTGGGCGGCGGCCTGGGGGTGGACTACGACGGTACCCACTCGCGCAACGCCAGCTCGATCAACTACGACATGGACGACTACGCCGGTGTGGTGGTGGGCATGCTCAAGGAGTTCTGCGACGCGCAGAGCCTGCCGCATCCGCACATCTTCTCCGAGAGTGGCCGTTCGCTGACCGCCCACCACGCCATGCTGGTGGTGCAGGTGACCGACGTCGAGAAGCACAACGACGAAATCCCGACCATCGAAAACAAGGAGAGCCTGCCGGAAACTGTGCAATGGCTGGTGGACCTGCTGGGCCCGACCGATATCGAGATGGTCACCGAAACCTACTGGCGCGCCACTCACTACATGAGCGACGTGGCCACCCAGTACGCCGACGGCAAGCTGACCCTGGCCGAGAAAGCCCTGGCCGAACAGTGCTACTTCGCGGTGTGCCGTCGCCTGCACAACTCGCTCAAGGCTCGCCAGCGCTCGCACCGCCAGGTGCTGGACGAGCTCAACGACAAACTGGCCGACAAGTACATCTGCAACTTCTCGGTGTTCCAGAGCCTGCCGGACACCTGGGCCATCGGCCAGGTACTGCCGATCCTGCCGCTGCATCGCCTCGACGAAGAGCCGCTGCGCCGCGCCGTGCTGCAAGACCTGACCTGCGACTCCGACGGCAAGATCAAGCAGTACGTCGACGAACAGAGCATCGAGACCAGCCTGCCGGTCCATGCCTTGAACGAGGGCGAAGACTACCTGCTGGGCATCTTCCTGGTCGGCGCGTATCAGGAAATCCTCGGCGATATGCACAACCTGTTCGGTGACACCGACTCGGTGAACATCTACCAGCGTGAAGACGGTTCGGTGTACAGCGCCGGTATCGAGACTCACGACACCATCGAAGACATGCTGCGCTATGTGCACTTGTCGCCGGAGGAATTGATGACCCATTACCGTGACAAGTGTGCGAGTGCGAAGATCAGTGCGTCGGAACGTACCCAGTTCCTGGACGCCTTGCGCCTGGGCCTGACCCGTTCTTCCTACCTGTCCTCGTAAAAAAATGTGGGAGGGGGCTTGCCCCCGATAGCGGAGTGTCAGGCAACTGATTTGTTGCTGATGTACTGCTATCGGGGGCAAGCCCCCTCCCACATTTGGATTGCGTTTTTTCAGTTGGCTCCGAGCCACAGCC
Source organism: Pseudomonas sp. 31 R 17 (assembly GCF_900004915.1). Taxonomy (NCBI): domain Bacteria; kingdom Pseudomonadati; phylum Pseudomonadota; class Gammaproteobacteria; order Pseudomonadales; family Pseudomonadaceae; genus Pseudomonas; species Pseudomonas sp. 31 R 17. The sequence continues at coordinate 119,845 of NZ_CVTN01000031.1, forward strand.
CTTGCCGATTCAGGCGCCAGGCAATTGCCCACAGGGTCAAACTGCGCACCGCCATGAACAGCAGGAAGGTGATCCATAACCCGTGGTTGCCCAGCCCCTGCAATGCCCAGGCAAGCGGCAGCACCAGCAGCACCGTCAGCAACATCCCATTGCGCATTTCCCGCGCCCGCGTGGCGCCGATAAACAATCCATCGAGCACATAACTCCACACCGCAATTAACGGCAATACCGCAAGGTAGGGCAGGTAGCGGTCGGCGGTTTCGCGCACGCTGGGAATGTCTGTTTGCATGGCGATAAACAGGTGGCCGCCGAAGGTGAACAGCAGGGCGAAACCGACGCTGGCGATCAGCGACCAACCACAGGCAACCACCAATGATCGCCTTAACGCCTGGCGGTCACGTGCGCCGATGGCGTGGCCGCACAGGGCCTCGACAGCGTGAGCGAGGCCGTCCAGGGCGTGTGCCGTCAGCAGCAGGCCGTTGAGCAACAGCGCATTGGCCGCCACGGTCGCATCCCCCAGCCGCGCGCCCTGTACGGTGATCATGAAAAACACCGACTGCAACGCCAGGCTGCGGATAAAGATGTCGCGGTTTACCGCCAGCAATGGGCGCCAGCTTTGCCACAGCTTGAGCGCGGTCCAGGCGATATGCCCAGGGTAGGCGCGCAGGGCTTTCTGGGTGAGGGCCAGGCCGAGCAGGGCACCGGTCCACTCGGCAATCACCGAGGCGCGGGCGGAGCCGACCACGCCCCAATCCAGGCCCAGAACGAACCACAGGTTCAGCGCGATATTGACCAGGTTGGTGGTCAGCAGGATCGCCAACGGCGCACGGGCGTTCTGGGTGCCGAGGAACCAGCCGACCAGTGCATAGCTGGCAAGGGCGGCGGGCAGGCCGAACAGGCGCGTATGGAAGAATTCCCGGGTCAGTTGGTTCAGTTCGGCCGAGGGTTGCATCCACTCGAGCGCCAGGTGGCTGAGCGGAATGCCCACGCTGCCCAGCAACATGGCCAGTCCCAGCGCGAGCAGCAGGCCTTGCAACAGCACCTGGCGCAATGCCGCGCCGTCATTGCGCCCAGCGGCCTGGGCGGCAAAGCCGGTGGAGCCCATGCGCAAGAAGCCCATGGCCCAGGCGAGGAAGGTATACAGGCTGGCGCCGACGGCCACGGCGCCCAGTTGGTGGGCGTGGGGCAGATGGCCGATGACTATGCTGTCGACCAGGGCCACCAGCGGCACGGAGATATTCGACAGGATCATCGGCGCGGCCAGGGCCCAGACACGGCGATGGGTGGGGCGGTGGCGCCAGTCGGCGAGCAGGGCGGTCATGAAGGCTCCTAGGTGGAGCGCCATTGTAACCGGCCATTAACCCCACCGCAGATCCAATGTGGGAGGGGCGGTGCGACGATTCGACTTGCCCCCAATGGCGGCCTCTGGGCCGACCAGGATGTCGTGTCGATCCCGATCCAAATGTGGGAGGGGGCTTGAACTGGTCAAGTAATCCCGGACACCGATTACGGTGTTTATGCCGCTTTTTGCTCCATGGCTATTGGCGACAGGTAGTTGTTGTAGCTGTGGAGCCTGATTCGGTTGTATCGCATGAAGAAGCTGGTCATATCCCGCCTGGCTTCTTCAACTGTCGTGTAGCCCTTATTGGGCACCCACTCTGATTTAAGCGTCCCAAAGAAACGCTCTGTTGGCGCGTTGTCCCAGCACTGCCCCCTGCGGCTCATGCTTTGCGTTATCCCATGCTCCAGCAGCTCGGACTGAAAGAGCTGGCTGGTGTATTGGCTGCCTTGATCCGAATGAAACATCAAGCCTGCATGTTTGCCTCGAACCTCCACCGCCATTCTCAGCGCCTTGCTAACCAGGTTGGCGTCGTTGATCAGGGAAAACGCCCAGCCAACGATTCGGCGGGCGAACAGATCAATGACCGCTGCCAAGTGATACCAACGTTTACCAACCATCAGGCTGGTAACGTCGCCGCACCAGGCCTGATTGATTGCGGTTGGCTCGAAGTTACGCTCGAGCAGATTCTTGGCCACAAATGCTTCGACGCCTCTAGAGCGATACTGATGGCGGCGGCGCTGTCTGCTGGCCAGATTTGCCTCCGCCATGAGTTTTCCGGCCAGATGCCGTCCCACCTTGATCTGCTGGGCTTTCAAGTGCTGAGAGATCATCCGCGCGCCTGCACTTCCCCGGCTTTGGTCATGCAATTGCACGACTTTTGCTCTGAGCGCGTCACGCTTGGTATTCGGCACTGAGCGACGCTTAAGCCAGTCATAAAACGCGCTGCGGGAAACGCCCAGCGCACTGCAAAGCAGGCAGGTCGGATACGAACTCGACTCTCTCAGCTCCTCGATCAGGAAAAACGATCGGGATCCGACATCAAGAGAGCCGTAGCCTTTTTTAAGATTTCAGCCTCGGTCTCCAGGCGCTTGACCTTGGCTCGCAGCTGTTGAAGCTCTCGCTGTTCATCGCTGATTGCCTTAGTACCTGCCACTGGCTGCCCTTTCTGACGCTCTTTGCGAACCTGCTCAATCCAACGGCGCAGAGCCGTGGGGCCAACCTCCATCGACGCACAGACGTCAGGAACTGAGCAGTTATCATCAAGAACCATGCTTACAGCACGTTGCTTGAACTCGCGGGTGTAGGTCTTTCGCTCTTGCATGAAACCTCCTGATTGGGCGAATCATATCGCCCTTAAGAGGTGTCCGGGAGCATTAGGCCAGTTCA
>NZ_CVTN01000043.1:0-10928 GCF_900004915.1 Pseudomonas sp. 31 R 17
GGCGATACGCGCCAGCCGCTGCGCTGCGAGCTGCTCGGCAGCCTGGTCAACGTGCTGCTGCTGAGCGTGCTGCCGTTTGCGTTTGGCTTGCCCGGCATCCCCCTGGCGGCGCTGGCCGGCGTGCTCTGCACCGCGCTGCTGCTGATGCAGCGCCAGGCGTTGCTCGGCGCCCTGCCGTGGGCCCGGCATTGGCTGATCAGCACCGTGCTGATGGGGCTGGCGGCGCTGCTGTTGTTTCGAATCGAAGGCGTGTGGCTGCAACTGGGCTTGAGCACCCTGGCAGGCGCGGTGGTGTTGCTGGGTATGGGGCTGTGGCTGAAGCCGTGGCGCAAGGCGTGAATGATCGTTCGGGAAGACTCAAATGAAACATCGCTGGATTCAAATGGATATCGCCAAAGGCATCGGTATCCTGGTTATCGTGTACGCCCACAGTTGGTTTGTCGCCAACTCGGTGGATTTGCTCTACCCGATCATTGCCTCGTTCGTGCTGCCGTTGTTCTTCTTTTTGTCCGGGGTGTTCTTCAAGCCCGAGCAGCCGTTCGTGGAGATGGCGGTGCGCAAGGCCGATGGCTTGCTCAAGCCGTTCTTCTTCACCATGTTGGCGTATGTGATCGTGCGCGCTGTGCTGCGCGGGCAGCCGTTGCTGCCGGACATCGGCGGCGTGTTTTACGCCTCGGTGGATACCATCCCGTGGCAGGCGTTGTGGTTTTTGCCGCACTTCTGGGTGGCGATCCTGTTCAGTTGGCTGATGCTGCGCCTGATCCAGCGCCTTAAGCTGCCGTTGCCGGGCGCTTGTCTGCTGGCCGGCGCGCAACTGTTGCTCGGGATCTGGATGCTGCCGTGGTTCTGGCAAGTGCCGGTCAGCGTCGGCGAGCAGACCTGGACAATGCCCGGCCTGCCCTTCAGCCTCGATGTGACGCTGATCAGCAGCACCTACTTCATCTACGGCTACCTGCTGCGCGATTGGCTGCGTCGGCATGAGAGTTCGCTGTTGACCCTGCTGATTGCGGTGGCGCTGTTCGCCGTGGTGTTCCTCTACAGCCACGACACCATGGACCTGGCGCAGCGTCGCTATGACCACTGGCTGTGGACCAGCCTGCTGGCGGTGATCGGCGTGTACCTGTGCTGGGCGCTGGCGCGGGTGTTGATGGTGTCGACCCTGCTGACCCGGATGATGACCTACATCGGCCAATCCACCTTGATCGTGCTGATCTTCCACGGCGAGATCCAGCACAAGACCTTCGACCTGATGGAGCGTCTGGGCCTGCATCCGTTCCTGGCGGCGTGTGTGGGCTTTGTGGTGGCGGTGGTGGTGTCGTTGCTGATCGGGGAAGTGATCAAGCGCGTGGCATTCCTGCGGTTTTTCTACTTTCCGTTTCCGCTGCGTAAAGCGGCTAAACCGTGAGCAGGACTGATGTAGGAGAGGGCTTGCCCTGATGCCAGCCAGTTAAGGCTTTTTGTAGGAGCGAGCTTGCTCGCGAAAAACTCACAGGCACCGCGTTCATTCAGAAAGCACGCGTTATCGTTGACGTTTTTCGCGAGCAAGCTCGCTCCTACAGACGGCGGTGTATGCTCAGTCGTCCAGCTGTTGCGGCGCGGGCTTGCTGCCCGGCTTGGCCGGTTTCGCGCCCTTCGCTGGCGAGGGTTCGACCGGTGCAGGTTCCGGCGCGGCAGCCGCTTCTTTTTCGGCCATCGGCATCTGGTCGATGGTACTGAAAAACTCTTTCAGATCGAGCGTATCCGGCGGCACATTCTTCTCGACTTTCTTGTCCCCGTCCTTGCCCACCAGGATCACCTTGGTGCCGCTGCCGACCCCAAGCTTGAGGGCGCGGATCAGTGCATTGGTCTCAGGCGGCGTGAGCTTTTTGCTGTCCTTGGGATCCTTGGCGAACTTCTCGCCTTCGGCGCCGATGCTGCCGAACTTCACGGTGTACAGCACCATGCTGCGTTCTTCGAAGGACTGCCTGGTGGCAGGCTCTTCCAGTTGTTTTTTGAGCGTGGCCAACGTCGGGTTACCGGCATCGAGTTCCACCACGACCAGAGGGCGGGTTTTGCCCAGCTCCAGCTTGAGCGGATTATCATCGGCAGCCAACAACGGCCCCGTAAAAGCCATCAAGGTAGCCAGGGTCAGCGACCGGATGAGCATGCGCACCTCCTTTGAATTCCATGCAGGGTTCTTGAGTTTCATGTCTGCGACAGTCAAATTCAAGGATGATTCCTACGCCACGTTGAGAAGCGTAGGTCAGGGCGTACGCTACGCAAGGGTTTGCAGGGCGGTAAGGTGATTGTTTCCTCTGATTACGAGACCTTCCAATCCGGCCAATGCCGGGCGAATACGGGCGCCACAAGCGGGTCGGCGTCCACCCGTTCCAGGGTATGGGCAAAACCTGGGGCCAGATTGTGCAGCGCTTCCCGCGCCTCATCCCAGCGCGACACTGCCGCCGCCATGATGCCCAACGCGTTGGGGACGTTGTCGGGGGTAAACAACTGGTCGGCAAACTGATCGGCGAACACCACCCAGGCTTGATGCAGATAGCGCCGCGTGCCGGTGGTCAGTTGCGCTTGCAGGGCTTGATCCGCGTCGCCCAGCCAGCGTTGCGGGTAGTCGATGATGCCGATGGCCGAATAGCAATTGGCGGCGATATACAACAGGCCGCGCAGAATCTGCGCGCGGTTGCCGACCAGCAGGTCGGCCTGGGGATACTCGAGGCCCAGATGGATCAGGATGGCGGCGCTTTCGGTCAGCACCTGGCCATCGGGGGTGACCAGGGTGGGAATCTGTTTCAGGGGATTGATGCGCGCAAGGGCTTCGCTGCCCTCGCTGTCCTGCCAGGAACTGGCCTCCACGCGATGCCACGGCACGGCGCAGCGTTGCAGGGCGATTTCGATCATGCAGGAACCGGACTCGTCGGTGCCATAAAGCGTATACATGGACGTTTCTCCTGAGTAACGGGTGTTGCGGCGATCCGCCTAGAACAGGCCCATCTGACCACCCACCAGAGTGCCAAAATCATCGTTCACGAACGGCAGGATCGCGTCCGCCACGGGCTGCAATTGCCGGGTCACGTAATGATCGTAGTCGATCGGCGCTTGCCGCACTTCCAAAGGCTCGGGGCCGTTGACGCTGATCACATAGCTGATCCAGCCGCCGCGCTGGTACTGGCGCGGGCGCCCGAGGCGGTCGTTGTATTCATCGGCCAGGCGTGCGGCGCGTACATGGGGCGGGACGTTGCGTTCGTAGTCATGCAGCGCTCGGCGCAGGCGCTTGCGGTAGATCAGCAGGTCGTCGAGCTCGCCGCTCAAGGTGCGACGCACATACTCGCGGACATACTCCTGATGGGGCTGGCGATGGAAGATGCGTCGGTAGAGCTCCTGCTGGAATTGCCGCGCCAGGGGTGACCAGTCACTGCGCACGGTCTCCAGCCCTTTGTAGACCATCTCTTCGCTGCCATCGCCGCGTACCACCAGGCCGGCGTAGCGCTTCTTGCTGCCCTCCTCCGCGCCGCGAATGGTCGGCATCAGGAAGCGGCTGAAATGGGTTTCGTATTGCAGCTCGAGGGCGCTCTGCAGGCCGTACTCGGTGTGCAGATGGCTGCGCCACCAGTCGTTGACGTGCTCCACCAGCGCCTGGCCGATACGACTGGCGTCCTCGTTGGAATGGGCGCTGCCGAGCCAGACGAAGGTGGAATCGGTGTCGCCGTAGATCACCTCATAGCCCTGGGCCTCAACCAATTCCCGCGTCTGGCGCATGATCTGGTGCCCGCGCATCGTGATCGACGACGCCAGCCGCGTATCGAAGAACCGGCAGCCGCTGGAACCGAGCACCCCGTAGAACGCATTCATGATGATCTTCAGGGCCTGGGACAACGGTGCATTGCGTTCGCGCTTGGCCACTTCGCGGCCTTCGGAAACCCGCGTGACGATGGCCGGCAGGCAATGCCGGGTGCGGGAAAAACGCGCACCGCGAAAGCCTTCCACCGAGTCGCTGTCGTCCGGATGCCTGAGGCCTTCGATCAAGCCCACCGGGTCGATCAGGAAACTGCGGATGATCGACGGGTAGAGGCTTTTGTAGTCCAGCACCAGTACTGACTCATAGAGGCCCGGGCGTGAATCCATGACAAAGCCGCCCGGACTGGCCTGGGGCGGCTTGTCGCCGAGGTTCGGTGCGACGAAGCCCTGGCGGTGCATCAACGGCATGTAGAGGTGGGTAAACGCCGCGACGGAACCGCCATTGCGGTCGGCGGGCAGGCCGGTGACGCTGGCGCGTTCGAGCAGGAACTCGAGCAGGCCGGTCTTCTCGAAAATCCGCGTGACCAACTCGCAGTCCTTGAGGTTATAGCGCGCCAGGGCAGGCTTGTCCTCGGCGAACATGCGGTTGATTTCGTCCATGCGCTGGTAAGGCGTGGAGATGTCCTTGCCTTCGCCCAGCAGGGTTTGCGCGACGTTCTCCAGGCTGAACGACTCGAAGCTCCAGGTGGCCGAGCGCAGGGCTTCGATGCCGTCGATGATCAGCCTGCCTGCGGCTGCGGCGAAGTAGTGATTGCGGCTGCCGTGTTCGCGCCAGGTCATGGCTTCACCGCCGCGTCCGAGCAGCAGCGGCACGTTCAGGCGCTGGGCATGTTCGTGCAGTACGCGCAGGTCGAATTGCACCACGTTCCAGCCGATGATCGCATCCGGATCATGGGTGGCCAGCCATTGGTTGAGACGTTCAAGCAGTTGGGCGCGGGTGTCGCAATAGTCGAGCTTGAAATCCACTGCGTCGTGTTTGTTGGGCGGACCGAGCATGTACACCTGGCGCTCGCCGCAGCCTTCGAGGGCGATGGAATAGAGATCGCCCTGGGCGGTGGTTTCGATGTCCAGGGACACCAGCTTCAACGGCGGACGGTAGTCGGGAGCGGGCTTCATCTGCGCGTCGAGCAGGGTGCCGTCCGCATCCGCAGTGCCGCCGAACCACACCGGGGCGGTGATAAAGCGTTCCATCATGTAGCGCTCGGGCGGCCGCACGTCGCCTTCATAGACGTCGACCCCGGCGCTGCGCAGGCGCTTTTCGATGTCCATCATCTGGCGGTGCTGCCGGGCGTATAGACCCAGGACCGGTCGATGATGGAAATCGCACAACTGCAACGCGCGCAACTCGATGTCGCGCTCGTCCTTGAGCAGCCAGCCCAGCGGCTTGCGATGGATCTCGGGGATGAACATCACCGAGGTCTGCACGGGTAGGCGAATGCACCGAGGCCCCTGGTCGGTCGCCAGCCAGAAGCTGACCTGCGTACCCGCCGGGGTGTCGCGCCAATGCCGGGTCAGGACAAAACCCTGCTGTAAATCCACCGTACCGCACCTCGGCAATTACTTTCAGGGCGTGATTCTACTCGGCATCCGGTCAAGGCGGCAGGTTAACTGTCATCTCACAAATCTGTTGCGGAATATGAATAACAATTACTATCATTCGCGCCGGAGTCGTATTCGCGCAGTGAGGAAGCGCACTGTGTTGCCCCCTTCCTCATCATTGACGGTTCACCGTCCGGATTGACCATGCCTCTGTGTAGCCGCCTCGCCGTGCCCTTTCGCCCTACCGTGCTTGCCCTTTGCTGCGCCCTTAGCGTTGCCGCGCAGGCCGATACGAGCAACACCCTGCAACTGGACGCCACGCGCATCGATGCCCAGGCCCCCGCGCCCGAGGCGTTGCCTGCGGTGTACGCCGGTGGGCAGGTTGCCCGTGGCGGCCAACTGGGTGTGCTGGGCAACCAGGACATCATGGACGTGCCGTTCAGCATGTCCTCCTACACCGAGCAATTGATTCGCGACCAGCAGGCGGAAACGGTCGGCGATGTGCTGCTCAATGACGCGTCCGTGCGCCAGGCGTCAGGGTATGCGAACCAGGCCCAGACTTTCATGATTCGCGGTTTGCCGTTGAATGGCGACGATATTTCCTATAACGGTTTGTACGGCATCCTGCCACGCCAGATTATGTCCACTGACGCGCTGGAACGTGTGGAAGTGTTCAAGGGCCCCAACGCGTTCATCAATGGCGTCACGCCGGGCGGCTCGGGGATCGGCGGCGGTGTGAACCTGCAACCCAAGCGCGCCGGTGACGTGCCGCTGCGCCGCTTCAGCACGGACATCAGCAGCGACGGCCGGGTGGGCGAGCATCTGGATATCGGGCAGCGCTTTGGTGAAGACCACCGTTTTGGCGCGCGGCTCAACCTGTCCCAGCGCGAAGGCGACACCGGTATTGACGACGAAAACCAGCGGTCGAAACTGTTCGCGGCCGGCCTCGATTACCGTGGCGATGCACTGCGCCTGTCGGGTGATTTCGTGTATCAGAAGCAGCGTATCAATGGCGGACGCAACTCCGTGTTCCTGGGCAGCGCGACCCGCGTCCCGGATGCGCCTTCGGCGGATACCAACTATGCGCCCCGCTGGAGCAGCACCAACCTGGAGGACACCCTGGGCATGCTGCGCGCCGAATACGACCTGAATGAAAACTGGACGGGTTACGCTGCAGGCGGTGCCAAACACAGCCGGGAAATGGGCCGATATTCCTCGATTACCCTGACCGATAACCTCGGCAATGCCACCTCCAGCCGCTCGACCATTGCCCACGAAGAAGACAACGCCAGCCTGATGGCCGGCTTGAACGGCAAGTTCCAGACCGGCGCCGTCAGCCACCGACTCAACGTCGGCCTCGCCGGTATCTGGACTCAGGCGCGTAACGCCTATGTGTTCAACGGTTCACCGGCGGCAACCAACCTCTACAACCCTGTGACCGGCGCCCCACCCACGCTCAACACGCCGCGCAATACCCCGGGCACCGACTTCGGCGACCCGACCATTACCGCCAAGACATTCGTGCGCAGCGCTGCGGTGTCCGACACCCTGGGTGTGTTCGACGACCGTCTGTTGGTGACATTGGGTGCACGCCGCCAGCAAATGGTGGTGCAAGGCTACAACTACATGAGCGGCACACGCACGGCCAACTACGACGAATCGATCACCACGCCGGTCTACGGCATTGTGTTCAAGCCGTGGGAGCACGTGTCGCTGTACGCCAACCGCATCGAAGGCCTGGCCCAGGGCCCCACCTCGCCGCTCAAATCCGGTGACCGGACGATCATCGGTGGCGGGCAAGCCTATGCACCGGCGCGCTCCAAGCAGGTCGAAGCGGGCGTCAAGGTCGACATGGGCACCTATGGCGCCACCCTCGGCGTGTACCGTATCGAACAGCCAGGTGCGGGTTATGCGCAAGTCATCGATGCAACCACGGCGCGCTATGTGCGCGAAGGCCAGCAGATCAACAAAGGCGTGGAACTGAACGTCTTCGGCGAACCGGTAAGTGGCCTGCGCTTGCTTGGGGGGGTGACGCTGATGAAGACCGAACTCAAGGGCACCCTCAACGGTGCCAACGACGGCAACCGCGCCATCGGCGTCCCTTCGTTCCAGCTCAACGCCGGTGTGGATTGGGACGTGCCCGGCCTGCAAGGCGTGACCCTCAATGGGCGCATGCTGCGCACGGGCGGCCAGTATGCCGACGCGGCGAACAACCTGAGCCTGCCCGCGTGGAACCGTTTCGACCTGGGTGCGCGCTACACCTTCGCGCTGGCTCAACGTGAGGTAACACTGGGCGCTACGATGGAGAACGTCGCCAACGAGAAATACTGGGAATCGGCCCAGGGTGGCTTCCTGAGCCAGGGCGACCCGCGGGTAGCGAAATTGTCGGCGACGATTGATTTCTAACAACACGGCGGTTGACGATGGGCATCAGCGTTGATGCCCGTTCGCGTCAGGCGCGCCTGGCGCTGTTCAGATAGTTTTCGATGTTGCCCATTTGCTCATCCCAGCCTCGGGAATTCATCTTGAACGCTTTCTGGCGTCGAGCCTGGGGGACGTTGTCGAAACCCGATTCCACCACCCGCAGCAGAATGCCCGGCGCGCGATCCTCAAGGGTGAATTCCACCAGCGTCGGTTCTTCCTTGTCGTAGTCGATATCCTTATCTACCGCAAAGGGATGCCACCAGAAAGAAAACAGCGTTTGCGGCAGGATGCGTTCGATCCTGGCCTTCCACACCACATGTTCGTAGCCTGGGTAGGTAATCTGCGCTTCGAGGGTTTCGCCGGTCACAAAGGTTTTTCCCTTGAGGGCGATACCGAACCAATCACCAAAGCGCTCAGCATGGGTGAGCGCTTCCCACACCTGTTTACGTGATGCGTTGAGCAGGACTTTTCGTTCGATCCGATCCAATACGTGCATAAGTCACCTCCTCCATTGAACACTAGGCGACATCGACCAATGCGCAACTTTTGGTTATGCGCGATGATGATGTCCCCATCCTTGACCTGGTCATAGGTTATGACTGAACGCTTGAAAGGAAGTTGCTTTTGCAAAGGTGTGGGCTACCAGGTGGACCGCCTGGACATGCCCATCAGTCACTGCCACTGCAACAGTTGTCGCAAGGCGCACGCGGCCGCGTTTGTCGCCACGGCCGGCGTGATGCGTGAACACTTTCGCTGGACTCACGGTGAAGAATTGCTGTCGTCGTTCGAGTCATCACCGGGCAAGCAGCGCCATTTCTGCTCGCGCTGCGGCTCCCATCTGATCGCCGAACGCGCGCACCAACCCCACGTAATCGTGCGGGTGGCGACGCTGGACGATGATCCGGGCATCAGGCCCACCGCCCATATCTGGACAAGCCATGATGTGCCCTGGCTTGTTGATGACGGCGTAGAGCGCTGGGGCGAATGGAAAGTCTGAGTCAGACGCGCGGGTCGCCTGGCGCTTTGGCCGGCGTCGCATATTGCGGCTTCAAATGACCCTCCTGGTCGAGCAGCCAGGCATCCATGATCTGCCGCACCACCGGGCCTGCCACTCGGCCACCGGCCTCACCGTTTTCGATCATCACTGAAATCACGATCTTCGGATGTTCGGCTGGCGCGAAGCCGACAAACAAGGCGTTATCGCGATGACGCTCCAGCGTCTTGTTGCGGTTGTAACGCTCGCCCTGCTTGATCGCCACCACTTGCGCGGTACCGCTCTTGCCGGCGATGCGGTATTGGGCACCTTGCGCGGCCGCGCGGGCGATACCGCGCGGGTCGTGCATGACCAGTTGCATGCCGTGGTTGACCTGTTCCCAGTCACGCGGGTCCTTGAGGACTACGTTGGGCATCGGGTTCTCATCCACCGGTGGCACGCCGTTGATGGTCTTGGCCAGGTGCGGCCGGTTCCATACTCCTTTGTTGGCGATCAGCGCAGTGGCCTGGGCCAGCTGCAGCGGGGTGACCTGCATATAACCCTGGCCGATGCCCAGGATCACGGTTTCGCCGGGGAACCAGGGCTGGCGGCGTGTGGCGCGTTTCCAGGCCTGGGAAGGCATCAGCCCGGCGGACTCTTCGAACATGTCCAGGGACACCTTCTGCCCCAGGCCGAATTCGGCCAGGTAATCATGCAGGCGATCGATGCCGAGTTTGTGGGCCAGGTCATAGAAGTAGGTGTCATTGGAGCGCATGATGGCGGCGTCCATATCTACCCAGCCGTCGCCGCTGTGGTTCCAGTTGCGGTATTTGTGATCGAAGTCCGGCAGCTGGTAGTACCCTGGATCGAACACGCGGGTTTGTGGAGTGACCACGCCGCTGTCGAGACCTGCGATAGCCACTTCGGGCTTGATGGTCGAGCCAGGCGCATACAGCCCGCGCAGCACGCGGTTGAACAGTGGGCGGTCGATGGAATCATGCAGCGCGGCATATTCCTTGAAGCTGATGCCGGTGACGAACAGGTTCGGGTCGAAACTCGGCTTGCTGACCATGGCCAGCACCTCACCGGTTTGCGGGTCCAGGGCAACCACCGAACCACGACGATCACCCAGGGCCTCCTCGGCGGCTTCCTGAAGCTTGACGTCGAGACTCAAGACAATGTTTTTACCCGGGATAGGGTCCGTGTGCTTGAGCACCCGCAACACCCGCCCCTGAGCGTTGGTTTCGACTTCTTCATAACCGACATGACCATGCAGTTCCGATTCGTAGAAGCGTTCGATCCCGGTTTTGCCGATCGATTGGGTGCCGCGGTATTCCACTGAATCGAGGGCCTTGGACTCTTTCTCGTTGATTCGTCCGACATAGCCAATGGAGTGAGCGAAGTGCGCACCCAATGGGTAGTGGCGAACGAACTGGGGCTCAACGTCTACACCCGGCAGGCGGAACTCGTTGACGGCCAGGACGGCGATCTGCTCTTCGGTCAGCTCGTAGAACAGCGTGACGGGAACGAACGGATGGCGGGCCTGTTTGAGCGCTTTGTCGAACACAGCGCGATCTTCGGCGGGCAGGTGTAACAAGCTGACGATCGCGTCCAACTCACCCTTGAGGTCGGTGGTGCGCTCGCGGGTGATGGTCAGGTTGTAGCTGGGCCGGTTGTCGGCCAGGACCACACCGTTGCGGTCATAGATCAAGCCGCGCGTGGGGGTGATGGGCAGCACGTGGACGCGGTTGTTTTCGGAAATGGTGGAGTGATAGTCGTATTGCACGACCTGCAGGAAGTACATCCGGCCCACCAGGGCGCAGGTGATACCGATCACCAGGAGTGCGCAGGCAAGCAAACGTTTGTTGACCAGACGGTGTTCTTTTTCGTGGTCCTTGATGGGTATCGGTTCAGGCATTTCTACAGCATCTCGTTGAAAAAGGTCGACGCCGCGTCCTGCGGATAAAGATCAATCCTTGTGAAAATGTGCTGCACCATACCAAAAATGCAGAAACACTTTGTATCGATTTCCCTCAACGGCAGGTTATTTCATCCAGTAAAGCGAAGGCGCGGTAGTAAGCGAGCGATGGGGCGGCGGCTGAAGAGATACTTTTCAAGCGCCCAAAACAAAACCCCTGTTTGCGTTAGCAAACAGGGGTTCTGGAATTTAATCTTGACGATGACCTACTCTCACATGGGGAAA
>NZ_CVTN01000030.1:0-1589 GCF_900004915.1 Pseudomonas sp. 31 R 17
TGAACTGGTCAAGTAATCCCGGACACCGATTACGGTGTTTATGCCGCTTTTTGCTCCATGGCTATTGGCGACAGGTAGTTGTTGTAGCTGTGGAGCCTGATTCGGTTGTATCGCATGAAGAAGCTGGTCATATCCCGCCTGGCTTCTTCAACTGTCGTGTAGCCCTTATTGGGCACCCACTCTGATTTAAGCGTCCCAAAGAAACGCTCTGTTGGCGCGTTGTCCCAGCACTGCCCCCTGCGGCTCATGCTTTGCGTTATCCCATGCTCCAGCAGCTCGGACTGAAAGAGCTGGCTGGTGTATTGGCTGCCTTGATCCGAATGAAACATCAAGCCTGCATGTTTGCCTCGAACCTCCACCGCCATTCTCAGCGCCTTGCTAACCAGGTTGGCGTCGTTGATCAGGGAAAACGCCCAGCCAACGATTCGGCGGGCGAACAGATCAATGACCGCTGCCAAGTGATACCAACGTTTACCAACCATCAGGCTGGTAACGTCGCCGCACCAGGCCTGATTGATTGCGGTTGGCTCGAAGTTACGCTCGAGCAGATTCTTGGCCACAAATGCTTCGACGCCTCTAGAGCGATACTGATGGCGGCGGCGCTGTCTGCTGGCCAGATTTGCCTCCGCCATGAGTTTTCCGGCCAGATGCCGTCCCACCTTGATCTGCTGGGCTTTCAAGTGCTGAGAGATCATCCGCGCGCCTGCACTTCCCCGGCTTTGGTCATGCAATTGCACGACTTTTGCTCTGAGCGCGTCACGCTTGGTATTCGGCACTGAGCGACGCTTAAGCCAGTCATAAAACGCGCTGCGGGAAACGCCCAGCGCACTGCAAAGCAGGCAGGTCGGATACGAACTCGACTCTCTCAGCTCCTCGATCAGGAAAAACGATCGGGATCCGACATCAAGAGAGCCGTAGCCTTTTTTAAGATTTCAGCCTCGGTCTCCAGGCGCTTGACCTTGGCTCGCAGCTGTTGAAGCTCTCGCTGTTCATCGCTGATTGCCTTAGTACCTGCCACTGGCTGCCCTTTCTGACGCTCTTTGCGAACCTGCTCAATCCAACGGCGCAGAGCCGTGGGGCCAACCTCCATCGACGCACAGACGTCAGGAACTGAGCAGTTATCATCAAGAACCATGCTTACAGCACGTTGCTTGAACTCGCGGGTGTAGGTCTTTCGCTCTTGCATGAAACCTCCTGATTGGGCGAATCATATCGCCCTTAAGAGGTGTCCGGGAGCATTAGGCCAGTTCAGCTTGCCCCCGATGGCGGCCTCAGAGCCGGCCGGGATGTTGTGTCGATCCCGATCCAAATGTGGGAGGGGGCTTGCCCCCGATGACGGCCTCAGAGCCGACCAGGATGTTGTGTCGATCCCGGTCCAAATGTGGGAGGGGGCTTGCTCCCGATGACGGCCTCAGAGCCGACCGGGATGTTGTGTCGATCCCGGTCCAAATGTGGGAGGGGGCTTGCTCCCGATGGCGGCCTCAGAGCCGACCAGGATGCTGGATCAGACCGAGTACATATCCGTTTCTGCGGTAACGGCTGCTATGGGTTCCGCTTTTACAGCGGCTCACTTTTGAAAAGCGCAAAAG
>NZ_CVTN01000079.1:0-159251 GCF_900004915.1 Pseudomonas sp. 31 R 17
TGAACTGGCCTAATGCTCCCGGACACCTCTTAAGGGCGATATGATTCGCCCAATCAGGAGGTTTCATGCAAGAGCGAAAGACCTACACCCGCGAGTTCAAGCAACGTGCTGTAAGCATGGTTCTTGATGATAACTGCTCAGTTCCTGACGTCTGTGCGTCGATGGAGGTTGGCCCCACGGCTCTGCGCCGTTGGATTGAGCAGGTTCGCAAAGAGCGTCAGAAAGGGCAGCCAGTGGCAGGTACTAAGGCAATCAGCGATGAACAGCGAGAGCTTCAACAGCTGCGAGCCAAGGTCAAGCGCCTGGAGACCGAGGCTGAAATCTTAAAAAAGGCTACGGCTCTCTTGATGTCGGATCCCGATCGTTTTTCCTGATCGAGGAGCTGAGAGAGTCGAGTTCGTATCCGACCTGCCTGCTTTGCAGTGCGCTGGGCGTTTCCCGCAGCGCGTTTTATGACTGGCTTAAGCGTCGCTCAGTGCCGAATACCAAGCGTGACGCGCTCAGAGCAAAAGTCGTGCAATTGCATGACCAAAGCCGGGGAAGTGCAGGCGCGCGGATGATCTCTCAGCACTTGAAAGCCCAGCAGATCAAGGTGGGACGGCATCTGGCCGGAAAACTCATGGCGGAGGCAAATCTGGCCAGCAGACAGCGCCGCCGCCATCAGTATCGCTCTAGAGGCGTCGAAGCATTTGTGGCCAAGAATCTGCTCGAGCGTAACTTCGAGCCAACCGCAATCAATCAGGCCTGGTGCGGCGACGTTACCAGCCTGATGGTTGGTAAACGTTGGTATCACTTGGCAGCGGTCATTGATCTGTTCGCCCGCCGAATCGTTGGCTGGGCGTTTTCCCTGATCAACGACGCCAACCTGGTTAGCAAGGCGCTGAGAATGGCGGTGGAGGTTCGAGGCAAACATGCAGGCTTGATGTTTCATTCGGATCAAGGCAGCCAATACACCAGCCAGCTCTTTCAGTCCGAGCTGCTGGAGCATGGGATAACGCAAAGCATGAGCCGCAGGGGGCAGTGCTGGGACAACGCGCCAACAGAGCGTTTCTTTGGGACGCTTAAATCAGAGTGGGTGCCCAATAAGGGCTACACGACAGTTGAAGAAGCCAGGCGGGATATGACCAGCTTCTTCATGCGATACAACCGAATCAGGCTCCACAGCTACAACAACTACCTGTCGCCAATAGCCATGGAGCAAAAAGCGGCATAAACACCGTAATCGGTGTCCGGGATTACTTGACCAGTTCAAGCCCCCTCCCACATTTGATCTGTATTGCTGCTGATAGATGGGCCTGACTCAAATCCCAGGCATAAAAAAGCACCCCTCGGGGTGCTTTTTTTGTGCTCGCTCGCTTAACGCTTCAGCGAAGCCGGCAGGTGCGGCTGGATCGCCGTCAGCACTGCCTTGAAGCATTTGGTGTTGCCGGCAACCACGTGGCCTTTTTCCAGGAAGTCGTGACCGCCGGTGAAGTCGCTCACCAGGCCGCCCGCTTCCTGAATCAGCAGGGCGCCCGCAGCCATGTCCCACTCGGACAGGCCCGACTCCCAGAACGCATCGAAACGACCGGCGGCCACGTAGGCCAGATCCAGGCTCGCTGCGCCAGCACGACGGATGCCCGCAGTCTGGCCGACCAGGGCGCGGAACATGCCCAGGTAGTTTTCCAGGTTGTCCATCTGGTCGTCACGGAACGGGAAGCCGGTGCCCAGCAGGGCGCCGTCCAGGCTGGTGCGGCCGCTGACACGCAGGCGGCGACCATTGAGCTGGGCGCCACGGCCACGGCTGGCGGTGAATTCTTCCTGGCGGACCGGGTCCAGCACCACGGCGTGTTCCAGGCGGCCGCGGTATTTGCACGCAATGCTTACGGCAAAGTGCGGGATGCCGCGCAGGAAGTTGGTGGTGCCATCCAGTGGGTCGATGATCCACAGGTAGTCTTCGCCTTCGCCGCTGCCTTTGTGCAGGCCGGTTTCTTCGCCGAGGATGCCGTGGGTAGGGTAGGCCTTGCGCAGGGCATCGATGATTTTCTGTTCGGCGGCGCGATCCACCTCGGAGACATAATCCTTGGCGTCTTTTTCGTCGACCTTGATGGTATCCAGGCGCTCGATGGAGCGGAAGATCAATTCACTGGCGCTGCGGGCGGCGCGCAGCGCGATATTCAGCATGGGCTGCATGGATAGGTCACCTAAGGTTGTTAAAGAAAGCCGGGCAGTTTAGCAGAAACTTTCTTCAGGTGAAGGGCGACGTTAGCTTTCGTGGCATAACCCTAAGCGCTTCTGTAAGATTTGCTCCCCTTTCCCGTGTCCGAGAGCGCCTCCCTTGCTGCAAAACATCCGTGTCGTTTTGGTCAATACCAGTCATCCCGGCAACATCGGTGGGGTGGCGCGAGCCATGAAAAACATGGGGCTGACGCGGCTGGTGCTGGTCGAGCCACGTGTGTTTCCGCACCATGAGGCCGATGCCCGCGCATCCGGTGCCAACGACATCCTGGAAAACGCCCAGGTTGTCGCCACCCTGGAAGACGCCTTGGTCGGCTGCAACCTGGTGCTCGGCACCAGCGCCCGCGACCGCCGCATTCCCTGGCCATTGCTGGACCCACGTGAGTGCGGTACCAAAGTGGTGGAAGAGGCGGCCGGTGGCGCAGAAATCGCCCTGGTGTTTGGCCGTGAAGACTCCGGCCTGACCAATGAAGAGCTGCAGCGATGTCATTACCACGTGCACATTCCATCAGACCCTGAGTTCAGTTCGCTGAACCTGGGTGCGGCGGTGCAGGTGCTGACGTACGAAGTGCGCATGGCCTGGTTGGCGGCTGAGGGCCAGCCGAGCAAGATGGAGAAGGACGAAGTGGCGTCGACCAAAAGTGGCGAGCTGGCCACGATGGACGAGCTGGAGCGATTCTATGAGCACCTGGAGCAGACCCTGGTGGCCATCGAGTTTCTCGATCCTGAAAAACCACGGCACTTGATGGCGCGCCTGCGCCGCCTTTACGGGCGCAGTTCGGTTAGTCGGGCGGAAATGAATATATTGCGTGGCATCCTCACGGAAACCCAGAAAGCGGCCCGTGGCGAGCTCCTTAAGCGGAAGGATTAAAGATGTTCGAGCGTTTGCGAGAAGATATCCAGAGTGTTTTCCACCGTGACCCGGCGGCGCGCAACGCCTTTGAAGTGCTGACCTGCTACCCCGGCATGCACGCGATCTGGCTTCACCGCCTGTCCGGCGCCCTGTGGGGCATGGGCTGGAAGTGGCTGGCGCGGCTGGTGTCGAACTTCGGGCGCTGGCTGACCGGGATCGAAATTCATCCGGGCGCCAAGGTCGGCCGTCGCTTTTTTATCGACCATGGCATGGGCATCGTGATTGGCGAGACCGCCGAGATTGGCGATGACGTAACGCTTTATCAGGGTGTCACCCTGGGCGGAACCACCTGGAACAAAGGCAAGCGCCACCCGACGCTGGGCGACGGCGTAGTGGTGGGCGCGGGCGCCAAGGTGCTGGGCCCGTTCACGGTCGGCGCCGGCGCCAAGGTCGGCTCCAATGCCGTAGTCACCAAGGCCGTGCCGCCCGGTGCGACGGTGGTGGGGATTCCGGGCCGGATCATCGTCAAGCCGGAAGTCGGCGACGAGCAGGAGGCCAAGCGCAAGGCCATGGCCGAGAAGATCGGCTTTGATGCCTATGGCGTCAGCGAAGACATGCCTGACCCGGTGGCGCGTGCCATTGGCCAGTTGCTCGACCACCTGCAAGCGGTCGATGGCAAGCTGGAGGGCATGTGTGGCGCCCTGAAGGACCTGGGTAGCCCTTACTGCGCCAAAGACCTTCCTGAGCTGCGCGAAGAGGATTTCGCCGAGATCAAGGACGAAACCGCCACCAAGGCAGGCTGAGATCTCGAAATCACCAGAGATCCCCTGTGGGAGGGGGCTTGCCCCCGATTGCAGTGGATCAGCCGGCCTATTTGGCAACTGACCCACCTCTATCGGGGGCAAGCCCCCTCCCACATTTGACCTTCATTGTGTCTGGCATCGCAGGTTATCCGGCGACGCTGTTCGTCCCCACCCCAGCCTGCTATGATTCGCGCGCCCTTTTTACGGGTAATCCTGACTAAAGTACTAGGTCTTATAGTTGACTTAAATACTCGGGAATCGCATACTTGCTCCCATTCTGAAACACCTTGGTACTTGTCCATGAGACTGACTACAAAAGGCCGATACGCGGTGACTGCCATGCTCGACCTGGCTTTGCACGCGCAAACTGGGCCGGTGTCCCTGGCCGATATCTCCGAGCGCCAAGGCATTTCCCTGTCCTACCTCGAGCAGCTGTTCGCCAAATTGCGCCGCAGCAATCTGGTTTCCAGCGTGAGAGGCCCAGGTGGCGGCTATCAATTGTCCCGCGATATGCAGGGCATCCAGGTAGCCCAGGTGATCGACGCGGTCAACGAATCCGTTGACGCGACCAAATGCCAGGGCCTGGGTGATTGCCATGCCGGTGACACCTGCCTGACGCACCACTTGTGGTGTGACTTGAGCCTGCAGATCCATGAGTTTTTGAGTGGTATCAGCTTGGCTGATCTTGTGACTCGCCGTGAGGTGCAAGAAGTAGCCCAGCGTCAGGACCAGCGCCGTTGCAACACCAAGGCGCCGCGTCTGGACAAGATCGAAGCGTCCGCCGTCGAGTGACAGCCGCAGAGCTAACGGCGCGCCAGCCAGCCTGATTTAGGAGAAAGTCCATGAAATTGCCGATTTACCTTGATTACTCAGCGACCACCCCGGTTGATCCGCGTGTCGCGCAAAAGATGAGCGAATGCCTGCTGGTTGACGGAAACTTCGGCAACCCGGCCTCCCGTTCCCACGTATTCGGCTGGAAAGCCGAGGAAGCGGTCGAGAACGCTCGTCGCCAGGTCGCCGACCTGGTTGGCGCCGACCCGCGCGAAATCGTCTGGACCTCCGGTGCCACCGAGTCCGACAACCTGGCGATCAAGGGCGCGGCGCATTTCTACGCGACCAAGGGCAAGCACCTGATCACCACCAAGATTGAGCACAAGGCTGTCCTCGACACCATGCGCCAACTGGAGCGTGAAGGTTTTGAGGTCACCTACCTCGAGCCCACCACCGACGGCATTGTCACCCCGGCCATGATCGAAGCCGCGTTGCGTGACGACACCATCCTGGTTTCCGTGATCCACGTGAACAACGAAATCGGCACCATCAACGACATCGAAGCGATTGGCGAGCTGACCCGTTCCAAGGGCATCCTGCTGCACGTCGACGCCGCTCAGTCCACCGGCAAGGTCGAGATCGACCTGTCCAAG
Organism: Pseudomonas sp. 31 R 17; assembly: GCF_900004915.1. NCBI lineage: Bacteria > Pseudomonadati > Pseudomonadota > Gammaproteobacteria > Pseudomonadales > Pseudomonadaceae > Pseudomonas > Pseudomonas sp. 31 R 17. Next base: position 5,298 of record NZ_CVTN01000079.1, read on the forward strand.
CTGAAAGTCGACCTGATGTCGTTCTCCGCCCACAAGACCTACGGCCCCAAAGGCATCGGCGCCCTGTACGTAAGCCGCAAGCCGCGCGTACGTATCGAGGCCACCATGCACGGCGGCGGTCACGAGCGCGGCATGCGTTCGGGCACCCTGGCGACTCACCAGATCGTCGGCATGGGCGAAGCCTTCCGCGTCGCCAAGGAAGACATGGCTGCCGAAAACGTGCGCATCAAGGCCTTGAGTGACCGCTTCTACAAGCAGGTCGAGAACCTTGAAGAGCTGTACATCAATGGCAGCATGACCGCCCGTGTACCGCACAACCTGAATTTGAGCTTCAACTACGTCGAAGGCGAGTCGCTGATCATGGCGCTCAAGGACCTGGCGGTTTCGTCCGGTTCGGCCTGCACCTCGGCGTCCCTTGAGCCTTCGTACGTACTGCGCGCCCTGGGCCGCAACGACGAACTGGCACACAGCTCGATCCGCTTTACCTTCGGCCGCTTCACCACTGAAGAGCAAGTCGACTACGCCGCGCAGAAAGTCTGCGAAGCCGTCAACAAGCTGCGCGTTCTGTCGCCGCTGTGGGACATGTACAAAGACGGTGTCGACATTTCCAAGATCGAGTGGGCGGCACACTAAATATAGAAGCCGCCACCCCAGCTCTGTAGCAACGTGGCGGAAAACGCAGGCGTTTCTACAGGGTTCCAGAGCGGCCCTGATGAGTGAGGATTCAGTACCATGGCTTACAGCGAAAAGGTCATCGACCACTACGAAAACCCGCGCAACGTCGGCAAGATGAACGCGGAAGATCCTGATGTCGGCACTGGCATGGTCGGCGCTCCGGCGTGCGGCGATGTGATGCGCCTGCAGATCAAGGTCAACGACGCCGGCGTTATCGAAGACGCCAAGTTCAAGACCTACGGCTGCGGTTCGGCCATCGCCTCCAGCTCCCTGGCGACCGAATGGATGAAAGGCAAGACCCTGGATGAGGCTGTCACCATCAGCAACACCCAGCTGGCCGAAGAACTGGCCCTGCCGCCGGTGAAAATTCACTGCTCGGTACTCGCCGAGGACGCCATCAAGGCGGCCGTTCGCGACTACAAGCAGAAGAAAGGCTTGATCTAAGTATTTGGCGACGAGTAAGGAGTCAACGATGGCTATCAGCATGACAGAAGCGGCTGCGCAGCACATTCGCCGCTCCCTGAATGGGCGCGGTAAAGGTGAGGGGATTCGTCTGGGTGTTCGCACCACGGGCTGTTCCGGCCTTGCCTACGTGCTGGAGTTTGTCGACGAGGTGGTTGCGGAAGACCAGGTGTTCGAAAGTCACGGCGAGAAGGTGATCATCGACCCCAAAAGCCTGACCTACCTGGACGGCACCGAGCTCGATTTCGTCAAGGAAGGGTTGAACGAAGGCTTCAAGTTCAACAACCCCAACGTACGCGGTGAATGTGGCTGCGGCGAAAGCTTCAACATCTGAGGCTTCTTGTGGGTACTCCTTGTCATTTCGCTTTATTCGAGCTGCAGCCGAGCTTTCGGCTGGATCTTGAGCAGCTTGCCACGCGCTATCGAGAATTGGCGCGTGGCGTGCATCCGGACCGCTTCGCTGACGCTTCCGAGCGTGAGCAACGCCTGGCGCTGGAGCAATCGGCCAGCCTCAACGAAGCCTATCAGACGCTCAAAAGCCCCCCGAAACGCGCCCGTTATTTACTGGCGATGAAGGGCGGCGAGTTGCCGATGGAAGTCACCGTGCATGACCCGGACTTCCTGATGCAGCAGATGCAATGGCGCGAAGAACTCGAAGACTTGCAGGACGAAGCCGATGTGGCTGGCGTCGCGGTCTTCAAGCGTCGTCTGAAGGCGGCCCAGGATGAGCTCAACGAAAGCTTCGCAGCCTGTTGGGATGATGCTGTGCAACGCGAACAGGCCGAACGCCTGATGCGGCGCATGCAGTTTCTTGACAAGCTCACCTACGAAGTGCGCCAGCTAGAAGAGCGCCTCGACGATTAACCCAGTGTGCTGCCCGTGATGCACGCCTGATAGACAGATAAGACCTGATTACCATGGCTCTACTGCAAATCGCCGAACCCGGTCAAAGTCCTCAACCGCACCAGCGTCGCCTGGCGGTCGGGATTGACCTGGGCACCACCAATTCCCTGGTTGCTGCCGTGCGCAGCGGCCTGTCCGAGCCGTTGCCCGATGCCGATGGCCAGGTCATCCTGCCGTCCGCCGTGCGCTATCACGCCGACCGTATCGAAGTCGGCGAGTCGGCCAAGCTGGCAGCGTCCTCCGACCCCCTTAATACCGTGCTGTCGGTCAAGCGCTTGATGGGTCGTGGTCTGTCCGACGTCAAGCAATTGGGCGACCAGCTGCCGTACCGCTTTGTCGGCGGTGAATCGCATATGCCGTTCATCGACACCGTCCAGGGCCCGAAAAGCCCGGTGGAAGTGTCGGCCGATATCCTCAAGGTGCTGCGCCAGCGTGCGGAAACCACCCTGGGTGGCGAACTGGTCGGTGCGGTGATCACGGTTCCTGCTTATTTCGACGACGCGCAGCGCCAAGCCACCAAGGATGCGGCGAAGCTCGCCGGCCTGAACGTATTGCGTTTGCTTAATGAGCCGACCGCTGCGGCCGTGGCTTACGGCCTGGACCAGCATGCCGAAGGCCTGGTCGCCATTTATGATCTGGGCGGCGGCACCTTTGATATTTCGATCCTGCGCCTGACCGGCGGTGTGTTCGAAGTGCTGGCCACCGGTGGCGACAGCGCCCTGGGTGGCGATGACTTCGACCATGCCATCGCGGGCTGGATCATCAGCAGTGCCGGCTTGTCTGCCGACCTGGACCCGGGCGCACAGCGCAACCTGCTGCAAACCGCCTGTGCTGCCAAGGAAGCGCTGACGGATGCAGCTACCGTTGAGGTTTCCTACGGCAGCTGGTCGGCCCAACTGACGCGCGAAGCCTTCGATGCGTTGATCGAGCCGATGGTCGCCCGCAGCCTCAAGGCCTGCCGCCGCGCCGTGCGAGATTCCGGTATCGAGCTGGAAGACGTGGGTGCCGTGGTCATGGTCGGCGGTTCCACCCGCGTTCCGCGCGTGCGTGACGCCGTCGCCGAAGCCTTTGGTCGCCAGCCGTTGACTGAAATCGACCCGGATCAAGTGGTGGCCATCGGGGCTGCGATCCAGGCCGATACCCTGGCCGGCAACAAGCGCGATGGCGGCGAACTGCTGCTGCTCGATGTGATTCCGTTGTCCCTGGGCCTGGAAACCATGGGCGGCCTGATGGAGAAAGTGATTCCGCGCAACACCACCATTCCCGTCGCCCGCGCCCAGGACTTCACCACCTACAAAGATGGCCAGACGGCCATGATGATTCATGTGCTGCAAGGCGAGCGCGAGCTGATCAGCGACTGCCGCTCCCTGGCGCGCTTCGAACTGCGCGGTATCCCGGCGATGGTGGCCGGTGCGGCGAAAATCCGCGTGACCTTCCAGGTTGACGCCGATGGTTTGCTCAGCGTCGCCGCGCGCGAACTGGCCTCCGGCGTCGAAGCCAGTATCCAGGTCAAGCCGTCCTACGGCCTGACTGACGGTGAAATCGCCAAGATGCTCAAGGACTCGTTCCAATATGCCGGCGACGACAAGGTCGCTCGCGTGCTGCGTGAGCAGCAAGTCGATGCCCAGCGCCTGCTCGAAGCGGTGCAGGGCGCCCTGGATGCCGATGGCGAGCGCTTGCTGGATGCCGAGGAACGCATGGTCATCGACCTGCAGATGCAGGAGTTGGCCGAACTGATGAAAGGCAACGATGGTTACGCCATCGAGCAGCAGACCAAGCGCCTGTCACAAGTAACCGATGCCTTTGCCGCCCGCCGTATGGACCAGACGGTAAAAGCCGCCTTGGCGGGTCGCAACCTGAATGAAATTGAGGAATAACTGATGCCGCAGGTCATTTTTCTGCCACACGCCGAGCATTGCCCGGATGGTATGGTCGTGGAGGCTGAGACCGGCAAGTCCATCCTTGAGGTCGCCCACGACAACCACATCGAGATCGAAAGTGCCTGTGGGGGTGTGTGCGCTTGCACCACGTGCCACTGCGTCATTCGCGAAGGTTTCAACAGCCTTGAAGAGGCTGATGAGCTGGAAGAGGACTTCCTCGATCGCGCCTGGGGCCTTGAAGCGACTTCGCGTCTAAGCTGTCAGGCAAAGGTCGGCACTGAAGACATTACGGTCGAAATCCCGAAATATTCGCTCAACCATGCGGCCGAAGCGCCGCATTGATTCAAGGAACTGTCATGAGCCTGAAATGGGTTGATGTACAAGAAATCGCTATACAACTTGCTGAGGCTCATCCTGAGGTCAATCCTCTTACGGTGAACTTCGTCAAGCTGCGTAACCTCGTAATGGAACTGCCGGATTTTGACGACATCCCTGATCGGGGTGGCGAAAAGGTCCTGGAGGCGATTCAGGGCCTGTGGATCGAAGAAGCAGACTGAGCCGCCTTATTACGCAGTTAGGCAATACCTGATAACCCGCGTATAATTCGCGGGTTTAATTTTTCGTAAATTACCGTTTCTGGAGTTACACCATGGCTGTTCAACGTACTTTCTCCATCATCAAGCCTGACGCTGTTGCAAAAAACGTCATCGGCGAGATCACCACTCGTTTCGAAAAAGCCGGCCTGAAGGTTGTAGCTTCGAAACTCAAGCAACTGTCCAAGGCTGAAGCTGAAGGCTTCTACGCTGAGCACAGCGCTCGTGGCTTCTTCGGCGACCTGGTTGCCTTCATGATCTCCGGTCCTGTTGTTGTTCAGGTGTTGGAAGGCGAGAACGCTATCGCTCTGAACCGTGAGCTGATGGGCGCTACCAACCCTAAAGAAGCGGCTGCCGGCACTATCCGTGCTGACTTCGCCGAGTCCATCGACGCCAACGCTGTTCACGGTTCGGACTCCGAAGCCGCTGCTGCTCGCGAAATCTCGTACTTTTTCGCTGCTACTGAAGTAACCGCTCGCTAAGCATCGGCTTAAAGAGTGAGGGTGAATCCATGACGACATCGACTGTTAAAACCAACCTGCTGGGTCTGACTCAGCCGGAAATGGAGAAATTCTTCGACTCAATCGGGGAGAAGCGTTTCCGTGCCGGTCAGGTAATGAAGTGGATTCACCACTTTGGCGTCGACGATTTCGACGCCATGACGAACGTCAGCAAGGCCCTGCGCGACAAGCTCAAGGCCATTGCCGAAGTTCGTGGTCCCGAAGTGGTCAGCGAGGACATCTCCAGCGACGGCACCCGCAAGTGGGTGGTGCGCGTGGCGTCCGGCAGCTGCGTCGAGACCGTCTACATTCCCCAGGGCAAGCGCGGCACCTTGTGCGTTTCGTCCCAGGCAGGCTGTGCCCTGGACTGCAGTTTCTGCTCCACCGGCAAGCAAGGCTTCAACAGCAACCTCACCGCCGCCGAAGTGATCGGCCAGGTGTGGATTGCCAACAAATCCTTTGGCAGCGTCCCGGCGACCGTCGACCGTGCCATCACCAACGTGGTGATGATGGGCATGGGTGAGCCGCTGCTGAACTTCGACAACGTGGTTGCGGCCATGCACCTGATGATGGACGACCTGGGCTACGGCATCTCCAAGCGCCGTGTGACCCTGTCGACCTCCGGCGTGGTACCGATGATCGATGAGCTGGCCAAGCACATCGACGTTTCCCTGGCCTTGTCGCTGCACGCACCCAATGACGCATTGCGTAACCAATTGGTGCCGATCAACAAGAAGTATCCGCTTAAGATGCTGCTCGAATCCTGCCAGCGTTATATGGCGACCTTGGGCGAAAAGCGTGTTTTGACCATTGAGTACACCATGCTCAAGGACGTCAACGACAAGGTCGAGCACGCGGTCGAGATGATCGAGCTGCTCAAGAACACCCCGTGCAAGATCAACCTGATTCCGTTCAACCCGTTTCCCCATTCTGGCTACGAGCGGCCGAGCAACAACGCCATCCGCCGTTTCCAGGATCAATTGCACCAGGCCGGCTACAACGTCACCGTACGCACTACGCGCGGTGAAGACATCGACGCCGCCTGTGGCCAACTGGTAGGGCAGGTGATGGACCGCACCCGCCGCAGCGAGCGTTATATCGCCGGACGCGAACTGAACGCCGCCGACGATTTGCCGCTGATTGCTGTAAATCGAATCTGAGAGAGGATCTCTATGCCCTTGCGCCTTGCGCTGCTTTTGCTTGTTACCGGTCTCGCGGCCGGTTGTGTTTCATCGGGCCATGATAGCCCTTTGCAAACCGACGAGGGGCGTGAAGCGGCGCGAGTGGCGTATGTGCAACTGGGTCTGGGCTATCTGCAACAAGGCATGAGCGAGCAGGCCAAGGTGCCATTGAAGAAGGCCCTGGAGCTGGATGCCGACGATGCGGATGCCAATGCCGCGCTGGCGCTGGTCTTTCAGGCTCAGGCCGAGCCCGAGTTGGCTGATCGGTATTTCACCAGGGCACTGGCTTCCCGTCCTGGCGACGCGCGGTTGCTGAACAACTACGGCAGTTTCCTGTTCGAGCAGAAACGGTATGAACAGGCGGCCGCTTATTTCCGCCAGGCGAGCACTGACACCCTTTATCCTCAGCGTTCGCGCATCTTCGAGAACCTTGGGGTGACGTCGATACACCTGGGACAGCGCGAACTGGCGCGCCAGCAACTGGAAAAAGCCCTGCACCTGAACGCTCGCCAGCCACGTGCTTTGCTTGAAATGGCTGAGTTGTCCTACGAAGACAGGCATTATGTGCCAGCACGTGACTATTACGAGCGTTTTAGCCTGCTCAGCGGGCAGAATGCACGTAGTCTATTGCTCGGTGTGCGGCTGGCGACGGTTCATGAAGAACGCGACACGGCCGCACGTTTTGGCCAGCAACTCGAACGACTCTATCCCGGTACGCCGGAATATCAGCAATACCTGTCGGAGCAATGATGAAAGCCGCGCACCCGGAAGTTGTAGCAGCTAATCGCGTAAACCCAGGCGACACCTTGCGTGAGGCCCGCGAAAGCAATGGTTGGTCGCTGGCGCAAGTGGCCCTCAAGCTCAATTTGACCAGCACCTCCCTGGCCAACCTGGAAGCTGGCGCATTCGACAAGCTGCCCGGGCACACGTTTGCCCGCGGCTATATCCGCGCTTATGCCAAGTTGCTGGGTATCGACCAGACCGCACTGGTCCAGCAATTCGACCAGTTCACCGGCACCGACTCCCAGGGCAGCAATGTGCATGGCCTCGGGCGTATTGAAGAGCCGACCCGGGTGTCCCACACGATCCTGCGCATTGTCAGCCTGTTGCTGCTGATTGCCGTGATCGGGGGGGGCTTCGTCTGGTGGCAGGACCAGACTTCCCAGCGCAATAAAGACCTGACCAGCAACGCGCTGGAGCACGTCGAAGTCGAAAGCGCCGACGGCACCACCCAGATTCATCCGCTGGATGAGCCGGAAGACCAGGCGGTCGTCGAAGGACAAGTCACGCCGGAAGCGCCTGCCACCGCTGAACAACCCGCTCCGCAAGCCGACAGCGCACCTGCAGCGACTGCAGCCGTACCCGCGCCGGCCCCCGCAGCGCCCGTGGCCCAGGCTCCCGCAACAGCCGCTCCGGCCCAGGCTCCAGCGCCTGCGGCACCGGCTGCGCCTGCCATTTCGCCGCCCACCACCCCCGCGTTGATCGCCGGTGACGGGCGCGTACAGATCACCTTCGTCGCTGACTGCTGGACGCAAGTCACCGACGGTAATGGCAAAGTGCTGTTTAGCGGTCTGAAGCGTAAGGGAGATACTCTTGACCAGGGCGGCAAGCCTCCTTTGACGCTGCGTCTGGGCTATGCCCGTGGCGCGCAAGTGGCCTACAACGGCCAGCCTGTGGACGTAGCGCCGTTCACCAGTGGCGAGACCGCTCGCCTCAAGTTGGGACAATAGTCATGCACGGCGAATCTCCAATCAAACGTCGCGTATCGCGCAAGATCTGGGTCGGCTCGGTGCCGGTGGGCGGCGATGCCCCCATCGCGGTGCAGAGCATGACCAACAGCGACACCAATGACGTGGCCGCCACCGTCGCCCAGATCAATCGTCTGGAAGCGGCCGGCGTGGACATCGTGCGCGTGTCCGTACCGGATATGGACGCTGCCGAAGCCTTCGGCCGTATCAAGCAATTGGTCAAGGTGCCGCTGGTTGCCGACATCCACTTCGACTACAAGATCGCGCTGCGCGTAGCCGAGCTGGGTGTGGACTGCCTGCGGATCAACCCGGGCAACATCGGTCGTGAAGACCGTGTGCGCGCCGTGGTCGATGCGGCCCGTGATCGCGGTATTCCCATCCGCATCGGGGTCAACGCCGGATCGCTGGAAAAAGACCTGCAAAAGAAATACGGCGAGCCTACCCCGGCGGCGCTGGTGGAGTCGGCATTGCGCCACGTTGAACACCTGGAACGCTTGAATTTCCAGGACTTCAAGGTCAGCGTCAAGGCTTCCGACGTGTTCATGGCCGTAGAAGCCTACCGCCTGCTGGCCAAGGAAATCGTGCAGCCGCTGCACCTGGGTATCACGGAAGCGGGCGGTTTACGCTCAGGCACAGTGAAATCTGCGGTGGGTCTCGGTATGCTGCTCGCCGAAGGGATTGGCGATACCATCCGCATCTCCCTGGCGGCAGACCCCGTAGAGGAAGTGAAGGTCGGTTACGACATTCTCAAATCCTTGCGTTTGCGTTCCCGTGGCATCAACTTCATTGCCTGCCCGAGCTGCTCGCGGCAGAACTTCGACGTGGTGAAAACCATGAACGACCTGGAGTTGCGTCTCGAAGACCTGCTGGTGCCGCTGGATGTCGCGGTGATCGGTTGCGTGGTCAACGGACCGGGCGAGGCCAAGGAGGCACACGTGGGCTTGACCGGCGGTACACCGAACCTGATTTACATCGACGGCAAACCGTCGCAGAAATTGACGAATGACAATCTGGTGGATGAGCTGGAAAAGCTGATCCGCGAGAAAGCGGCCGAAAAGGTCGCCGCTGACGCAGCGCTGATCGCTCGCGGCTGATTGAACGAATTTAAGGATTTGATGTGAGCAAGTCTCTGCAAGCCATTCGTGGCATGAACGACATCCTGCCGGAGCAGACGCCACTGTGGCGCTATTTCGAGAGCACGGTCGCGCGTCTGCTGGATAACTACGGTTACAAGCAGATCCGTATGCCGATCGTCGAGTTCACCGAGCTGTTCAAGCGCTCCATCGGTGAAGTGACCGACATCGTCGAAAAAGAGATGTACACCTTCGAAGACCGTAACGGCGACTCCCTGACCCTGCGTCCGGAAGGCACTGCGGCCTGCGTTCGCGCTGTGCTGGAGCATGGCATCACCGGTGGCGGCCAGACTCAGAAACTCTGGTACATCGGCCCGATGTTTCGCCACGAGCGTCCGCAGAAAGGTCGCTATCGCCAGTTTCACCAGATCGGTTGCGAAGTCTTCAACCTGGACGGTCCGGACATCGATGCCGAGCTGATCGTCCTGACCTGGCGCCTTTGGGGTCAGTTGGGCATCCGCGACGCGGTCAAGCTCGAACTCAACAGCCTGGGCACCAGTGAGTCCCGCGGACGCTATCGCGAAGCCCTGGTCGAGTACCTGTCTGCCCACCTGGACAGGCTGGACGAAGACAGCCAGCGCCGGCTGAAGACCAACCCGTTGCGCGTGCTTGATACCAAGAACGCCGACACCCAGGCCGTACTGGTCGACGCGCCGAAAATGGCTGATTACCTGGACGACGAATCGCGCACGCACTTCGAGGGCCTCAAGGCTCGCCTGGATGCGGCGGGTATTCCCTATGTGATCAACCCCAAGCTGGTGCGCGGCCTCGATTACTACAGCAAGACCGTGTTCGAGTGGGTCACCGACAAACTCGGTGCCCAGGGCACCGTGTGTGCGGGCGGTCGTTACGACGGCCTGGTCGAGCAAATGGGTGGCAAGCCGACCACGGGCGTAGGTTTCGCCATGGGCATCGAGCGGCTGATCCTGTTGCTCGAGACCCTTGAGCAAGTGCCACAAGAGATTTCCCGCCAGGTGGACGTGTATCTTTGCGCTTTTGGCGAGGCCGCCGAACTGGCTGCCCTGGCCTTGAGCGAACAGGTGCGTGACCAACTGCCCAACCTGCGTCTGCAAATCAATGCCGGCGCCGGTAGCTTCAAGAGCCAGTTCAAGAAGGCTGACAAGAGCGGCGCGCTGTATGCGTTGATCCTCGGCGATGACGAATTGGCCCAGCAAGTGGTAGGTTTCAAACCCCTGCGTGGCCAGGGCGAACAACAGAACATTGCCTTTGATGCGCTCGCTGCGCACCTGGCCACCTGCGTCGTGCAGGGTTGAAGCTGTCGAACAGCCGAATTTAGCGATTAAGGAGTATTGGGGTGTCGAGTACTGATGATGAGCAACTGGCCGACTTCAAGGACTGGTGGCAGCGTAACGGCAAGCCCCTGGTAACTGGCGGTCTGCTGGCTTTAGTGGTGGTGTTCGGCTGGCAAGCCTGGACCAAATATCAGGCCAACCAGTCCCAGGGCGCCTCGATCGTTTACCAGCAATTGCTGGAAACCACCCTGACGCCGGACGGCAAGCCGGACCCTGCACGAGTGGCAGACCTGGCCGGCAAGCTGAAGAACGAGTTTGGCGGTACGACCTACGCCCAGTACGGTAGCCTGTTCGTCGCGAAAGTCGCGGTCGACACCGGCAAGCTGGATGAGGCAGCCACTGAGCTCAAGGCCATCGCCGACAAACCGACCAACCCGACCCTGGGTGAAATCGCACGTCAACGCCTGGCACAGGTATTGGCGGCACAGAACAAGGCTGACGAAGCACTCAAACTGCTCGACGGCGATGCTGACAAGGCATTTGTAGCCACTCGCGAAGAGCTCAAGGGCGACCTGTTGGTCCAATTGGGTCGTACCGACGAAGCCAATGCTGCGTACCAAAAAGCCAAGGCGGCGCTGTCTGATGAAGCGGCGGTCGGTGGCTTACAAATCAAGCTGGACGACTTGGCCAAAGGGGATGCGTGACGTGATCCGTTGGAAACATGCAGCATTGCTGGCTCTGGCCGTTCTGGCCGCGGGTTGCAGCAGCAACAGTAAAAAAGAACTGCCGCCTGCGGAGCTGACCAGCTTCAAGGAAGAAGTGGTCCTGCAAAAGCAGTGGAGCCGCTCCATCGGTGACGGTCAGGGCGAAACCTACAACATGTTGGTACCGGCAATCGACGGTGACAACATTGTGGCCGCTGATGTAACCGGCATCGTGACCTCCCTGGATCGCATGACCGGCGACGTGAAGTGGAAGAAAGACCTTGAACTGCCTGTCTCCGGCGCCGTTGGCGTGGGTTACGGCATGGTCATGCTCGGCACGCTCAAAGGCGAAGTCGTGGCGCTGGATTCCAGCACCGGTGAAGAGAAATGGCGTGCCCGCGTGACCAGTGAAGTGCTCGCACCGCCTGCCACCAACGGCGATATCGTCGTGGTGCAGACCCAGGATGATCGCGTGATCGGCCTGGACGCCAGCACCGGCGAACAGCGCTGGTTGTACGACAGCACCCCGGCGGTGTTAACCCTGCGCGGTACCAGTGGTCCGATTGTGACCAACAATCTGGCCGTTGCCGGGCTGTCCACCGGTAAAGTGGTGGCCCTGAATACCCAGAACGGCGTGCCGGCCTGGGAAACCCGTGTGGCTATCCCGCAAGGTCGTTCCGAGTTGGATCGCGTCGTGGACATCGACGGCGGCTTGTTGCTGTCCGGCGAGACCCTCTACGTCGCTACTTACCAGGGCCGTGTCGCGGCACTGGACCTGCAGAGCGGCCGGGTCAACTGGCAGCGTGATGCGTCCAGCTACGCCGGTGTCGCCCAAGGGTTTGGCAGCGTCTATGTAAGCCTGGCGTCCGGCACCGTTGAAAGTGTCGACGAGCGTTCCACCACTGCGCTGTGGAGCAACGACTCCCTGGCTCGCCGCCAACTGTCGGCACCGGAAGTCTTCTCCAGCTACGTAGCGGTCGGTGACTTCGAAGGCTACCTGCACCTGTTGAGCCAGGTAGACGGTCGCTTCGTGGGTCGCGAGCGTATCGACAGCGACGGCTTGCGTGCGCGTCCGCTGGTGGTGGGTAACATGCTGTATGTGTATGGCAACAGCGGCAAGCTGGAAGCCCTGACCATCAAGTAAGAATCATGCTTGGGTAACCCCCAGGCGGCCTTGCCTCAATGCTGTTTGTAGGAGCGAGCTTGCTCGCGAAGGACGTCAACGCTAACGCGGGTTTTCTGGATAAACGCGGCGTCCTCTGGTTTTTCGCGAGCAAGCTCGCTCCTGCAGTATTCAGTGTCGAGCAGGGCATGTGGCATTCAAATGCCGCCCCGAGCACCAGCCGCTGCCTTGCAGCGGCTTTTGTATTTTCTGAAATAACGAAGTGGAGAGCCGCATGGTTCCCGTAATCGCCCTGGTGGGCCGACCTAACGTCGGCAAGTCCACCTTGTTCAACCGCCTGACCAGGACTCGCGACGCCATCGTCGGCGACTTGTCCGGTCTGACCCGTGATCGCCAATACGGTGAGGCAAAGTGGCAAGGGCGCTCCTACATTATTGTCGACACCGGTGGTATCTCCGGTGACGAACATGGCATGGACGAAAAAATGGCCGAGCAGTCGCTGCTGGCCATTGAAGAAGCCGATGTCGTGTTGTTCCTGGTGGACGCCCGCGCGGGCTACACAGCTGCCGACCAGATGATTGGCGAGCACCTGCGCAAGCGCAACAAGCGTTCCTATCTGGTCGCGAACAAGATCGATAACATCGATCCTGAAGCGGCCCGCGCCGAATTCAGCCCGATGGGCCTGGGCGACGCGATCCCGGTTGCCGGCGCCCACGGTCGCGGCATCACGCAGATGCTCGAAATTGCCCTCAGCACCTTTCCCAAGGATGACGATGAGGAAGAAGAGGGTGAGGAGGAGATCGTCGCCGAAGGCGAGGAAGCCAAGCGCATTCCTGGCCCGAGCGAAAAAGACGGTATCAAGATCGCCATCATCGGCCGCCCGAACGTCGGCAAGTCGACCCTGGTCAACCGCATGCTCGGTGAAGACCGGGTAATCGTCTATGACGAACCCGGCACCACCCGCGACAGCATCTACATCCCGTTCGAGCGCAACGAGGAAAAGTACACGCTGATCGACACCGCCGGTGTGCGCAAGCGCGGCAAGATCCACGAAGAAGTTGAAAAATTCTCCGTGGTCAAAACCCTGCAAGCGATCAAAGACGCCAACGTGGTGATCTTCGTGATGGACGCCCGCGAAGGCGTGGTGGACCACGACCTGAACCTGCTGGGCTTCGCCCTGGAAGCTGGTCGTGCCCTGGTGATCGCAATCAACAAGTGGGACGGCATGACGCCGAGCGAGCGCGATTTCGTCAAGATCGAACTGCAGCGGCGCCTGTTCTTCGTTGAGTTCGCCGATATCCACTTCATCTCGGCGCTGCATGGCACCGGCGTGGGCAACCTCTACGCCTCGGTACAGAACTCGTTCAAGTCCGCGGTCACGCGCTGGCCGACCAACCGCCTTACCCAGATCCTGGAAGACGCGGTGGGCGAGCACGCGCCGCCGATGGTCAACAACCGCCGCATCAAACTGCGTTACGCCCACTTGGGGGGGGCCAACCCGCCGATTATCGTGATTCACGGTAACCAGATCGAGAAGGTGCCCAAGTCCTATGTGCGTTACCTGGAAAACACCTACCGCCGCGTCTTGAAGCTGGTCGGTACGCCGATCCGTATCGAGTTCAAGGGTGGCGAGAACCCATACGAAGGCAACAAGAACACATTGACCGACCGTCAGGTGAACAAGAAGCGTCGTTTGATGACTCACCACAAGAAGGCCGACAAGAAGCGCCGCGACAAGAAATAACCGCAGCTTCACGTTGTAAGCTGCAAGCTGCAAGAGAGGGCGCCGTTGGCGCCCTTTTTTGTGCGCGGCGGTTTGCCCCTTGACCCGCTTGCAGCTTGCAGCTTAAAACTTGCAGCTCACCCAAAGGGGGCTCCCATGATCACCAGCAAGCTGCCGAACGTCGGCACGACCATTTTCACCAGCATGTCGCAGTTGGCGGCCGACACCGGCGCAATCAACCTGTCCCAGGGTTTTCCCGACTTCAACGGCCCTCAGGATTTGCTCGACGCCGTCGGTCGGCACATCGCCAGCGGCCATAACCAATACGCGCCGATGAGCGGTTTTCCCGCGCTGCGTCAGCAGGTGGCAGCAAAAATCGCCCGCAGCTATGGTGTCAACGTCGATGCCGACCGTGAAGTCACCATCACGCCCGGCGCCACCCAAGGCATTTTTTGCGCGATCCAGGCGGTCATCCGTAACGGCGACGAAGTGATCATCTTCGACCCTTGCTACGACAGCTACGCACCCTCGGTGGAGCTGGCCGGCGGGCGCTGCGTGCATCTGCAGTTGGGCTTGCAGGATTTCAGCCTGGATCTGGAGCGTATCAAGGCCACGCTGTCGCCGCGCACGCGCATGATTGTGCTCAATACCCCGCACAACCCCAGTGGCGCGCTGGTCAGCCGTGAGGAGCTGGACCAGTTGGCCGAGCTGATTCGCGGCCGTGATATTTATCTGCTCAGCGATGAAGTGTACGAACACCTGGTGTTCGACGATGTGCCCCACGTCAGCGTGCTGGCCCATGAGGAGCTGTACTCGCGCGCGTTTGTGGTCAGCTCGTTCGGCAAGACGTATCACGTCACGGGCTGGAAGACCGGCTATGTGGTTGCACCGCCGGCCCTCACTGCCGAGCTGCGCAAAGTGCATCAATACGTCAGCTTCTGTGGCGTGACGCCGTTGCAGTACGCGCTGGCCGATTTCATGGCTGAGCACCCGGAGCACGTGGATGCGCTGCCGGCGTTCTATCAAGCCAAGCGCGATCTGTTCTGCCAGTTGCTGGCGCCGTCGCGGTTCAGCTTCAGCCCATCGGCGGGGACTTACTTTCAACTGGTGGATTATTCCCGGATCCGCCCGGACCTGGATGATGTCGCCATGTCCGAATGGATGACGCGCGAACACGGCGTGGCGTCGATTCCGATCTCGGTGTTTTACCGCGACCCACCCCAAGGCCAGCGCCTGGTGCGCCTGTGCTTTGCCAAACGCGAGGAGACGCTGCAACAAGCGGCGGAAAAACTATGCGTGATTTGAGTGCCTTGCCGAACCTGAACATTGCCCTGATCCAGACCACCCTGGCCTGGCACGACCGGCAGGCCAATCTTGAGCATTTCGAGCTGCTGCTGGAGCAGGCCAGCGGCGCCGACCTGATGGTATTGCCGGAGATGTTCACCACGGGTTTCTCCATGGAATCGGCCGCCCTGGCCGAGCGGGAAAACGGCCCGACTCAGCGCTGGCTGCAAACCCAGGCGGCGAAATACAACGCTGTGATCACCGGCAGTGTGATCATCCAGGCGGCCGACGGCAGCCACCGTAACCGCCTGCTCTGGGCGCGCCCCGACGGTGAGGTGTTGCATTACGATAAACGCCACCTGTTCCGCATGGCCGGCGAACACGACCACTACACGCCCGGCGAGCGCCAGGTGCAGTTCGAGTTGAAGGGCTGGCGTATCCGCCCGCTGATTTGCTACGACCTGCGCTTCCCGGTGTGGAGTCGCGATGCCCAGGACACCGACTTGCTGCTGTACACCGCCAATTGGCCGGGCGCACGGCGCCAGCACTGGAACCGCTTGTTGCCGGCGCGGGCCATCGAGAATTTGTGTTATGTGGCGGCGGTTAATCGAGTCGGCACGGACGGCAAGGGCTTTGCCTACACCGGCGATAGCCAGGTGCTGGATTTCCAGGGCGAGACATTGCTGAGCGCGGGGGAGGCGGATGGGGTATTCCAGGTGATTCTGGATGCAGCGGAGTTGGCGGCGTATCGCACCAAATTCCCTGCGAATCTGGATGCCGATAGTTTTCAGTTTGTCTGACAGGTCGCCATCGGGGGCAAGCCCCCTCCCACATTTGAATGCATTCCCCTGTGGGAGGGGGCTTGCCCCCGATGAGGCCATCAGCACCACCACCCTAGCCCAAAGTAAAAAGGCCCCTGGATTCTCACCCAGGGGCCTTTTGCATGGCGCCGATAAAGCTTACGCCGCCTTCGCTTCCTGCTGGCTCAACGAGCGGTTCAGCGCACTGAACAGCGCCTTGAAGCTTGCCGTAGTGATGTTTTCATCAATCCCCACGCCATGCACCGGACGCTCGCCATTCACGCGCAATTCGATGTAGGCCGCCGCCTTGGCGTTGGTGCCCGCGCCAATCGCGTGTTCGTTGTAATCCATGATCTCCACACCGATCGGCAAGCCGGCCACCAGCGCTTCCAGCGCGCCATTGCCTTTGCCTTTCCAGTGCAGGTTGGTTTCGCCCTGGCCCTTGCCGGAGACTTCCACTTCCACATAGCTGTTGCCGTTTTCTTCCTGCAGGCGGTGGCTGACCAGCGCATACGGAGTGTTGGCTTGCAGGTATTCACGCAGCAGCAACGCGTAGATCTGCGGTGCGGTCATCTCCAGGCCCACGCGGTCGGTCTCGGCCTGTACCACCTGGCTGAATTCGATCTGCATGCGGCGTGGCAAGCTGATGTCGTATTCCTGTTCCAGCAGGTAGGCGATGCCGCCCTTACCCGACTGGCTGTTCACCCGGATCACTGCCTCGTAGCTGCGACCGATGTCGGCGGGGTCGATCGGCAAGTACGGCACTTCCCACAGTGCATCGTCTTTCTGCTGGGAGAAGCCCTTGCGGATCGCGTCCTGATGCGAGCCGGAGAACGCGGTGTGCACCAGGTCGCCGACATACGGATGACGCGGGTGCACCTGGATCTGGTTGCACTCTTCGACGACTTTGCGCACGCCGTCGATGTCGGAGAAGTCCAGCTGCGGGTCGAGGCCCTGGGTGTACATGTTCAGTGCCACGGTGACCAGGTCGACGTTACCGGTGCGCTCGCCGTTGCCGAACAGGCAGCCTTCGACACGGTCGGCGCCGGCCATCAGGCCCAGTTCGGTGGCGGCCACGCCGGTGCCACGGTCGTTGTGGGTGTGCAGGCTGATGATCACGCTGTCACGGCGGTTGATGTGGCGACCGAACCACTCGATCTGGTCGGCATAGATATTCGGCGTGGCGCATTCAACCGTGGCCGGCAGGTTGAGGATCATCTTGTGCTCGGGCGTCGGGTTCCACACCTCGATCACTGCGTCACAGACTTCCTTGGCAAACTCCAGCTCCGTGGCGCTGAAGGTTTCCGGCGAATATTCGAAGGTCCACTGGGTCTCGGGCTGCTGCGCGGCGTATTTGACGAACAGCTTGGCGGCGTTGACCGCGATGGCCTTGATGCCGTCCTTGTCCTGGTTGAACACAATGCGGCGGAACGACGGCGACGTGGCATTGTACAAATGCACGATGGCCTTTTTGGCGCCGCGCAGGGATTCGAAGGTGCGTGCGATCAAGTCTTCACGGCCCTGGGTCAGCACCTGGATGGTGGTGTCCTCGGGGATGTGGTTGTCTTCGATCAGGGTACGCACGAAATCAAAATCGGTTTGCGATGCGGCCGGGAAGGAGGCTTCGATTTCCTTCACACCAACGGCAACCAGAGTCTTCCAGAAACGCAGCTTTTTCGCCGCGTCCATCGGCTCGATCAGCGACTGGTTGCCATCACGCAGGTCGGAGCTGCACCAGATCGGCGCGCTGGTGATGGTTTTCGAAGGCCAGGTGCGGTCCGGGATATCGATGGTCGGGAACGCGCGGTACTTCGAAGACGGGTCTTTGAGCATGCTCATCGCAAAATCCTTTGTTGGAGGGCCGAGAAGAGGCGGCCTGCCGAATCACTATTATTGGGGACGACGCTTGGGGCGAGGCAGATCGATTCAGCCTGGCAGTCGTGCGCTGACGAGGCACAGACTGCGGTGCTGGCGGCGCTGAATGAGGGTGTGAGAGGTTTTCATAAGCTCAACCCTAACCGCCGGGGTGAAAGATGGCAAGCAGTCGAAAAAAATTGAGATAAGTTCTGCTATTTGTGCAGGAATAGCGATTTTATGGCTGGATAAGCAACTATATCTAAATTTAATTGCGCGACCTTTATCGGGTGCGCAATCGAATGATCAGGGTTGGAAAGCACCGATGAAGATCGCCGGGTCGACCCGCGCATCGTTCAGGCTGACGTTCCAGTGCATATGCGGCCCGGTTGCCCGGCCGGTCGAGCCGACCTTGCCCACGACCGCGCCGCGCGCCAGTTGGTCACCGACGTTCACGTCAATCTTCGACATATGGCAGAACATGCTGATAAAGCCCTGGCCATGGTCGACGAATACGGTGTTGCCGTTGAAGAAGTAGTTGCCGGTCAGGATCACCTTGCCCGCCGCCGGCGTTTTGATCGGCGTGCCCGCGCCCACGGCAAAGTCCAGGCCCGAATGGGGATTGCGCTCCTCGCCATTGAAGAAACGTCTTACCCCAAACTTGCTCGACAGCGGCCCGTTGACCGGCTTGTCCAGCAGCAGATTGCTCGGTGTATTCGGGCTGAAACTGCGGTAGGCCTTGAGCTGCACGGCCAGTTCGCCCTCGATGCGCTTGAGTTGCGCAGGTTCCGGGTTGACCTGGCTCTTGTTCTTCAAGGTGATGCGTTGCTCGGGGTATTTCTTGAAGCCCACCACGAACGGCAGTTGGCGGCCGCCACTGGTGATGCGTTCGGTGCCCGGCTTGACCGTCAACGGGATACCCACAATCGCCAGCCAGGTGTTTTGTTCCTTCACCACCAGCACCGGCCTGTTCAGGTAGGTGGCCTTGGGTGCGGTCGCCGCCGTGCCCAGGTCCACGACAGCGACGCCACCGGGCACCGGCTTGTTCAGCAGGCGGGTGATGTAGCTGTCGGCGTGGGCATTGAAGGTCAGGCAAACGAGCATCAACAAGCTGAGAAAGCGTGGCATCGGTCAATCCAGGAGAGAAAGGGTGACGGGGGTCAGGTGGTTGTCTTCCACACGCACCTGCAGTTGGCCTTCACCGAGGCGTGCGGTCAGGCGCTGGCCGGTGTGGGTTTGCGCGGCGCTGCGAATCGCCTGGCCGCGCTCGTCGAGCAGGATGCTGTAGCCACGGCCCAGGGTGGCCAGCGGGCTGACCACGTGCAGCGTCTGCACCTGGCTTTGCAGTTGCAGGCGCCGCGCCTTGAGGCCTTCGCGCATGGCGCGGGGCAGGCGCTCGGCGAGGCTGTCCAGGCGCTGGCGCAGCAACGCCAGTTGACGCCCCGGATGTTGGCCGGCGAGGCGGGTTTCCAGGCGAATCAGGCGTTCGCGACGGGTATTGAGGCTGCGCTCGAACGCGCGGCGCAGGCGCATGTCCAGGTCATCCAGGCGCTGGGCCTGCTGGCGCAGGCGTTCGCCAGGGTGTCGCAGGCGTCGGGCCATGCCCTCCAGGCGCAAGCGATCATGGCGCAGGCGGTTGTGCATCAACAGCACCAGGCGGCGCTGCAGGTTTTCGACCTGGCGCACCAGGTGACTGGCGTCCGGTGCCAGCAGTTCAGCGGCAGCGGAGGGGGTAGGGGCGCGCACGTCCGCCACGAAGTCGCTGATCGATACATCGGTTTCATGGCCGACCGCGCTGACGATGGGCGTGACGCAGGCGTCCACCGCCCGGGCCACGGCTTCTTCGTTGAAGCACCAGAGGTCTTCCAGCGAGCCGCCGCCACGGGCCAGGATCAGCGCGTCGAAGCCGCGTGCGTCGGCCAGCTTCAGCGCACGCACAATCTGTGCGATGGCTTCGCGGCCCTGTACGGCGGTCGGGATCAAGGTCAATTCAATGTTCGGCGCGCGGCGGCGGAACACGCTGATGATGTCGCGAATCACCGCGCCGGTCGGCGAACTGATAATACCGATGCGCCGAGGATGCGCGGGCAAGGGCACCTTGCGCTCGGCACTGAACAGGCCTTCGGCGCTGAGCTTTTCCTTCAAGGCATCGAAGGCCAGGCGCAACGCGCCATCACCCGCCGGCTCCACGGTGTCGAGGATCAACTGGTAGTCGCCACGGCCCTCGAACAGCGAGACCTTGCCGCGCACCTTCACCGCCAGGCCGTCCTTCAACGCCTGGCGTACCCGCGCGGCGTTGTTGCGAAACAGCGCGCAACGCACCTGGGCGCCGCTGTCCTTGAGGGTGAAATACACGTGGCCCGAAGCCGGGCGGGCGAGGTTGGAGATCTCGCCTTCCACCCAGATATTGGTGAACACGTCTTCCAGCAACACCCGCGCGCGGCCGTTGAGCTGGCTGACAGTCAGGACTTCGCGGTCCAGGCCCAGTCGGGCAAAAGGATCTTTAATCATGGGCGGCAGTTTATAGGCATTCGTGCCAGGTTTGACAGAACTGCTCCACCCGCGTGCGACTTCGCGCTGGCGCAATGCTCACGGATGACTAAAGTGTCGGCATTCTCTTTCAAGGAATCACCCATGAGTCTGCTTGAGCTGATGAGCCAGTGGTCGTTCGGCGCGGTTGAGTGGCTGGTGATCGGCCTCGGTATCGTCGTGGCCTATATCGTTTTCGGTATCGCAGGCTTTGGTACGGCATTGGTGGCAGGGCCTGTGCTCATTCTGTTCATGCCGTTGTCGAAGATCATCCCGCTGTTGGTGTTGCTGGATTTTGTCGCCGCCTTTGGTGGCCTGCTGCAGACACATCGGGATGTCAGCAAGCCGGAATTGCTGCGGCTGCTGCCGTGTATGGCCATCGGTTGCACCTTGGGTGTGGTGTTTTTGCTCAACCTGCATTCCGACGTGTTGCTGCTGTTGATGGGGCTGTTTATCAGTGCCTACGCGGTCTACAGCCTGGCAGTGAAGGCCCGGCCCACGCAGTTGGCGGCGGGTTGGTCGATTCCCATGGGCACGGTCGGCGGCTTGTTTGGCGCGCTGTTCGGCAGTGGCGGCTTTTTATATGCGATCTACCTGAACAGCCGTCAGTCCAAGGAGGCGGCGCGGGCCACGCAAAGTGCGTTGATCAGTTGCAGCACCGTGGTGCGCCTGAGCCTGTTTCTGATTGCCGGGGTGTATGCCGATTTGCCGCTGCTGCTGTTGGCGCTGTGCCTGTTGCCGGCGATGGCGCTGGGCTTGTGGTGCGGGCGCAGGCTGACGATGCGCATGTCCCGCGAGGCGTTTGTGCGGTTGGTGACGTGGTTGGTGCTGGCGAGCGGCATTGCGTTGATTGGGCGGTATTTGAGTACTTGACCTGATTTCTTCAGGGATTAAGCTGCCAGCCTTTAGAGCGCCATCGGGGGCAAGCCCCCTCCCACAGTTGACTGTGTTCACAATTCAAAATGTGGGAGGGGGCTTGCCCCCGATGGCGTCAGCAGCCACACCGCAGGACTCCCATGAATTCCCAAAGCATCCTTGTCCCGAAAATCTCCACCTTGCCCGTCCACGAACCCCGCGCCCGGGCAATCGTGCGCTGGCTGGTGCGCAAGAACATCATCAAGGAGGAACTGACCACCTGCGGGCGCACCGGCAACCGCATGGCCTACGCCCTGGCCGACGGCGCCCGCGCGGTGGTGCTGCACCCGCAAGCGCTGCCGTTCAACGAGCCGGTCAATGGCCTGGAAATCATCTACAAGCGCTGCATCTACACGCCGGCCAAGGGTTTTCTCGAAGAAGCCGGCTGCCCTGAGTGCCTGAAGGAAGTCGGCGAAGCGCTGTTCGAAAGCCTGGAAGACTGGATGCCCGGCCACACCGATAACTTCACCTGCCCGCTGTGCGGGCATGAAGACGACATCAATGGCTTTCTGTTCCTGCAGGAATGCGGGTTTTCCAACCTGGGGTTCATCTTCAACAATTGGGCGGAGGCGGGGTTCAAGCAAAGCTTTATCGATGAGTTTGCCGATTGGCTCGATCAAAAAATGAGTTGGGTCAAAGTCGAACTGTAGGAGCGAGCTTGCTCGCGAAAATCGTCAACGATAACGCGGGTTGCCTGGTTTTACGCGGTGCCCTGGCGTTCTTCGCGAGCAAGCTCGCTCCTGCAGGAAGGCAGCGGGTTTTCTCCATCTATCAGTATTACCAAGTTTGTCAGAGTTTTACATTGAGCCCGACAGGGTGCATGTATATAATGGCGCGCTTCCATTTTCCCGCTCGGGAGCCCCCGCGATGCTGCGTATCAGCCAAGAAGCTCTGACATTCGACGACATTCTCCTAGTGCCCGGTTATTCCGAGGTGCTCCCTAACGAAGTCAGTCTCAAGACCCGCCTAACCCGTGGCATCGAGCTGAATATTCCCCTGGTTTCCGCTGCCATGGACACCGTCACCGAAGCCCGTCTGGCCATCGCCATGGCTCAGGAAGGCGGCATCGGCATCATCCACAAGAACATGACCATCGAGCAGCAAGCTGCCGAAGTGCGCAAGGTCAAGCGTTACGAAGCGGGTGTGGTGAAAGATCCCATCACCATCGAAGCCGACGCCACCGTGCGTGATCTGTTCGAACTGACCCGCCTGCACAACATCTCCGGCGTTCCGGTGCTGCACGATGGCGACCTGGTCGGCATCGTCACTTCCCGTGACGTGCGTTTCGAGAACCGTCTTGAAGTCACCGTCCGCGAAGTGATGACGCCTAAAGAGCGCCTCGTCACCGTCAAGGAAGGCGCCGACAAGAACGATGTGCGCGAACTGCTGCACAAGCACCGCATCGAGCGCGTGCTGATCGTCGACGACAAATTCGCCCTCAAAGGCATGATGACCGTCAACGATATCGAAAAAGCCAAGGCTTACCCGCTGGCCAGCAAGGATGACCAGGGCCGTCTGCGCGTGGGCGCTGCGGTCGGCACCGGTAAAGACACCGGTGACCGCGTTTCGGCGCTGGTCGCCGCCGGGGTTGACGTGGTGGTGGTCGACACCGCTCACGGTCACTCCAAAGGCGTGATCGACCGCGTGCGCTGGGTCAAGCAGAACTTCCCTGACGTCCAGGTGATCGGCGGCAACATCGCCACCGGCGCTGCCGCCAAGGCCCTGGCCGAAGCGGGCGCTGACGCGGTCAAGGTCGGTATCGGCCCTGGCTCGATCTGCACCACGCGTATCGTCGCTGGTGTGGGCGTGCCGCAGATCAGCGCCATCGCCAACGTCGCCGCTGCCCTTGAAGGCACAGGCGTTCCGTTGATCGCCGACGGCGGCATCCGGTTCTCCGGTGACCTGTCCAAGGCCATCGTGGCCGGTGCTTCCTGCGTGATGATGGGCTCGATGTTCGCCGGTACTGAAGAAGCACCGGGCGAGATCGAACTGTTCCAGGGCCGCTCCTACAAGGCTTACCGCGGTATGGGTTCGCTGGGCGCCATGTCCCAGGCGCAAGGTTCTTCCGACCGTTACTTCCAGGACTCCTCGGCAGGCGCCGAGAAGCTCGTCCCGGAAGGCATCGAAGGCCGTGTGCCATACAAAGGCACCCTGAGCGCGATCATCCATCAACTGATGGGCGGCCTGCGTTCCTCGATGGGCTACACCGGCAGCGCCGACATCGAAGAAATGCGCACCAAGCCAGAGTTCGTACGGATCACCGGCGCCGGCATGGCTGAATCCCATGTCCACGACGTGCAGATCACCAAGGAAGCGCCAAACTACCGCGTAGGTTGAGGCTTCCAGCAAAACGTTAAGTAACCGGGGCTGTTCTTTCAGCCCCGAGTTGTTTCTGATTCATTAGACGAGACTGACTTCATGGCCCTCGACATTCACGCCCACCGCATCCTGATCCTCGATTTCGGTTCCCAGTACACCCAACTGATCGCCCGCCGCGTGCGTGAAATCGGCGTGTACTGCGAACTGCACCCGTTCGACATGGATGACGAAGCGATCCGCGAATTCGCACCGAAAGGCGTCATCCTCGCCGGTGGCCCCGAGTCCGTGCACGAAGCCAATAGCCCGCGCTGCCCGCAAGCGGTCTTCGACCTGGGCGTGCCGGTGTTCGGTATCTGCTACGGCATGCAGACCATGGCCGAGCAACTGGGCGGCAAGGTTGAAGGTTCCGAGCTGCGTGAATTCGGGTATGCGCGCGTCGACGTGGTCGGCAAGAGCCGCCTGCTGGACGGTATCGAAGACCACATCGACGCCGACGGCCTGTTCGGCCTCGACGTGTGGATGAGCCACGGTGACAAGGTCACCAAAATGCCGCAGGACTTCCACATCCTGGCCAGCACCCCGAGCTGCCCGATCGCCGGCATGTTCAGCGACGAGCGTCGTTACTACGGCGTGCAGTTCCACCCGGAAGTGACCCACACCAAGCAAGGCGGGCGCATCCTGTCGCGCTTCATCCTCGACATCTGCGAGTGTGAAGCCCTGTGGACCCCGTCGAAAATTGCTGAAGACGCCATCGCCAACGTCCGCGCTCAGGTTGGCACCGACAACGTGTTGCTCGGCCTGTCCGGCGGCGTCGACTCCTCCGTGGTCGCCGCGCTGCTGCACAAAGCCATTGGCGACCAGTTGACCTGCGTCTTCGTCGACAACGGCCTGCTGCGCCTGCACGAAGGCGAGCAAGTGATGGCCATGTTCGCCGAGAACATGGGCGTCAAGGTGATCCGCGCCAACGCCGAGGACCAGTTCCTCAACAACCTGGCGGGCGAAAGCGACCCAGAGAAAAAGCGCAAGATCATCGGCCGTACCTTCATCGACGTCTTCGATGCCCAGTCCAACAAACTGGATAACATCAAGTACCTCGCCCAAGGCACCATCTACCCTGACGTGATCGAGTCGGCCGGCGCCAAGAGCGGCAAGGCCCACGTGATCAAGTCCCACCACAACGTGGGTGGCCTGCCTGAGGAAATGAACCTCAAGCTGGTCGAGCCGCTGCGCGAACTGTTCAAGGACGAAGTCCGCCGTCTGGGCCTGGAACTCGGCCTGCCGTACGACATGGTCTACCGCCACCCATTCCCGGGCCCGGGCCTGGGCGTGCGCATCCTCGGCGAAGTGAAGAAGGAATACGCCGACCTGCTGCGCCGCGCCGATCACATCTTCATCGAAGAACTGCGCAAGGCCGACTGGTACCACAAGGTCAGCCAGGCATTCGTGGTATTCCAGCCGGTGAAATCCGTAGGCGTTGTAGGCGATGGCCGTCGTTACGCGTGGGTCGTTGCACTGCGTGCCGTAGAGACTATCGACTTCATGACGGCGCGTTGGGCGCACCTGCCGTACGAACTGCTGGAAACGGTCAGCGGCCGTATCATCAATGAAATCGAAGGTATTTCGCGCGTTACTTACGACGTGTCGAGCAAGCCGCCGGCGACGATTGAGTGGGAATGATTGGACGTCCGGCATTGCCCGGCACGATCTAGCAAGAAATGCCTTGGAGCCCGCGTAATTGCGGGCTTTTGGCTTTTTGGGTCTGGCAAAATTGCGGCAGCTCTGCGCATCGCCATCCCTTGTGTCCTTTTGCCGATGGATTATCGGCGACCTGTCTCTCGCTCCGTCAACAAACGTCTGCACACGCCCTGGTCGTTATTCACTGTTTATCGCCGCCGGAATGCAGTCGTTTGTCCTCGTAATCATTTGAGGGCAGCGACATCTGCATGGCTCACAGCCACTTTTATCAGGCGCTACGTTCCAAACGGCATTCGCGTAGATGACTGTAAAGATTGCGCGACGCAGGCCGATATCGCTTTTGCGGCGACTCGCGTCCAGCAGGTTTGCTCCGGGTGCGTTATCTCACTTATTTCAGGTAGTGATCTGCAAAATGAAAATAAAAAACAAGCTCGTCCTGGCTTTTGTACTCGTCGCGTTCATCCCCGTAAGTCTGGTGGCCGTGATCTCTGTACTCAATACCCGGTCCGAAGCGGTCAGCCAGTTCATGGATGGCAGCACCCGAGAAATACGCCAGATCGACGGTAATATCCGGCAGTTTTTTGATGGTACGCAGCAAAACGTCGATCAAATGGCTACAGACCCTTTCTACACATCAGTCGCCAGCCTAAAGCACTACGAGGCTGCTGATGCAGCCAGTCAGCCGCTGCCTGCGGCAGCCCGGCAAGTCATCGATGCGTTTGCCCGGTATGGCGCGACGCATCCGGCCGCGGCAATCCTGTCCATTGGCCTGGAAGACGGCAGTTACGCGAAATGGCCGGATGACCCTCAGTTGTCGAAATACGACCCGCGTACGCGCCCGTGGTACAAGGCCGCCATGGCCAGCCCCGGTAAAGCGGTAAGGACCGCGGCGTATTACTACGAAAAGGATGCGGTAGCGCTGGTTGGTAGCGCCAGGGCCATGCTCGATGAAGCAGGCAAGGCCAAGGGCGTGTTTGTGGTAAGCGTATCGCTGACCAACCTCACCGAACTGGTCAAAAGCATCAAGCTCGGTGAAAGCGGCTATGTGATGCTCATCGAAGACGGCACGGTACTGGTCGATCCGCGTGATGCCGGGCACAGCTTCAAGCAGCTCAAGGATCTGGGTGAGCCTTACGCCAAACTGGCCGCCACTGCGCAAGGTTCAACCGAAGTGGAAATCAACGGCGTCCGGTACATGGCAAACGTGTGGACATCGCCGGGTCTGGGCTGGCGTTACGTGGGGTTGATTGAGTACAGCGAAGTCATGGCAGAGGCCACACGCATGACCTACGTGACGGTCGCGATCGTGGCGGTGCTGGTGCTGCTTTTCGCACTGCTGGCGGCGGCTTTCGCCAAGGTTATCGTCAAGCCCATCGGCCAGGTCAGCACCGGGCTGCAGTCGATTGCCGAGGGTGAGGGCGACCTGCGCCGTGATCTTGATGTGCAGGGCAAAGACGAAACCGCCGAGCTGGCAGGCTGGTTCAACAAGTTTCTCGCCGCAATACGCCAGTTGATCCAGAGCATCGGCGCGGCATCGACCAACCTGCAGGATGCTTCGCGTGTGAACAGCGAAGTGGCCACTAACATGAACCAGGCGGCTGGACGCCAGCGTGAGGCGGTGGAGTTGGTGTCCACGGCGTTCAATGAAATGGTCGCCACTGCTAATGAAGTGGCGCGCTCGTGCAGCGCTGCGGCCAATTCCGCCGAGAGTGGTCATCATCGTGTCGCCGAAGGTAAAGAGCAGATTGAGTTGACCACCGACAACGTCAATCGCTTGGGGCGTCGCCTGACCGAGTCTTCACAGGCCATGGTGGAGCTGGAGGAGGGTAGTCGCAGTATCAACCAGATTCTGGGCACCATCCGCGCCATCGCCGAGCAGACCAACTTGCTGGCACTTAACGCGGCAATCGAAGCGGCACGGGCCGGTGACCAGGGGCGAGGGTTTGCGGTGGTCGCGGATGAAGTTCGCGCGCTGGCCAAGCGTACCTCGGATTCCACTGGGGAAATCGATCAGCTGCTCAGCGCGCTCGGTAGCAAGACTCAGGAAGTGTCGCAGAAGATGGAAAGTTGCCTGGAGCTGTCACGCGCCAGCGTTTCCTCCATTGGAAGCGCACGTGAAAGCTTTGAAGGCATCCAGCTGTCGGTGAATGAAATCCGGGATCAGAACCTGCAGATATCCGCCGCCGCCGAAGAGCAACATAGCGTGGCCGAAGACATCAACAAGCATATCCAGCAGATCTACGACGAGGCGCAACTGGTCGAGAGCCTCGCCAGTTCTGCGCAGGAAGACTCGGGTCGGCTTTCGCATCTGTCCAATGAGCTGAACGGGCTGGTAGGGCGCTTCAAGTCGTAAGTACGTGAGGGCGGGAGGCACTGACTAGCGTGCAGCTCTAGATTCGCAGTTGCGCCGGAAGTCGTTTAACCAATGCCAGTCAGTTATCACTGACTGGCATTTTTTTGGATAGAAATCTGCGAAGCAAGAGCCGTCGTTTTCAATAAACGACGTTCCAATTCAGTGCGTGAACGTATCCCGTGCGGCTGACACGCCTGGCCACGGGGAAATCAGTCCCCCCGCATGCCTTAAGACTATCTGACTGATTCAAATACGTTTTTAGCGAAACCTGCGCTGAAAATAACCTGTTACGTACCGTTAATTAACCGTTAACCAACTTATCCTGGGCATTAAGTCATGGGCAGTATCCATATAGCCCGGTGCAACAGAAAATCCGACCGGGCCTGCACGGAGAGTTAAAGACAAAGCGAGGCTATCCATGGCCTCAAAACAATAACAAAAGAATAAATGGCGAGGTACTTACGATGACGATGCATGACATTTGGGAATCAATTGTCGCGTTTTATGAACCGACTCTGGAAATAATGAGCTTGTGGGCCTGGGGCCTTCCTCTGTTCGTCTCAGTGCTTGCGGTGATGTTCATCATCTCGCAAAAGTGGCAGAGCCCCCTGACCCTCCGCTCTCTGGCCAATGCAGCCTTTCCCAAGGAGCAATACGACAACCCCTCATCTCGCGTGGATATGTGGAACGGTATCATCCTGTTGATGCTCGGTTTTCCCCTGGTAGGCGTCTTCGCCGTCAATGGCATCGCCATTGCTGACAATGTCGGCGCTTATATCACCGCTGAGTTCGGCGTCCGAGCCCCGTTGATGACGTCAACCTGGCTGATCATCTCCGTTCAGTTTCTGACCTATTTCCTCAGTGTCGACTTCGTCGGGTACTGGATACATCGCTGGTGCCATACCAACGCACTGATGTGGCATCTTCACAAACCTCACCATACCGCCGAGACACTGACGCCCTGGACGTTATTTCGCCAGCACCCCATCGAGTTCTTTGGCCTCAATATCATCCCGGCGGTGGTCGGCGGGGCCTTCACCGGTCTGGTGCTTTATGCGACGGGCAGCCAAATCCACCCAGGCATGGTGGTTGCCGTTACCACAATGGCCTACATCTGCTTCTTTGTTATCGATGTGTTTTCTCACGTCCATCTGCCGATCTCCTACGGGTGGATGAACCGCATCGTTTTGGCCCCTGTCATGCACAACCTTCACCACAGTATGGAACCCCATCACTGGGACAAGAACAATGCAGTCGTGCTGACACTCTGGGACTGGATGTTCGGAACGCTCTACTTGCCCAAGAAGGGCGAAAGCTGGCGTTGGGGGTGTAACGACGAAGAGTATGGTGACAACAATCCGCACAATACCCTGAAGGGCTTCTATATCGATCCTTTCAAAACCCTCTGGCGTCACGTGAAGGACGGACAAAGCCCGAATCCGTGATGGGTTCGGAGCACTCGGGGAGCATCCAGGGTTTACAGCACACCAGGCAATCGCAGGCTCAATTGCGTTAAGGGAATCATCATGGCATTGAAAGACACGCTTCATTGGCGCTATGCAACCAAAAGCTACAACGACGACAAGGTCGCGCAAGAAAAAATTGATTCGATCCTGGAGGCCATACGCCTGGCCCCCAGCAGTTCGGGCCTGCAGCCTTTCAAGGTGTTAATCATCACTAACCCCGAGTTGAAGGCGCAATTGCAGCCGATCTGCGCCAATCAACAGCAAATCTCCACATCGTCACACTTGTTGATTTTTGCAGCCTGGGATGAGTACACACCTGAGCGGATCAATGCATTTTTTGAATACAGCAACGGGATACGTAATCTGCCTGCCACGGTCACCGATGATTACCGGTTATCGCTGCTCGATTCTTTTGGCAGCATGAGCAAGGAGCAGCAGTATGTTCATGCGTCCAAACAGTGCTACATCGCCTTGGGATTCGCGCTGGTAGCGGCAGCCGAACTGGGCGTGGATGCCACACCCATGGAAGGCTTCGACAACCAGGCAGTGAACGCGCTGCTGAAGCTTCCCGAGCAGGGGTTGAACAGTTCCGTTCTCTTGGCCCTGGGCTACCGGGATACTGAAAGCGATTGGCTGGTAAAACTCGAAAAGGTCAGGCGCGACAAGGCGCATCTGTTCGTCGAGATTGCGTAGGGTCTACTCCGGATAATTTCCAACAACACAGGTTGTAATCAGCAGGGCAGATAAAATGTGCCTGCATGCCGGTTCAGGCGCCGTTGCCGAGACCCCATGCAGGCCATGCACGTTGCGCAAGGCATTCCCACACTCAGCTTCTATTGAACGGCCTCGTCTGCCTTGCCGGGGCTTGGTATGGCTTTGTCACTGGCAGGCGGCGCCCGTCTTGTACGCCACATCTGACCGACGTCCAGCGGGCGTGCGATCAGCAGCTCTGCCGATACACTCGACGGACCAAATGTGCGCACTTCATACATCGCTTCGAAGGCGTCGCTATTGCCTAGCACGGTCTTCAAGCGACTCAGCTCGGCACTGTCCGATGCAATTTTCGCGGCCTCAATCAGTGCCGGGTCCATAATGCCGGCAACGACGACGATGTGATTGCCTGCGGGTCCCGGAAAGCGAGCAAGGTACGCATAATCACGACGCATGATTCTGTCAGTGGAGGGTTCGGCCCAATCAGATTGAAATTTATCCCCGGTGGCTAGATCCACAAGGGTATCGCCGCTGGCCGACAGCGAAAACCCGGAGAGATCAAAAAACGGCTCCTGCAGATCACCGAGCGTGTCGAGCAAACCCACATAGACAATATCGTGATCGCTCAGCATCTCATTGGTGAAACGTGAGGTTGTCACATTCTTGATCAGGCTCGAATTTCCGGACCTGGTTGCGACCATGACGGGCATCACCGAAACCAGCGCTGATGCGAGCCCGCTCGGCAAGTGATAGGCATTCATGTCGACATACTTTTGGCCGGGCACCGGCATCCGCTGTTTGTACTTATTGAGGTCCTCGCTGGAAGCGATGGTGGAATCAGCGACCATACGCAGAATGGAACCGTCAGTGCCCTGTTCACCGAATACATAAAAATCACCGGAAACGATGAGTAGCGGCGCCAGATTGTTCGCGATACCACTCCAGAGCGTGCTGTCGATCCGCGAA
Source organism: Pseudomonas sp. 31 R 17 (assembly GCF_900004915.1). Lineage (NCBI taxonomy): Bacteria > Pseudomonadati > Pseudomonadota > Gammaproteobacteria > Pseudomonadales > Pseudomonadaceae > Pseudomonas > Pseudomonas sp. 31 R 17. The sequence continues at coordinate 36,068 of NZ_CVTN01000079.1, forward strand.
TCACTGGGTGATTTGCCTGCCAACCAGAGCCAGCACAGTGCGTTGAGCGTGAGGAAAAGCGCCGCGCCGGCTAAATACCGCCAATCAAGGAGGCGTCGGCGCACAGGGTCGGCGTATTTGTCTTGCTCTTCGGGCACAACGACGACCAGACGATATTCACCACGCGGAAGGATAAGCCGCTCGCCACGCTCATCGACGGGCGCCGCATCGAGTTTTTTTCGCAACCGATGAATATGCACGCGAACCGTTGCATCAGCCGCGAGATCCACGCTGGCGGATCGACCAAACACGACGAGTGCAATCTCGATTTCTTTGGTTGCGGTCGCCGTCAGTGATCGTTCGAGGAGAAACTCGAAAAGACGAATGATCTGTTGCGATTTACCGAGCGCACCACTCTTCAAGAGTCTGTGCGCGTGCGCTGTGAGCCGATCTACCTGGTCAACTTCCTGCGACTTGTCCATTTCACATCCTGACTGCGCTCGTCGCCATTGAGGATAAGGCGATGAGCTCTACCTAAGCATAGGCGGCAGGTCGTCCGCATCCGTATCCCAAATTGGCACTTGGCCAAGCGCACAACCATTGGCGTTGCGAAAAAGAGGTCGGCGCAAACTGGGTCAGCGGGTTTCCCGGCTTACGCTTACCGCCGCGCAATATCCGAAAAGTAAAACTTGTCCAGCGTATGCCGCGACTCGGTGTATTCGAACTGCCGCCCGTCCTGCAGGAACGTCTGGTTACTCACCACGATCACATGGCTTTGCCCGTCAAGGTCCAGGTGCGCCTGGTCGTCCTTGCTGCGCGGCAGGGCTTCGATGGTGCGCTGGGCATAGCTGATCTGCAGCTGCAGCGTCTGCTCGATAAACGCGTAGATCGACTGCTCGGCAATCGAGCGGTCCAGGCCGGGGATCAGGTCGGCGACGAAGTGGTTGATGTCCAGGATCACCCGTTTGCCGCCAATGCGCCGTACCCGCTTGATCCGGGTGATCAGCGTGCCGGGTTCAGCCTCGATGTGCTGTTGCAATGAGCCTTCCAGCGGCACTTGGGTGAACTCGACCACTTCGGTGCGTATGTCATCGCCCAGGTCGGCGTGGGTTTCATGGAAGCTCACGATGCCACCCAGTTGAAACTCGATCGGGTTCGGCGACAACACAAAGGTGCCTTTGCCGTGGATCTTCTGCGCGAAACCGCGCTCCTGCAACTGCTCGATCGCTCGACGCACCGTGCCCCGGCTGGCCTGGTAGCTGTCCATCAGTTCGGTTTCGGAGGGAAGGCGTGTGCCGCGCTGCAGGCGTTCGGTGGTGATGCTGGCAAGCAGATCGGTATAGATCTGGTTGTATTTGCTCATGGGATGGCTCGATGCCCGGCTCTATGAAGGTGAACGGCGCTTTCAAGGCAGGAACCTTAGTGGCACCTGTGGGGTTTGTCCATTCGCCACTGATGCGGGGGGAGGAAATGTCTGACGGACCATTTGCAAAAGTTAAACAAAATTGTAACTCGTATAGACGAGTTGTTGATTTCACTCGTACAGACGAGTAATTTGCCCTCTCGGCGTGCTGCCAATGACTGCCACCCATAAAAACAATCACAGTGGAAAACGAGCATGAGCCACGACTATTCGATGATTGCCCGCGAGATTCTCGAGAACCTCGGGGGGCGCGACAACCTTGAGCAAGCTGCCCACTGCGTGACGCGCCTGCGCCTGGCGCTCAAGGACCCCAGCCTGGTCAACAGCAGTGCGTTGAACCAGGTCGACCTGGTCAAGGGATCGTTCTTCACCGGCGGTTTGTTCCAGGTGGTGATCGGCCCCGGCGAAGTGGAAAAGGTCTACGCCGCCTTGCGCGACGTCACGGGGCTGGCGGCATCGACCATCGCCGATGTGAAGCGCAAGGGCGCCGACAAGACCAACCCGATGCAGCGCCTGGTGCGGGTGTTCTCCGATGTGTTCATGCCGATCCTGCCGGCGTTGATCATTGCCGGCCTGCTCATGGGCATCAACAACCTGATGGGCGCCAAGGGCATGTTCATCGAGGGCCAGACGCTGCTGGAGGCGTACCCGAACCTGGATGGCCTGTGGAGCCTGATCAACCTGATGGCCAACACCTCGTTCGTGTTCCTGCCGGCACTGGTGGGCTGGTCGGCGGCCAAGCGTTTTGGCGGCAGTGAAATTCTCGGCATCGTGCTGGGCCTGATGCTGGTTCACCCGGACCTGCTCAACGCCTGGAACTACGGCAAGGCAGTCGCCGGCCTCGACGGCCAGAGCCTGCCGTACTTCGATATTCTTGGCTGGTTCCAGATCGAGAAAGTGGGCTACCAGGGGCAGATCCTGCCAATCCTGATGGCGGCCTACGTCATGAGCGTGATCGAAAAATGGCTGCGGGCACGGGTGCCCAACGCCATCCAGCTGCTCGTGGTGCCTATCACCACCATCGTTGTGACCGGCGTGCTGGCGTTGGCCATTATTGGCCCGGTCACCCGGCACCTGGGCATCCTGATTACCGAGGGTGTGGTGACATTGTTCGACCTGGCACCGATGGTCGGCGGCGCGATTTTCGGCCTGCTCTATGCCCCACTGGTCATCACCGGCATGCACCACATGTTCCTCGCCGTGGACCTGCAGTTGATCTCGACCCAGGGCGGCACCTTTATCTGGCCGATGATCGTCATGTCCAACCTGGCCCAGGGCAGCGCCGCACTGGCTGTGTTCTACATGAGCCGCAATGCGCGGGACAAGAGCATGGCGTCGACGTCGGCGATTTCCGCCTACTTCGGTATCACTGAGCCGGCGATGTTCGGCGTGAACCTGCGCTTCAAGTTTCCATTCTATGCCGCGCTGCTGGGCTCGGCGCTGGGCAGCATTTTCCTGTCGCTGAACAAGGTGCAGGCATCGGCCATCGGCGTCGGTGGCCTGCCTGGATTTATCTCGATCATGCCGAGCGCCATTGCGATGTTTGTGATCGGCATGGCGGTGGCGATTGTCGTGCCCTTTGTTGTGACCTGTGTGTTGAGCATGAAGATTGTTCGGCCTGGATACAGGGTCGCCTGATCAATCGCCATCGGGGGCAAGCCCCCTCCCACATTTGAAAGCCATTCCCCTGTGGGAGGGGGCTTGCCCCCGATGAGGCCCCCAAGGCAAGCAAAAAACTCTACTGAAGGAACCCACCATGCAAACCTGGCAACACTCGGTGATCTACCAGATCTACCCCAAAAGCTTCCACAGCCACGCGGGTAACGCCACCGGTGACCTGCTGGGCATCGTCGACAAGCTCGACTACCTGCAATGGCTGGGCATCGATTGCCTGTGGGTCACCCCGTTCCTGCGCTCACCGCAGCGCGACAACGGCTACGACATCAGCGACTACTACGCCATCGATCCCAGCTACGGGACCATGGCCGATTGCGACCTGTTGATCAGCGAAGCGGCCAAGCGCGGTATCAGGTTGATGCTCGATATCGTGGTCAACCACACCTCCGTCGAGCATGAGTGGTTTCGGCAGGCGCGCAGCAGCCTCGACAATCCCTACCGCGACTTCTACATCTGGCGCGACCAGCCCAACAGCTGGGAATCCAAGTTCGGCGGCTCGGCCTGGGAATACGAGGCGCAAACCGGCCAGTACTACCTGCACCTGTTCGACCACACCCAGGCCGACCTCAACTGGGACAACCCCAGGGTGCGCGCCGAAGTCTTCAAGATGATGCGCTTCTGGCGTGACAAGGGCGTGGGCGGCTTTCGCCTGGATGTGATCAACCTGATCTCCAAGCCCGCGGATTTCCCCGACGACCACACCGATGGCCGGCGCTTCTACACCGACGGCCCCAACGTGCACGACTACCTGCAGCAAATGCACCGCGAAGTCTTCGAGGGCCATGACCTGATCAATGTCGGCGAAATGTCCTCCACCAGCTTGGAGCACTGCATTCGCTACTCCAATCCGGCGTCGAAAGAGCTGTCGATGACCTTCAACTTTCATCACCTGAAAGTCGATTACCCGAAGCTGCAGAAGTGGGTGGAGGCCGAGTTCGATTTCCTGCAACTCAAGCAGATCTTCTCCAACTGGCAGTCGGGCATGCAGGCCGGTGGCGGCTGGAACGCGCTGTTCTGGTGTAACCACGACCAGCCCCGGGTGGTCTCGCGGTTTGGCGATGACGGCGTCCATCGCGTGGTGTCGGCCAAGATGCTCGCCACCGCACTGCACTTGCTCCAGGGCACGCCTTATGTGTACCAGGGCGAAGAGCTGGGCATGACCAATCCGGGCTTCGACAGGATCGACCAATACCGTGATGTGGAGACCCTGAATATCTTTCGCCTCAAGCGCAATGCCGGTGAATCCGAGGCGTCGAGCATGGCCGCGATCATGCAGAAGTCTCGCGACAACGGCCGCACGCCGATGCAGTGGAACAGTCAGCCCGGCGCCGGTTTCAGCAGCGGCGAGCCGTGGATCGGCATCCCGGCCAATGCGGCGCAGATCAACGTCGAGCGCCAACTGGATGATCCTGACTCGGTGCTGCATCACTACCGCGCGCTGATCGCCTTGCGTCGCCGTGAACCCCTGATCCAGGAAGGCATTTACCGCGAACTGCTGCAAGGCCATCCCCAGGTCTGGGCGTACCTGCGCGAAGGCCGGGGCGAGCGCTTGCTGGTGGTCAACAACTTCTACGGCACGCCATGTGAAATCCAGTTGCCCGATCAGTTCATCAACGCCGCGAGCGAGCAACGCCTGCTGATCAGCAACTACCCCGACTGCCCGGTGCGCACCCGCGCGGTGGCGCTGCGCCCTTACGAATCGTTTGTGCTGCACCTGACTGGTTGAAATAGCGCCTGTAGGAGCGAGCTTGCTCGCGAAGGTCGTCAACGATAACGCGCCCCTCCAGGTGCAGCGTGGAGCCTGGAAGTGCTTCGCAAGCAAGCTCGCTCCTACAGGCGATCGCGTCACGCAAGACAGTAAGAAAAACAATAAAAATATCGGAGTGCTTTATGAAAACAACAATAAAGCTGGGCCTCGTTGCATCCTGCCTGAGCCTGCCCTTTGGTGCTCAAGCCCTGGAGTTTGGCGGTTACCTGCGCAGCGGCGCCGGCACCTCTACCGGCAGCGGCAAGCAGCAGTGCTTCCAATTGCCGGGCGCGCAAACCAAATACCGCCTGGGCAACGAATGCGAGCAGTACGGCGAACTGGAGTTGCGCCAGGACCTGCTGACCTTCGACGATGGCTCGGTGCTCAGCGTCGATGCCATGGCGTCGCTCTATAACAAGTACGACCGCGCCCTCAAATTCCAGGGCGAGGACAACGGCTCTGCGCGTATGCCGCAGATGTATGCGCAATGGTCCAACCTGCCCAGCCTCAATGGCGGTTCGCTGTGGGCCGGGCGGCGTTACTACAAGCGTAACGACATCCATATCTCCGACTTCTACTACTGGAACCAGAGCGCCACCGGTGGGGGTATCGAGGATGTGTTGATCGGCGGCTTGAAATACAGCTACGCGCTGTCGCGCAAAGACAACCTCTACCAGAAGGAATACGCCACCCGGCATGACTTCAACGTGGCCGGTTTCAACACCAACCCTGGCGGCGAACTGGAGCTTGGCTTGAGCTACATCCAAAAGGCTGGCGGGCGTGACACCAACAGCGGCTGGGCGTTGACCGCGCAGCATGTGCAAAGCGCGTTCCTGGGCGGCAAGAACAAATTCGCGTTGCAATATGGCGAAGGTCCTGGCACCGGCCTGGGCTATACCGGCAATACGCGGTTGGACAACAGCAGCAAAAGCTACCGTGCCGTGGAGTTTTTCGACTGGCAACTGACGCCGCGTTTTGGCGGGCAGGTGCAGGCGGTGTACCAGAAGGATGTGCGGCCCGGGCGTCAGGACCTGAACTGGCTGTCGCTCGGCGTGCGCCCGGCGTATGCCATCAGCGAGCAATTCAAACTGGTCACCGAGCTGGGGCACGATCAGGTCGAGGCCACGGGCGGTACGCGCAAGCTGAGCAAATTCACCTTCGCGCCGACCTGGTCGCCCAAGGGCCCGGAATTCTGGGCACGGCCGGAAGTGCGCTTGTACTACACCTATGCCACTTGGAACCAGGCGGCCAAGCGCGCGGCGAATGAGCTGGCGGCAGGTTCGGCGTTGTCCGACACCGGTGCCTACGGCACAGCGCGGCATGGGTCGAACATGGGCGTGCAGGTTGAATACTGGTGGAAATGACTCGTACTGATGGGGGAGGGGGCACGCCTCCTCCCACATTTGATCTTCGTTTCCCATGAATTTAAAGAACAACAACAGGTGAAGCCATGAACCCCTCTCAACCCCTGGAACTGCTGGCACCCCTGTCCGGAATGCTGCTGGCGCTGGATCAGGTACCGGACCCGGTATTTTCCAGCCGCATGATCGGTGATGGTGTGTGCATCGATCCCACCTCGCAGACCCTCTGTGCACCGCTCGCCGGAGTGATCAGCAATATCCAGGACAGCGGCCATGCGGTCAGCGTCACCGACGACAACGGCGTACAGGTGCTGATGCATATCGGCCTGGACACCGTGAGCCTGGCGGGCAAGGGCTTTACGCGCCTGGTCGAAGAGGGCCAGCGGGTGACGGCCGGCCAGCCGTTGATCGAGTTCGATGCCGACTATGTGGCGCTCAATGCGCGCAGTCTGTTGACCTTGATGCTGGTGGTCAGTGGCGAGCCGTTTGTGGTGCTGGCGGCGCAGGGCGACATGCTTGAGGAGGGCCGGCCGGTGCTGCGACTGTCGCCCGGCGAGGCAGCGGCGGACGCGAATGAGCAGCAGGGCTCGGCGCTGTTCTCCAAACCGCTGACCTTGCTCAATGCCCACGGCTTGCACGCTCGCCCTGCGGCGGTGCTGGCCCAGGCGGCCAAAGGCTTCAGCTCGAGCATCTACCTGCACAAGCAGACCCAGAGCGCCAACGCCAAGTCGTTGGTGGCGATCATGGCGCTGCAAACCGTGCAGGGCGATACCTTGCAGGTGAGCGCGGCGGGGGAGGACGCGCAGGCTGCGATCCGAGCGTTAACGGCGTTGTTGGCCGAGGGGTGTGGCGAAACGGTGGTGGCTCCGACCGAGCCGGTCGAACCTGTCGCGCCGGTGTCGTCGGCCACGCTGCTGCGCGGCGTATGCGCATCACCGGGCTCGGCGTTCGGCCAGGTGGTCCAGGTGGCTGAACCTGAACTGGTAGTTAATGAAGCCGGTGCAGGCGAAGCCACCGAGCGCGATGCATTGACGCGTGGCCTGCTGGCGGCCAACGAGGCGTTGCAACGCTTGCAGGCCGGCGCCGCCGGCAGTGCCCAGGCCGATATCTTCCGCGCCCATCAGGAGCTGCTTGAAGACCCGACGCTGCTTGAGCAGGCCCACCTGTTGCTGGCGAAGGGCAAAAGCGCAGCATTCGCCTGGAACAGCGCAACCGCCGCCACGGCTAAATTGTTCCAGGGCCTGGGCAATACGTTGCTCGCCGAGCGTGCGGCAGACCTGTCCGACGTCGGCCGGCGCGTGCTTGAACTGATCCTGGGTGTCGAGGATCGTGCCTGGGCGCTGCCGGATCAGGCGATCCTGATCGCCGAGCAACTGACCCCCTCGCAAACGGCGAATCTCGATACCCGCAAGGTGATGGGATTTGTCACGGTCGGCGGCGGCGCTACCAGTCACGTCGCGATCCTCGCCCGTGCGCTGGGCATACCCGCCCTCTGCGGTGCACCTGCTGACATATTGGCGTTGGCCGAGGGTACGCACGTGCTACTTGACGCCGACAAGGGCGAACTGCACCTGGCGCCGGATCAGGTCGATATCGACCACTTGCAGGCGGCCCGTGAACGGCAGGGGTTGCGACGTCAGCGCGAAATGGCCGAGGCCGCCCAGGCTGCCGTCACCCGCGACGGCCGTCACATCGACGTCACGGCCAACGTCGCCTCGTTGCAGGAAGTGGAGCAGTCCCTGGCCCTGGGCGGCGAGGGCGTCGGTCTGCTGCGTTCGGAATTCCTCTACCTGGACCGCAACCGCGCGCCCAGCCCCGCCGAGCAGGCCGGCACCTATCGTGCGATTGCCCGTGCCCTGGGCACCGAGCGCAATCTGGTGGTGCGCACCCTGGATGTCGGCGGCGACAAACCGCTGGCCTATGTACCGATGGAAGCCGAAACCAACCCGTTCCTGGGCTTGCGCGGTATTCGCCTGTGCCTGGAGCGGCCGGAACTGTTGCGTGAACAGTTTCGCGCAATCCTTGCCTGTGCCGGGCTGGCGCGGCTGCACATCATGTTGCCGATGGTCAGCCTGCTTTCGGAACTGCATCTGGCGCGCAAGGTGCTCGAGGAGGAAGCGCGGGCACTCGGGCTCAGCGAGTTGCCAAAGCTTGGCATCATGATTGAAGTGCCGTCCGCCGCGTTGATGGCGGATATGTTCGCGCCCCATGTAGATTTCTTTTCCATCGGAACCAATGACCTGACCCAATACACCCTGGCCATGGACCGCGACCACCCACGGCTGGCCAGCCAGGCCGACAGTTTTCACCCGGCGGTGCTGCGCCTGATCGCAACCACGGTCAAGGCTGCCCATGCCCATGGCAAGTGGGTGGGCGTCTGCGGTGCGCTGGCCTCCGAAACCCTGGCGGTGCCGGTGCTGATCGGGCTGGGCGTGGATGAACTGTCGGTCAGCGTGCCGTTGATCCCGAGCATCAAGGCCACCGTGCGTGAACTGGACCTGGCCGACTGCCAGATCATCGCCCGGCAAGTGCTGGGCCTGGAAGAAGCCGGCCAGGTGCGTGAGGCCTTGCGCCTTTACCACGCCGCCACCGTTGAAACCTCATCTGTCGTGGAGCATTGAGCATGTTCGAGAAATTGCAGCAGGCGTTCTGGAAAGCCCTGACGCCGGATCTGATTGCGGAAACGGTCGCGGCGCCGGCGGGGGAGAACCTGTTACCGGTCGATGTGTTGAGTGCATTGGGCGGCGAGGCCAACCTCACGTCGCAACAACGCGTGGCGTTGACGCGGGTGCGGGTGCAGTTGAAAGAGGCGGGGCGGTTGGATGAGGCTGCGCTGAAGGCGGCGGGCGTACCGGGCGTCATGGTGTTGACGGGAGGCGTCGTCCATCTGCTGACCGGCCTCCAAGCCAAATCCTAGCGCAGATCCAAATGTGGGAGGGGGCTTGCCCCCGATAGCGGTGGATCAGTCACCTTATGTAGTGACTGACACTCTGCTATCGGGGGCAAGCCCCCTCCCACATTGATTCCCGGCGTTCTTATAACTGCGGGGTCTCTTCCGGCGGCTTGGTCTTGTCCACACCCGGCACATGCAGGTTGCCTTCCACCACCTGGTTACCTTCCAGCTGCGGCTGGGTCACCCAGGTCAGAATGTCGTAGTAGCGTCGGATGTTCGCCACAAAATGCACCGGCTCGCCGCCCCGGGCATAACCGTAGCGGGTCTTGCTGTACCACTGCTTCTGCGACAGGCGCGGCAGCATTTTCTTCACATCCAGCCACTTGTTCGGGTTCAGGCCTTCCTTCCTGGCCAGAAGGCGCGCGTCGTCCAGGTGGCCGGTGCCGACGTTGTAGGCGGCGAGGGCAAACCAGGTGCGGTCGGGCTCGGCGATCTTGTCGTCCAGCTCGTCCTTGATCTTGGCCAGGTACTTGGCGCCGCCCATGATGCTTTGTTTGGCGTCCAGGCGATTGGACACGCCCATCGCCTGGGCGGTGTTCTGGGTCAGCATCATCAGGCCGCGCACGCCGGTCTTGGACGTCACCGCCGGCTGCCACAGCGATTCCTGATAGCCGATGGCCGCCAATAGGCGCCAATCGACCTTTTCTTCCTTGGCGTAGGCGCGAAAGTGCTTTTCGTACTTGGGCAGGCGCTGTTGCAAATGCTGGGCGAAGGTATAGGCGCCGACATAGCCCAGTACATCGACGTGCCCGTAATAGCGATCTTTCAGACGCTGGAGGGTGCCGTTCTTCTCGACCTTGTCCAGGTAGCTGTTGATCTCGTTGAGCAGGCTGTTGTCGATGCCGGCGGCCACGGCCCAGCTCTGGTTGCTGGCATTGCCGAGGTCGAATGCGACCCGCACGTTGGGGAAGTACACCTGGTTCATGGCGACTTCATTGGAGTCCACCAGGGTCAGGTCGATTTGTCCTTCGTCGACCATGCGTAGCAAGTCGACTACTTCAACGGCGTCGGACTCTTCGTATTCAATCGCAGGATTCTGCTTTTTAAGCGCCGCCAACTGCTCGGCGTGGGTGCTGCCCTTGAGCACCATGATCTTCTTGCCGACCAGGTCCGCCGCATTGGTCGGCCGTGACTGGCCGTTGCGGTAGATGATCTGCGGCGTGACTTCGAGGTACGGATGGGAAAAACGCACCTGCTGCTGGCGCTGTTCGCTGCTGACCAGGCCGGCAGCGGCGAGCACTGGGCCGTTGGGCTTGCCCAGCTGGCCGAACAGGTCATCGAGGTTGTCGGCGGTTTCGATCTCCAGCTTGACGCCCAGGTCATCGGCAAAGCGCTTGACCAGTTCGTATTCGAAACCAGTTTCACCGTTGCGGTCCTGGAAATACGTAGCGGGGCTGTTCCGGGTAACCACCCGCAATACGCCATCCTCCTTGATTCGCTCGAGCGTGCTGGGCTTATCAACACAGGCGCTGAGCATCAGGAAGAGTCCGGTTGCGATGAGCCATTTGGCGCATCGCGGGCGCAAAGCAGTTGGGGAGAACATCTGCGCAGTATACGCAAACGGCCCACGGCGCCATATCTCGACAGCGGCACACTTGTCTGCTAGTCGCTGCAAAACTGTGCTGTATCCCGCAGAAACGTGGCCTGGCGCGTGATTGTGGCGGTTAAAATATCTGCGCCCGAGGCCATGGATTGTCCCTGGGCACCGCGCAAACCGTGCCAACTGACGTTCGGCAGCGGCCAGCGGTAGCGTTTCGGGTGCCGTGGGCGAAGGTTTACGCTAGAATGCACGGCCTCAAAGCACACCCCTTCCCGAGGCTGTCCCGAAGATGTTGATCCTGCGCGGCGCTCCTGCCCTTTCTGCCTTTCGCCACAGCAAACTCCTTGAACAACTGAGCCAGAAGGTTCCAGCGGTTACAGGCCTGTATGCTGAATTTGCTCACTTCGCCGACGTAACCGGCGTCTTGACCGCCGACGAACAGCAAGTGCTCGCACGCCTTCTGAAGTACGGCCCAAGCGTTCCCGTCCAAGAGCCGACTGGCCGCTTGTTCCTGGTTCTGCCGCGGTTCGGCACCATCTCGCCGTGGTCGAGCAAGGCCAGCGACATCGCCCGCAACTGCGGCCTGGATAAAATCCAGCGCCTGGAGCGTGGTATCGCGTTCTACGTGGCCGGCCAGTTCAGCGACGCCGACGCCGAGCTGATCGCCAGCAGCCTGCACGACCGCATGACCCAGATCATCGTCAGCCAGCTGGAACAGGCCGCCGGCCTGTTCAGCCACGCCGAGCCCAAGCCGCTCACTGCAATTGACGTGCTTGGCGGTGGCCGCGCCGCCCTCGAGAAGGCCAACACCGAACTGGGCCTGGCCCTGGCCGAAGACGAGATCGACTACCTGGTCAACGCCTTCAACGGCTTGAAGCGCAACCCCCACGACATCGAACTGATGATGTTCGCCCAGGCCAACTCCGAGCATTGCCGTCACAAGATCTTCAACGCCAGTTGGGACATCGACGGCCAGAGCCAGGAAAAAAGCCTGTTCGGCATGATCAAGAACACCTACGTGATGCACAGCGAAGGCGTTCTGTCGGCTTATAAGGACAACGCCTCGGTGATCGTCGGCTCCGTTGCCGGCCGCTTCTTCCCGGACCCGGAAACCCGCCAGTACGGCGCGGTGCAGGAACCGGTGCACATCCTGATGAAGGTTGAAACCCACAACCACCCGACCGCGATTGCCCCGTTCCCGGGCGCAGCCACCGGTTCCGGCGGCGAAATCCGCGACGAAGGTGCTACCGGCCGTGGCGCCAAGCCAAAGGCGGGCCTCACCGGTTTCACCGTGTCCAACCTGCAGATCCCCGGCTTCGAACAGCCGTGGGAAGTGCCGTACGGCAAGCCTGAGCGCATCGTGACCGCACTGGACATCATGATCGAAGGCCCGCTGGGCGGCGCCGCGTTCAACAACGAATTCGGTCGTCCGGCGTTGACCGGTTATTTCCGTACCTTCGAACAGTCCATCACCACCCCCCGTGGCGATGAAGTGCGCGGCTACCACAAGCCAATCATGTTGGCCGGCGGCATGGGCAACATCCGTGAAGAACACGTCAAGAAAGGCGAGATCCTGGTCGGCTCCAAGCTGATCGTGCTCGGCGGCCCGGCCATGTTGATCGGCCTGGGCGGCGGCGCAGCGTCCTCCATGGCCACCGGCACCAGTTCGGCGGACCTCGACTTCGCTTCCGTCCAGCGCGAAAACCCTGAAATGGAACGCCGCTGCCAGGAAGTCATCGACCGTTGCTGGCAGTTGGGCGACAAGAACCCGATCAGCTTCATCCACGACGTCGGTGCTGGCGGTTTGTCCAACGCCTTCCCGGAACTGGTCAACGATGGCGAGCGTGGTGGCCGTTTCGAACTGCGCAATATTCCAAACGACGAGCCGGGCATGGCCCCGCACGAAATCTGGAGCAATGAATCCCAGGAACGCTACGTGCTGGCCGTCGGCCCTGAAGATTTTGCGCGCTTCCAGGCCATCTGCGAACGTGAGCGCTGCCCGTTTGCCGTGGTCGGCGAAGCCACTGCCGAGCCGCAGCTGACGGTCACCGACAGCCACTTCGGCAACAGCCCGGTGGACATGCCACTCGAAGTGCTGCTGGGCAAAGCCCCGCGCATGCACCGTTCGGCGGTACGTGAAAACGAATTGGGCGATGATTTCGACCCAAGCACCCTTGAGCTGGCCGACAGCATCGAGCGCGTGCTGCACCACCCCGCCGTGGCGAGCAAAAGCTTCCTGATCACCATCGGCGACCGCACTATCACTGGCCTTGTTGCCCGTGACCAAATGGTCGGCCCGTGGCAGGTTCCCGTGGCCGACGTTGCCGTCACCGCCACCAGCTTCGACGTCTACACCGGTGAAGCCATGGCCATGGGCGAGCGCACGCCGCTGGCCCTGCTGGACGCTCCGGCGTCGGGCCGCATGGCCATTGGTGAAACCCTGACCAACATCGCGGCCTCGCGCATCGGCAAGCTGTCCGACATCAAACTGTCGGCCAACTGGATGTCCGCTGCCGGCCACCCCGGTGAAGATGCGCGCCTCTACGACACGGTTAAAGCAGTCGGCATGGAGCTGTGCCCTGAGCTGGGCATCACCATTCCGGTGGGCAAGGACTCCATGTCCATGGCCACCCGTTGGAACGAAGACGGCACCGACAAGAGCGTCACCTCGCCACTGTCGTTGATCGTGACCGGTTTCGCGCCGGTCACCGACATCCGCCAGACCCTGACCCCGCAACTGCGCATGGACAAGGGCACCACCGATCTGATCCTGATCGACCTGGGCCGTGGCCAGAACCGCATGGGCGCCTCGATCCTGGCGCAGACTCACGGCAAGCTCGGCAAACACGCGCCGGATGTCGACGACGCCGAAGACCTCAAGGCCTTCTTCGCGGTGATCCAGGGCCTGAATGCCGACGGTCACCTGCTGGCTTACCACGACCGTTCCGACGGTGGTTTGCTGACCAGCGTGGTCGAAATGGCCTTCGCCGGTCACTGCGGCCTGAACATCGTGCTCGACAGCGTTGCCGAGGATGCCGCCGAGATCAACGGCATCCTGTTCAACGAAGAATTGGGTGCGGTGATCCAAGTGCGCCAGGACGCTACCCCGGACGTGCTCGCACAGTTCAGCGCTGCCGGTCTTGCCGAATGCGTGGCGGTGATTGGCCAGCCGATCAACAACGGTGAAGTCAATATCTCGTTCAACGGCGACACGGTCTTTACCGGTCAGCGCCGCTTGCTGCAGCGCCAGTGGGCCGAGACCAGCTACCAGGTCCAGCGCCTGCGCGACAACGTCGACTGCGCCGAGCAGGAATTCGACGCGATCCTGGAAGAAGACAACCCGGGCCTGAGCACCATGCTCAGCTTCGACGTCAACCAGGACATTGCCGCGCCCTACATCAAGAAGGGTATTCGCCCACAGGTTGCCGTGCTGCGTGAGCAGGGCGTCAACGGCCAGGTGGAAATGGCGGCGGCGTTCGACCGTGCCGGGTTCAATGCGATCGACGTGCACATGAGCGACATTCTCGCCGGTCGCGTTGACCTCAATGAGTTCAAAGGTCTCGTAGCTTGCGGTGGTTTCTCCTACGGCGACGTGCTGGGTGCCGGTGAAGGCTGGGCCAAGTCGGCGCTGTTCAACAGCCGCGCCCGCGACGCGTTCCAGGGTTTCTTCGAGCGTAACGACAGCTTCACCCTGGGCGTGTGCAACGGTTGCCAGATGATGTCCAACCTCAGCGAACTGATCCCGGGCAGCGAGTTCTGGCCGCACTTTGTGCGTAACCGTTCCGAGCAGTTCGAAGCCCGTGTCGCCATGGTGCAGGTGCAGGAATCCAACTCGATCTTCCTGCAGGGCATGGCCGGTTCGCGTATGCCGATCGCCATCGCCCACGGCGAAGGCCATGCCGAGTTCGCCAGCGAAGAAGCGCTGCTCGAAGCCGACCTGTCCGGCACCGTGGCCCTGCGCTTCGTCGACAACCACGGCAAGGTCACCGAGAGCTACCCGGCCAACCCGAACGGCTCGCCGCGCGGCATCACCGGCCTCACCAGCCGCGACGGTCGCGTGACCATCATGATGCCGCACCCGGAGCGCGTATTCCGCGCCGTGCAGAACTCGTGGAGCCCGGAAGAGTGGAACGAAGACGGCGCCTGGATGCGCATGTTCCGCAATGCTCGCGTGTGGGTGAACTAAGGCGGTGTACAAGCTCGCCTTCTTCGTACCCGACAGCCACGTGGAGACGGTGAAAACCGCCGTCTTCGCAGCCGGCGGCGGGCGCATCGGCGACTACGACAGCTGCGCCTGGCAAGTGCTGGGCCAGGGCCAATTCCGCGCGTTGGACGGCAGCCAGCCGTTTATCGGGCAGGTGGGCCAGGTTGAAGTGGTTGAGGAGTGGAAGGTTGAGCTGGTGGTGGCGGATGCGTTGATTGTGGCTGTAGTGGCTGCGTTGAAACTGAGCCATCCGTATGAGACACCGGCGTATGAGGTGTGGCAGTTGGCGGATTTTTGATTCGCACGCTGCATAAACAAGAAACCCGCTGGGCCAGTTTGGTCGGCGGGTTTTTTGTTGCCTTTCAAGGCCTCATCGGGGGCAAGCCCCCTCCCACATTCAACTGCATTCCAACGATGAAACTCGGTCAACTGTGGGAGGGGGCTTGCCCCCGATGGCGTCCGCCCAGGCGCCTCAGACATTTCCGACAAGCCTTTCAGGTTGTCCCTCGGAACCTGTCTCAATAGCCTTCTTCGGTCGCTGTTAGTTCAGTGATCGGGATTTGAACTCAAAGCCCGCCCCGTAACCTTGTATTCGGGTTTTACAGTCAGTGATGGAATTGCCAGATACCGTTGTTCCGCGCCTCAATACAGATAGCGCACTAGGACAAGCCTTGGTTTCAATGTTCAGATCCATTGAAATGGAGTTGACGCTTGAAGGTGCCAAGCCTGGCGCGGTCAAGGTCATTGTCTTTGGTGGTTGTGCTGTCCACCTATATACGCACCATCGTATTTCCACGGATGTGGATGCGGAGATCTATTGTGCGAATTTTCGAGACAAACTGCGTTTACAGACACTGTTGGCAGAGTTTCCGGAACAGTTTTTCGATGAGCAGTCCGGCCGTGTGATGGAGCTGAACTATGACCTCCAATACAACACTAGCTTTGGTCCGCTTCACGAAGACTACTGGGAGCGAAGTATTCCTCTGGAAGAATTTCCTCTTGAGTCTGCACTGAATCTTCATATAGCCGCGCCTATCGACATTGCAATTTCCAAACTGGGCAGAGCCACTGATCAGGATGTAGATGACATCATGGCTTTGCTCAGGGCGGGCTTTATAGTGACCGCTGAGCTCCGTCAGCTGGCATTGCAGGCAATTGATATGTATGTTGGCAACAAAGAGCCACCCAGGTCCATACTGACCAATATCTTGCACGATTATCTGGAGACTGCAGATGGCGAAGCCTTTTAACGGTCCAGTCCTTTCTTGCGCCTTGGACACACTGGTCAAAAGCCCCTTGAATCAGGCTGATGATGCTGCCTTGGTCAGTGCAGCGAAAGCTGTGTGGTATTCCGATACGAATCTTGTGGGCGAGGTGAGGGCGTTCATTCAGGAGCACACCAGTGAGGTAGAGCTTCGTCGCGCAGGCTATTTGCTTGAGCGCTTCACACGCTTTTCGTGTGCGACCGATAGTCGGGTAAAGGAAGCGTTGAAGGCGCTTGAACTGTTTTCAGCTTCCAGGCAATACGTGAAACCCCAAGGCGCTGTCGCGTTGCGCAGTCGTCGTGACGAACTGGCAATGTCCTGGGGATTAAGTGAGGGTCTGGGTTTGAAGGTTCAGACCTTGATGCCTTTTCAGACCCGTCACTATGAAGCCGAACAGCGTGCGGCGTCTGCCTAGGTATAGATAGCTATCAAAGAACTCGGCTTAGGCCTAATACCGTTCAGTTAAGCGTATATCGCCCTCTGTAGGAGCGAGCTTGCTCGCGAAAAGCGTCAACGATAACGCGTGCTTCCTGAATGAACGCGGCGCCTGTGAGTTTTTCGCGAGCAAGCTCGCTCCTACAAAATGCCTTAACTGAAAGGCATTACGGCTGAGGCCGAGTTTTTGCTGTCTGCGATATCTTCAGCGTTAGGAGATTTCCGACACGTCTTTCAGGTTGTCCCTCGGAACTCGCACAACTAACCTTCGCCAGTCGCTGCCAATTCAGCGACCGGGACTGCAAGCCCGCCGAAATAATATTAGAAGCTCGGAAGCGCCGCTATAATCGTGGCGCTTTTCATGGTCATCGTTTTCTGGTGGCTGTGCGCGGGAGACCTTTGGGTCTGCCGAGGTGCTTCTGACTCGGTCTTGCAGGCCCGCGCACAGCTGCCACCCATCATCTGCAAGTGATGCTGGCAGCTCCTATTTTTCAGGAGTTTTACCATGATCAAAGACAGCCAAAATCCCCCATCTGATTCTCTGCCCACCGACCAAATCTTCACCGTCCTGACCCACCTGAACAGCGAAACCCTGCTCGCCAACGCCTCCCAAGACCTGGCATCCGTGCAGGCACTGGCGGGGAATCTGGCTTTTGATGTCGACGGCCCCCAGCGTGATGCCGTGCTGGGGATTCATCGGATGGTGGAGGGCATTCAGTTGATGGTGGATCGAGTACTGGATTTAGTTGAGGTGCCTGAGCAGAAGTAATCAGGCGCCTGTGAGGACCAATCGGGGGCAAGCCCCTCCCACTTTTTGATCGGTGCCGGACTTGGCAATGCGGTCAAGTGTGGGAGGGGGCTTGCTCCCGATGAGTCCAGAACAACCACTACATCTCTAAACCCTGGCGCCGACCACACGGCCACTGACCAACCGCTCCAACGCCTCACCCAACCCGGACGCCTTGTCACCAATCAACAAGTGCCAAACACCGCTCTCAAGCTGACTCACACCCTGGCAACCGAGCGCAGTGAGCTGAGCTTCAGACAACCCCGAATCATCGCCCAGTTCCACCCGCAGCCGGGTCATCGCCACCGCTTCCAGATGACGCACATTCTCTCGGCCACCCAGCGCATTCAGCCATTGCTCGGCCTCTTGCACATTCACCGTCAGGGGCTTATCCACAGGTGCTACCGCTAAAGGCGCTGCAGCAACAAACCCCGGCATCGCCAAGCGGATTTCATCAGCAATGCTATCGGCCATCGGCCCAACCACCACCTGCAAACTCCCGCCGTTACCCGGGCGCACTACAGCCATGGCGCCCAGTGCTTTCAGTTCAGCATCCACCGCCTTGTTGCGATCAACCATGTCCAACCGCAGCCGCGTGGTGCATGCACCCACACTCAGCAAATTCTCTGCACCACCCAGCGCCTGGATATATGCCGTCGCACGCTGGTTATCACTCATCGCTTCAGCCTGCACCACCTGGATATCTTCCCGGCCCGGTGTCTTGAGGTTGAAGCGGCGAATGCAGTAGCTGAACACCGTGTAGTAGATCACCGAGTAGGCCAGGCCCACCGGTACCACCAACCAGCCGTTGGTGGACTTGCCCCAACCCAGAACCATGTCGATAAAGCCACCGGAGAAGGTAAACCCCAGGTGGATATTGAGCAGGTTGGTCACGGCCATCGACAGGCCGGTCAGCAGTGCATGCAGCAGGTAGAGGAACGGCGCGAGGAACATGAAGGCAAATTCAATCGGCTCGGTCACCCCGGTCAGGAACGAGGTCAGTGCCATCGACAGGAAAATCCCGCCCATGACCTTGCGCCGCTCCGGCAGCGCGTTGCGGTACATCGCCAGGCACGCGGCCGGCAGGCCGAACAGCATTACCGGGAACATGCCGGTCATGAATTGGCCGCCTTTCGGGTCGCCGGCAAAGTAGCGGGTCAGGTCGCCGGTCACCACCGCGCCGGTTGCCGGGTCGGTAAACGTGCCGAACACGAACCACGCCATATTGTTGAGGATATGGTGCAAGCCAGTGACGATCAGCAGGCGGTTGAACACGCCAAACACGAATGCACCCAGGCTGCCGCTCTCCATCAGCAACACGCCGAAGCTGTTGATGCCGTGCTGGATCGGCGGCCAGATGAGGCCGAAGATCACGCCCAGGCCCACCGCCGAAAAACCGGTGACAATCGGCACAAACCGTCGCCCGCCAAAGAACGCCAGGTACTCCGGCAGCTTGATGTCCTTGAAGCGGTTATACAGCCCACCCGCCATCAGGCCACTGGCGATACCGGCGAGCATGCCCATGTTGATGGTGGTATCCATCACCTTGAGGGTCGAGATCATCACCAGGTAGCCAATCGCCCCGGCCAGGCCGGCGGTGCCGTTGTTGTCGCGGGCAAAGCCCACGGCGATGCCGATGGCGAAGATCAGCGCCAGGTTGGCGAAGATCGCCTGCCCGGCATCGTGCATCACCGCGATGTTGAGCAAGTCGGTGTCGCCCAGGCGCAGCAAGAGGCCGGCGATTGGCAGGATCGCAATCGGCAGCATCAGGGCGCGGCCCAGGCGTTGCAGGCCTTCGATAAAGTGTTGGTACATGGCGTGTCTCCCTATTCTTGTTGTTTTCAGCTCAGCGGCCAGTGGTGTTGACAGGCTTGGCGAACGGCCCTGGCGCTGCTCAGGTCGAGCAGCTCAAGGCTCAGTTGCCGGCATTGCGCCGCGTCCAGGTGGCGGACGCGGTCCTTGATTTCGCCGATCTGCGGCGGGCTTACCGACAGCTCGCTGACCCCCAGGCCAACCAGTACCGGCGTGGCCAGTGGGTCGGACGCCAGGGCGCCACACACACCGACCCAACGCCCGTGTTTCGCCGCACCGGTGCAGGTTTGGGCGATCAGCCGCAGCAAGGCAGGGTGCAGCGCATCAACGCGGGCGGCCAAGCCTGCATGGTCGCGGTCCATGGCCAGGGTGTACTGGGACAGGTCATTGGTGCCGATGGATAGAAAGTCCGCGTGTTCGGCCAGCTGTTCAGCCATCAGCGCGGCGGCGGGCACTTCGATCATCACGCCCAGTTCCGGGCGCTGCGTCAGCTCCAGCTCCACGCACAGTTCATCCAGGCGCTGGCGAATCTGCAGAAGTTCATCCACCTCGCTGACCATCGGCAACAGGATGCGGCAACGCGCCAGCGGCGAGACTTGCAACAGGGCGCGCAGTTGCTGGTCGAGCAGTTCCGGGCGCACCTGGGCCATGCGGATACCGCGCAGGCCCAACACCGGGTTAGCTTCGACAGGCAGCGGCAGGTAGTCGAGCTGCTTGTCGCCGCCCACGTCGATGGTGCGGATGATCACGGATTTGTCGCCCATGGCATCCAGCACGGCCTGATAGGCCTGGCGTTGTTCCTGCTCATCTGGCGCGGTACGGCGGTCGACGAAGAGGAATTCGGTGCGCAGCAGGCCGACGCCATCGGCGCCGTTGTCAAACGCCACTTGGGCTTCGGCGCTGGAGGCGACATTCGCCGCGACTTCAACCGTCACGCCGTCGGTGGTGAGTGCCGGTTGCCGGGCTTGGGCCTGTTGCTGCTGGCGTCGCAATTTCTGTATTTCGCGAATCTGGTGAACTTCGGCGTGGCGCGCTTCGCTGGGGGCCAGTTCCAGGCGGCCGTTGGCGGCATCGAGCACCACCCGTTGGCCTTGGGGTACGTCGAGCACTTCATTGCCCAGGGCGACGAGACACGGCAGGCCTTTGCCCCGGGCCAAAATCGCCACATGGGAGGTTGCACCGCCTTCGGCCATGCAGATGCCCGCGGCCTGTTGCGCGCTCAGTTGCAGCAAGTCCGAAGGCGTCAGCTCATGGGCACTGACAATCGCCCCCGCCGGCAATTCGAAATGCCAGGCTTCACCCAGCAACGCACGCAGCACCCGTTGTTGAAGGTCTCGCAGGTCATTGGCGCGCTCGGCAAACAGTGGTTTGCCCAACGCCAGCAGCACGGCGCATTGGGCCTGGATCGCATCACGCCAGGCGTGGGTGGCGGCGCTCCCTTGTTCGATGGCAGCGGTGGCTGCGTCGAGTAATGCCGGGTCTTCCAGCAGGGCGAGGTGGGCGGCAAAGATCTCTTCTTCTTCGACGTTCTTGCGTTGGCGCGCCTGGTCCAGCGTATTGCGGATTTCGCCGCGCACTTGCTCAAGGGCGGCATCCAGGCGTTGCAGTTGTTCGTCGACGCTATGATTGCCGCTGTCTTGCGGCAGTTCGATGCCCGTGAGGCGGAACAATGGCCCACATACCAGACCGGGTGCCGCGCATACGCCTTGCAGCACATTGGCTTCGGTATTCGCCCGGCGTGGTGTGGCAACGACCGGCGCGTGATGCTCCTCGTGGATCGCCACGGACAGCGCGGCGACCAATGCCTGTAACGCCGCCTCGCCATCCTTGCCACGGCAGGTCACCCGTACCTCGTCACCTTCGCCAATACCCAGCCCCATCAGGCCGATCAGGCTGTCGCAAGCCGCGGTCTTATCACCCAAGTGCAGCTGCGATTGGCTGCTGAAGCCCTGGGCAGTCTTGCGGATCAGCGCGGCAGGCCGCGCATGCAAGCCGCCACGGTGGGTGATGCGCACCGTGGCGCTCACTTGCGCGACCGAGTTATCCACAGCGGTTTGAACCGGTGCGGACGTACGCAGGGCAATGCGCACCAGCGCTTCACCGACCTTCACTGTCTTGCTCGCAATCGGTTGCAGCTCGAAGCGCTCACTGTTGGTCAGGATGATCAGGCTCACCAGGCTTTTGCACTGGCGCGCTATGCGGTCCAGATCAAATTGCACCAACGGCTGACCCTCGCTCACCCGTGCGCCATCCTTCACCAGCAAGGCAAAGCCTTCGCCATTGAGCTCCACGGTGTCGATGCCCACGTGCATCAGCACTTCAGCACCGTTGTCGGCGCGGATGGTCAATGCATGACCGGTGCGGGCGACATGGATGATCACGCCGTCACAGGGCGCGTGCAGACAGTCGTTCAACGGGTCGATGGCAATACCGTCGCCCATGGCGCCGCTGGCGAATACTTCGTCGGGGACGCTGTCCAGGGCCAGCACCGGCCCACTCAAGGGGGCGCTGAGGGTCAGTCGATTATTATTGTTGGACATGGGCACGGTACTCATCAGGAAAACGCCGCTTCAGTGGGTGCGGGTGACTTTGCTCAGGTGGCGCGGCTGGTCCGGGTCCATGCCCCGTGCCTTAGCCAGGCCTGCGGCCATCACGTAGAAACTCTGGATCGCCAGGATCGGGTCCAGGCTCGGGTGTTCGGCGCGGCTCAGGGTCAGGTCGCGTTCGGCGATATCGTCGGGCGCGGCCAGCAGCACGCGGGCACCGCGTTGACGCATATCGGCGGCCAGGCTCAGCAAGCCGGCCTGCTCGGCGCCGCGTGGGGCGAACACCAGCAGCGGGTAGTGTTCGTCGATCAAGGCCATCGGCCCGTGGCGCACTTCGGCGCTGCTGAAGGCCTCGGCCTGGATCGCCGAGGTCTCCTTGAGTTTTAGCGCGGCTTCCTGGGCGATGGCGAAACCGGCGCCACGGCCGATTACCATCAAGCGCTGGCTGCCTTTGAGGGCATCGACGGCCAGGCGCCAATCCTGCCTGGCGGCGTCGCGCAGGCCATCGGGCAGCGTCTGGCAGGCTTGCAGCAGATCGGCTTCCTGGTTCCAGTGGCCGATCAACTGCGCGCTGGCGCTGAGGGTGGCGATAAAACTCTTGGTCGCGGCCACGCTGAGTTCCGGCCCGGCGCACAGCGGCACATGAAACTCACACGCGGCTTCCAGCGGCGAGTCTTCGGCATTCACCAGCGAAATGCTCAAGGCCCCGCGTTTGCGCAACAGGCGCAGGCTGTTGACCAAATCCGGGCTCTGCCCCGACTGGGAGAACCCGAACGCCACTTGGCCGCTGACTTTCATTGGCGCCTGCAACAGGGTCACCACCGACATCGGCAACGACGCCACTGGAATGCCCACATGCTGCATGGCCAGGTAGGCGAAGTAGCTGGCGGCATGGTCCGAGCTGCCACGGGCAATGGTCATCGCCACTTGCGGCGGCTGGCGGCGCAGGCGAGCGGCGACTTCCGCCAGCAGCGGGTCCAGGCGTTGCAGTTGTGCGGCGACGGCGTCGCAGGAGGCCAGGGCCTCTTCAAGCATTTTTGAAGTCAATGGCTTCTCCTTCGACCATTACGTCGGTGAGTGTCAGGGAGCGGTCCAGGCGCACGCAGTCGGCAAAGCTGCCCGGTTGCAGGCGGCCGCGCTCTTCCAGGCCCAGGTAGTCCGCGGGAAATTGCGACAGGCGTTGTGAGGCTTCGCTGATGGGCAGGCCGATTTTCACCAGGTTGCGCAGCGCCTGGTCCATTGTCAGGGTGCTGCCGGCCAGGGTGCCGTCGGCCAGGCGTACGCCGCCCAGGCATTTGGTCACGGTGTGGCTGCCCAGCTTGTATTCGCCATCGGGCATGCCGGCGGCGGCGGTGGAGTCGGTGACGCAATACAGGCACGGGATCGAACGCAGCGCCACGCGCATGGCGCCGGGGTGGACGTGAAGCAAATCCGGAATCAATTCGGCGTATTGGGCGTGGGCCAGCGCGGCGCCGACGATGCCCGGCTCGCGGTGATGCAGCGGGCTCATGGCGTTGTACAAATGGGTGAAGCTGGTGGCGCCGGCGGCGAGGGCGGCGACGCCTTCTTCATAGCTGCCCAGGGTATGGCCGATCTGCATGCGCACGCCGCGCTCGCTGAGGGCGCGGATCAGGCCGTCGTGGCCGGCGATTTCCGGGGCGATGGTGATCACCCGGATCGGTGCCAGGCGCAGGTAGGCTTCGACTTCGGCCATCAAGGCGGTGTGGGCGAAGTTGGGTTGGGCGCCGAGTTTGCCCGGATTGATGTAAGGGCCCTCCAGGTGCACGCCCAGGACCCGGGCGCTGCCCGTCGGACGTTGTTCACAGAACTTGCCGAGCTCACCGAGCACTTGGGTGATTTCTGCCACCGGCGCCGTCATGGTGGTGGCCAGTAGCGAGGTGGTGCCAAACCGCACGTGGGTACGGGTGATGGTCTCGAAGGTGTGCGCACCTTCCATGATGTCCGCACCGCCGCCGCCATGCACATGCAGGTCGATAAAGCCCGGCAGCAGGTAGGGCAGTTCGTTGTCGGCCGGGTCGCACGGTGTGCCTTCAATGGCAACCACCTTGCCGTGCTCGTGCACCAGGCGGCCGCGCATCCAGCCGTTGGGCGTGAGGATATTGTCTTCTGACATGGGCAGTTCTCTAGATTCGCAGTTCGGCGGAGTAGTCATGACGACGCAGCTCTACGACAAAGTCGTAGTAGTCGTTGCGGCAGTAGGTGTCTGTGATTTCAATCGGCGTGTTGTCGGCGGTGTAGCCCACGCGGGTCATCAGCAGCATCGCGGTGCCGGGGGCGAGGCCCACCAGCCTGGCGAACTCGTCCGACGCATTGATTGCCTGGATATGCTGCAGGGCGCGCACGACGGGCTTGCCGACGCCTTCCAGGTATTCGTACAGCGAGTTGCCGATGGCTTGCGGCTGGGGCAGCACCGAGGCGGGCAGGGTGGTCATTTCAATCGCCATCACCGTGTCATCCGCTTTGCGCAGACGCTTGAGGCGCGCCACTTTGTCGGTAGGCGACAGGCACAGGCGGATCAGCTCTTCGTGGGTTGGCGGGGTGATGTCGCGTTCCAGCCATTGGGACGTGGGTACAAAGCCTTTGAGCCGCAACATTTCGCTGAACCCCGACAGGCGCGACAACGGTTGTTCCAGGCGCGGCGTGATAAAGGTGCCGGAACCCTGGCTGCGGCGGATCAGGCCCTGGGCAAGCAACACTTCCAGCGCTTTGCGGGCGGTCACCCGCGAGATGCTCAACTGCTCGCTGAGGGCGCGTTCGGAGGGCAGGGCCTGCTCGGATTTCCACTGGCCGGCATGGATCGCCGTTTCAAGGCTGCGGGCCAGTTGCAGGTACAGCGGCGTGGATTGCTTGTCGTCGGGGCGCAGGGCCAGGATGGGATTCATCTGTCAGGTTTCCGATGCGTTATTGGAGTGTTGTCGCCCGGTAATGGCCGGAAATTAATACCACTTAAATACCATGTCAATGCCACCAAAACGGTGCGCGCCTCGGTTTCACGGCCTGTTAACGGTGCGTGGTATCAAGTGGTATTAGAGAGGTCTTTGTTGCGCGCGCAAACGCACGGCGCGCGGGATGAATTGGTATTCACCGGCAGCGCGCTGCTCGGGGCAGGAAATATCTTCGAATTATTTTACGGGCGGTGGCGGATCAGGGCCGAATCTCGATCAGGGTACCGTCCTTGACCAGGCTCCAGACTTCGCGCATGTCCACATTGCGCATGCCGATGCAGCCGTCGGTCCAGTCCAGGGTGTGGAACCACTGTTCCGGGTAGTCTTCGGTGTCGGGCGTGCCGTGGATCATGATCATGCTGCCCGGTTTCACCCCTTCGCGGCGCGCGCGGGCGGCGTCGCTGATATTGGGGTAGGAGATGTGCATGGCCAGGTTGAAGCGTTCGCTGGTCTTGCGCCAGTCGATCCAGTAGAAACCCTCGGGGGTGCGGCGGTCGCCCTCGATCAGCTTGTGGCCTTTGGGGTTTTTACCCAGGGATATGCGATAGGTCTTGAGGGGCTTGCCGTCGTTGATCAGCTGCAACTGGTGGGCGGATTTGAGCACCAGGACCTTTTCGACCGGTTTGCCGCCGAGGGTTTGCACCGTGGAGGCCGAGGACAGGGCAGCGAACGACAGGCAGATCAGAGCAAGCAACCAACGCATTGAAACGATTTCCCTTTGGCGACGAGTGGCCGGCTTGTTATTGGGCGGGCTTGGACTGGGGCGGCACGGACTCGCTGCGCACCGGGAACAGCTGTTGCGCACGGTCAGCGAAGAAGCATTCTAAGGTACGCCCGACCGTGCGGAAAGCCAGCTCGGACCAAGGGATGTCGGCCTCGGCGAACAGCTTCACTTCCAGGCTTTCGATGCCTGCGGCAAAGTCCAGGTCGGCCAGCTCGGCGCGATAGAAAATATGCACCTGATTGATGTGCGGCACGTTGATCAAGGTATAGAGGCTCAGGTCGCGCACGCGGGCGCAGGCTTCTTCCAGGGTCTCGCGCATGGCGGCCTGTTCCACGGTTTCGCCGTTTTCCATGAAGCCTGCGGGCAGGGTCCAGTAACCCAGGCGCGGCTCGATGGCGCGACGGCACAGCAGCACTTTGTCGCCCCATACCGGCACGGTACCGGCGACGATATTGGGATTCTGATAATGAATGGTCGAGCAGTGATCGCACACATGGCGCAGGCGCGCGTCGCCTTCGGGAATGCGTTGGGTGACCGGTTTGCCGCACTGGCTGCAGAAATTCATGCTGGGGTTCCTGGAGAGTGGGCACATCTTGGCTTGGTGCCAGGCGTTCCTGCAAGTTGTCGTTTCGCGACACCCCGGTGGTTTTGGGCTTGGGCGCCTGCGCGCTTTGGTGCATGATGCAAGGTAGCCAACAGACCGAGATGACTCATGCTGGACGAGCTACTTCGCCGGGTAAGCAACCACACCCCCCATACCCTGGAGACCGACGGGCGTTTCCCCGAGGCCGCGGTGCTGGTGCCGATTACCCGCAGTGACGAACCCGAGCTGATCCTGACCCTGCGCGCCAGTGGCCTGTCGACCCATGGCGGCGAAGTGGCCTTTCCCGGCGGGCGCCGTGACCCCGAAGACCCGGACCTGATCTTTACCGCCCTGCGCGAAGCCGAAGAAGAAATCGGCCTGCCGCCGGGTCTGGTCGAGGTCATTGGCCCATTGAGCCCGTTGATCTCCCTGCACGGTATCCGTGTAACGCCCTATGTGGGCGTGGTCCCTGATTACGTCGAGTACCTGGCCAACGACGCCGAAATTGCCGCTGTCTTCAGCGTGCCCCTGGATTTTTTCCGCCAGGACCCACGCGAGCACACCCACCGCATCGACTATCAGGGTCGCAGTTGGTATGTGCCAAGCTACAGGTTCGGCGAATACAAGATCTGGGGCCTGACGGCAATCATGATCGTCGAGCTGATCAACCTGCTCTACGACGACGCCAAGATCAGCCTGCATCAGCCACCCAAGAGCTTCATCAATATCTGAGCCATCGTTTGAATGGCAACGCCGTGAGGGAAAACCATGAAATACCGCCTGGGCGACGCCCGCGTCGAGACGCATCCCAACAGTTGGGTAGCCCCCAATGCCACGCTGGTGGGCAAGGTCAAGCTGGAGGAGGGCGCCAACGTCTGGTTCAACGCGGTATTGCGTGGCGACAACGAACTGATCCTGATCGGCAGGAACAGCAACGTGCAGGACGGCAGCGTGATGCACACCGACATGGGCTACCCGCTGACCCTCGGCACCGGCGTGACCATCGGCCACAACGCCATGCTGCACGGCTGCACCGTCGATGATTACAGCCTGATCGGCATCAACGCGGTGATTCTCAATGGCGCGAAGATTGGCAAGCACTGCATCATCGGCGCCAATTCGCTGATCGGCGAAGGCAAGGAAATTCCCGATGGCTCGCTGGTGATGGGGTCGCCCGGCAAGGTGGTGCGTGAGCTGACCGAGGCGCAAAAACGCATGCTCGAAGCCAGTGCCGCGCACTATGTGCATAACTCGCAACGGTATGCGCGTGATCTGGTCGAGCAGGAACAATGAGTGCGGTTGAACGGCCTGTCGCTTCGCCTTGTGTGAGTATTTGCGCACTGGATGATGACGATATCTGTACTGGTTGCCAGCGTACCGTGGACGAGATTACGCGTTGGAGCCGCATGGACAATGCCGAACGCCGGCTGGTGTTGGGGTTGTGTCATGAGCGGGCGGTGGCGAGTGGGTTAGTGTTTATGGTTTCTGGTAAATCCGGCGCCTGACTGCTGCCCCCCCCTGTAGGAGCGAGCTTGCTCGCGAAAAAACCAAGAACACCGCGTATAGTCAGATTCCCCGCGTCATCGTTAACGTTTTTCGCGAGCAAGCTCGCTCCTACAGGTTTTCGCCCCATGCTCTTCCTGATCGCCTATATCAGCAGCGTCGTGCTGATCAACTTCGCCTTCTCCACCGCCCCGCACCTGGACGTGATCTGGTCCGCCTGGGGTGGCCTGGTCTTCATTCTGCGCGACATGGTGCAAACCCGCTTCGGCCACGGTGCGATCATCGCCATGCTGGCGGCGCTGGTGTTGTCGTATATCACGTCGGACCCGTCCATCGCCCTGGCCAGCGCCACGGCGTTCGCGGTGTCCGAATGCATCGACTGGCTGGTGTTCAGCATCACCCGGCGCCCATTGCACGACCGCCTGTGGATCAGTTCGGCGCTGAGCATTCCCCTGGATACCTTTATCTTCTTCGGCCTGATCGGCGCGCTGACGCCAGCGGTGGCGGGCACGGCGCTGGTGTCGAAATTCGCCGGGGTCACCGTGGTGTGGCTGGTCATGGCCTGGCGCATCCGCCGGCGCGCCGTTGCTAACTGAGGCCAATTTCTACAGTTCATGTAAAATGCCGGCCTTTCTCCCCCATGATCCGCTCCCCTGAGGACCTGAGATGACCCGAATCGGAACTCCATTGTCGCCAACCGCGACCCGCGTTTTGCTGTGTGGCTGCGGTGAGCTGGGCAAGGAAGTGGTAATCGAGCTGCAACGCCTGGGCGTTGAAGTGATTGCCGTGGATCGCTACGCCAACGCGCCGGCCATGCAGGTGGCGCACCGCAGCCATGTGATCAACATGCTCGACGGCGCCGCCTTGCGCGCCGTGATCGAGGCGGAGAAGCCGCACTTCATCGTGCCGGAAATCGAAGCCATCGCCACCGCTACCCTGGTGGAACTGGAAGCCGAAGGCTTCACCGTGATCCCGACCGCGCGCGCCACCTCGCTGACCATGAACCGTGAAGGCATCCGTCGCCTGGCCGCCGAAGAGCTGGACCTGCCGACCTCGCCTTACCACTTCGCCGACACCTTCGAAGACTACAGCAAGGCCGTGCAGGACCTGGGTTTCCCGTGTGTGGTCAAGCCGGTGATGAGTTCGTCGGGCAAGGGCCAGAGCCTGCTGCGCAGCGCGGACGATGTGCAGAAAGCCTGGGACTACGCCCAGGAAGGCGGTCGCGCCGGTAAAGGCCGGGTGATCATCGAAGGCTTTATCGACTTCGACTACGAAATCACCCTGCTGACGGTGCGCCATATCGGCGGCACCACCTTCTGCGCGCCGGTCGGCCATCGTCAGGAGAAGGGCGACTACCAGGAATCCTGGCAGCCCCAGGCCATGAGCCCGATTGCGCTGGCCGAGTCCGAGCGCGTCGCCAAAGCCGTGACCGAAGCCCTGGGCGGCCGGGGTCTGTTTGGCGTGGAGCTGTTTATCAAGGGCGATCAGGTGTGGTTCAGTGAAGTCTCGCCGCGCCCCCATGACACGGGCCTTGTGACCCTGATTTCCCAGGACCTGTCGCAGTTTGCCCTGCACGCCCGCGCCATCCTCGGCCTGCCGATCCCGTTGATCCGCCAGTTCGGGCCTTCGGCTTCGGCGGTGATCCTGGTGGAAGGGCAGTCGACCCAGACCGCATTCGCCAACCTCGGCGCCGCGTTGAGCGAGCCGGATACGGCGTTGCGTCTGTTTGGCAAGCCAGAGGTGAACGGCCAGCGCCGCATGGGCGTGGCGCTGGCGCGGGATGAGTCGATTGAAGCTGCTCGGGCCAAGGCGACCCGGGCTTCCCAGGCTGTGGTTGTAGAACTCTAAAAGCATCGGGGGCAAGCCCCCTCCCACACTTGAATGCGTTCACAAATCAAAATGTGGGAGGGGGCTTGCCCCCGATAGCGGTCTATCAGGCGACCTTGTTCAAATCATTATCCCGCGTCTCTTTCAGGCACAGCACGGCAATCAAGCTCAGCAACGCTGCCGCCGACACATACCCCCCCACATAACTCAGCCCGCCCATCGCCACCAGCTTGGTTGCGAAGAACGGTGCCGCCGACGCGCCCACGATCCCACCCAGGTTATACGCCGCGGAAGCGCCGGTATAACGCACGCGGGTCGGGAACAGTTCCGGCAGCAGCGCACCCATCGGCGCGAAGGTTATGCCCATCAGGAACAGTTCCAGCGCCAGGAACAACGCCACGGCCCAGGTCGAACCGTGGGTCAGCAGCGGCTCCATGGTAAAGCCCGACAGTATTGCCAGGATCGCGCCGACGATCAGCACCGGTTTGCGCCCGTAGCGGTCGCTGGCCAGCGCCGCCAACGGCGTCGCCAGGCCCATGAACAGCACCGCGAAGCACAACAGGCCGAGGAAGGTTTCACGGCTGTAGCCGAGGGTCGACACCCCGTAACTCAGGGAAAACGCCGTGGTGATATAGAACAGCGCATAGCACACCACCATCGACGCGGCCCCCAGCAGCACCGGCAACCAGTGTTGGCTGAACAGCTCCACCAGCGGCACTTTCACCGGTTTTTCATGGGCCACGGCGTTGGCGAACACGGGCGTCTCGTGCAGCTTGAGCCGTGCGTACAGGCCCACCATCACCAGCGCCGCGCTGAGGATGAACGGAATGCGCCAGCCCCAGCTGCGGAACTGCTCGTCGTTCAGGCTCATGGCCAAAATCAGGAACAAACCATTGGCCGCCAAAAAGCCAATCGACGGGCCCAGTTGCGGGAACATGCCGAACCAGGCGCGTTTGCCTTTGGGCGCGTTCTCGGTCGCCAGCAAGGCTGCGCCGCCCCATTCCCCGCCCAGGCCCAAGCCTTGGCCGAAGCGCAATACACACAACAGGATCGGTGCCCAGGCGCCAATGCTGTCGTAGCCGGGCAGCAAGCCGATCAGGGTAGTACACACGCCCATCAGCAGCAGCGAGGCCACCAGCGTCGACTTGCGACCGATGCGGTCGCCAAAGTGGCCGAACAGCGCCGAGCCCAGCGGGCGGGCGATAAACGCGATGCCGAAGGTCAGGAACGACGCCAGCATCTGCGCGGTGCCGGACGTCTGCGGGAAGAACACCGGGCCGATCACCAGCGCGGCAGCCGTGGCGTAGATATAGAAGTCGTAGAACTCGATGGCGGTGCCGACGATGCTCGCGGTCGCCACGCGAGCCGTCGAGTTGGTCGGAGCAGCGGTGGCGGCCTCGTTATAGGGGGTGCTCATGGCGGTAATCCCTGACGTTCATTGCGCGTTTGGACGCGGATTATTATTGGTCGTACACCCATGGATCAGGGTTGTGCGCGGAGCGGCTTGGGTAAGCCGCAGGGATTATAGGAAGGGGGGTGGAATTACAACAAGTGGCTGAAGTAACACAGATCCAATGTGGGAGGGGGCTTGCCCCCGATGGCGGTGTATCAGTCACCAGATGCAGCGACTGACACTCTGCTATCGGGGGCAAGCCCCCTCCCACATTGGATTGTGGTTTATCAGAAAGTCAGGCGGCTACAGGCACATGGCTGGTATGCCAGATCAGCACCTTGCTTACCCGGTTGTCCTCGGTCTCGAGGATTTCCAGGCGATAGCGGCCAATCTTCAGGCATACCGCGCAGTCAGGAATGGTCTCCAGCGCCTCGGTGACCAGGCCGTTGAGGGTCTTGGGGCCGTCGCTGGGCAGGTGCCAGCCCAGGCTTTTGTTCAGTTCGCGGATCGAAGCCGCGCCGTCGATGATGTAGCGGCCGTCCGGCTGGGCTTCGATGTGGGGGTTATCCACCGTCTGATCATTTTCGAATTCGCCGACGATTTCTTCCAGGATGTCTTCCAGGGTGACGATGCCCAACACTTCGCCGTACTCGTCCACCACCATGCCCAGGCGGCGCTGTTGCTTGTGGAAATTCAGCAGTTGCAGCTGCAACGGCGTGCTTTCCGGCACGAAGTAGGGTTCGTGGCAGGCGGCCAGCAGCGCTTCCTTGGTCAGGCTGGCGTCGGCCAGCAGGTGCTGGATCTGCCGTGTGTTGAGCACCGCTTCGACCTGGTTGATGTCACTGTGGAACACCGGCAACCGCGTGCGCTGGGAAGTGCGCAGTTGCTCGATGATGTCCTCGATCGCGTCATCCAGGTTGATGCCGTCCACTTCGCTGCGCGGCACCAGGATGTCATTGACGGTTATGTTGTCCAGGGCATGGATGCCAGGCATGCCGGGCATAGGCTCTTCGTCGGCATCAGGGTGCGGTTCGTCGTGGTGGTCGGACGAAGGCTCGTCGCTGTTTCTCACCACGCCGGCCTTGCGCGCGAACGGGCGCAGCAGCATCAGGCTGATGCCATTGAGCAGCCAGGCCACGGGATACAGGATTTTCAGCGGCACGCCCAGCAGCGCATTGCCGAAACCCAGTATGGCGTGCGGATAGCGGGTAGCCAGGGCGCGGGGCAGGTAGTCGGCGAGGATCAGCAGCAATGCGCAGGCGATCAACCCGCCGAGCCATGGCCCGTTCTGCGCCCAGGCATGGATCGCCAGCAGTGTGCAGAGGATGACCACGGCTGCGCGGCTCAGGCTGTTGCACAGGATCAGGCTGTGGCGCGGGAAGCTCAGGCGTGCCGCAGCCTTGTCACCCTGGCGTGTGCCGGGGCGCAGGGCCAGCAGGTGTTGTTGCGCGGCTTCGATGGCGGTAAACAGTGCCGCCCATAAAAGCAGCAGGGCAATTACGGCGAGCATCGGCCCAAGGGGCAAGTTGTCCATGATCGCCGCTCGTCAGATATGCAGGATGTATTCGCGAACCAGCTTGCTGCCGAAATAGGCCAGCATCAGCAGGCAGAAACCGGCCAGGGTCCAGCGGATGGCTTTGTGCCCGCGCCAGCCGAGGCGGTTGCGACCCCACAGCAATACGCTGAACACGATCCAGGCCAGGCAGGCGAGCAAGGTCTTGTGCACCAGGTGCTGGGCGAACAGGTTCTCGACGAACAGCCAGCCGGAGATCAGCGACAGCGATAACAGCGTCCAGCCGGCCCACAGGAACCCGAACAACAGGCTTTCCATGGTTTGCAGCGGCGGGAAGTTCTTGATCAGCCCGGACGGGTGCTTGTGCTTGAGCTGGTGGTCTTGCAGCAGTACCAGCAGCGATTGGAACACCGCGATGGTGAACATGCCGTAGGCGAGGATCGACAACAGGATATGCGCGAGGATGCCCGGCTCTTCATCGATCACCTGTACGGTGCCGGTGGGGGCGAATTGCGCCAGCAGCACCGTGAGCACGCCCAGCGGGAACAGCAGCACGAGCAGGTTCTCGACCGGAATCCGGTAGCACGCCAGCAGCGTCAGTGCGATCACGGCGGCGGCGATCAGGCTGGCGGCGCTGAAAAAATCCAGGCCCAGGCCGACCGGGGTCATCAGGTGCGTAAACAGACTGGCGGCATGAGCCAGCAGGGCGAGGACGCCAAAGCCTGTCAGCAGGCGTTTGTCCGCTTTGGCGCCTTGGGCCAGACGAGTGCCCTGATAGAGGGTCGCAGCGGCATACAAGAGGGCGGCGGCGAGGCTGGGTAGCAAACTGGGTGACAAGGGGTGCATAAATCCTGATAGACAAGCCCGAAAGGCGCTGAGTTTGGCACACACCTGCGCCGCACGAAAGACTCCCCCGCCAGACAGCGGGTGTGCACGGGCGCAGTCTTCGCTATAATCCGCGACCTGCCCACGCCGCAGGCTCGCCGAGCGCTATGTTTAATAGCGATTTACCACAGCCTGGGCCGCCATTACCTCGGTCTACCAATGCATTTCGTTGAATAGGGCCTGAAAGGATCGCGCATGTTTGAAAACCTGACTGACCGTCTCTCGCAGACGCTGCGCCATGTAACCGGCAAGGCCAAGCTGACCGAGGACAATATTAAAGACACCCTGCGTGAAGTGCGCATGGCGTTGCTGGAAGCCGACGTGGCCTTGCCGGTGGTGAAGGATTTCGTCAACTCGGTCAGGGAACGCGCGGTCGGCACCGAAGTGTCGCGCAGCCTGACCCCGGGCCAGGCCTTCGTGAAAATCGTCCAGGCCGAACTCGAAAGCCTGATGGGCGCAGCCAACGAAGACCTGAACCTCAGCGCCGTGCCTCCGGCCGTTGTGCTGATGGCCGGCCTGCAAGGTGCGGGCAAGACCACCACCGCCGGCAAGCTGGCGCGCTTCCTCAAAGAGCGCAAGAAGAAGTCCGTGATGGTGGTGTCGGCCGACGTATACCGTCCGGCGGCCATCAAGCAGTTGGAAATGCTCGCGGGCGAAGTGGGCGTGACCTTCTTCCCGTCGGACCTGAGCCAGAAGCCGGTCGACATTGCCAACGCGGCCATTAAAGAAGCCAAGCTGAAATTCATCGACGTGGTCATCGTCGACACCGCCGGTCGCCTGCACATCGATGAAGAGATGATGGGCGAGATCAAGGCGCTGCATGCCGCGATCAACCCGGTCGAGACGCTGTTCGTGGTCGACGCCATGACCGGCCAGGATGCCGCCAACACCGCCAAGGCCTTCGGTGACGCGCTGCCGCTGACCGGCGTGATCCTCACCAAGGTCGACGGCGACGCCCGTGGCGGTGCCGCGCTGTCGGTACGTGCCATCACCGGCAAGCCGATCAAGTTCATCGGCATGGGCGAGAAGAGCGACGCGCTCGAGCCGTTCCACCCCGAGCGTATTGCCTCGCGAATCCTCGGCATGGGCGACGTGCTCAGCCTGATCGAGCAGGCCGAAGCCACGCTCGACAAGGACAAGGCCGACAAACTGGCCAAAAAGCTGAAGAAGGGCAAGGGCTTCGACCTCGAAGACTTCCGCGATCAGCTGCAACAGATGAAGAACATGGGTGGCCTTGGCGGGCTGATGGACAAGCTGCCGAACATCGGCGGCGTGAACCTGGCGCAAATGGGCAACGCCCAGGGCGCGGCAGAGAAGCAGTTCAAGCAGATGGAAGCCATCATCAACTCCATGACCCCGGCCGAGCGCCGCGACCCTGAGCTGATCAGCGGTTCGCGCAAACGCCGGATCGCCATGGGTTCCGGCACCCAGGTGCAGGACATCGGTCGCTTGATCAAGCAGCACAAGCAGATGCAGAAGATGATGAAGAAATTCTCCGCCAAGGGCGGCATGGCCAAGATGATGCGCGGCATGGGCGGTATGTTGCCCGGCGGCGGCATGCCCAAGATGTAAAGAATTCGAGCGCGAGCCCAGCTTGCGCTCCGACCCGCAGGGATGCGGGATCTCCAGCAAACCCGCCATTGGCGGGCGCTGACCTGCCGTTTTAACCGACGGCTCTATAGCAGATCTGAATGGCACGCGGGTAGGCGCCGGAAAAAGACATTTGCAAAAGTCCGGATATTCCTTAGAATATGCGGCCTTTCGGGCACCTATGCCCGCTGTGCATTTAGATTTGCAGCACCGACTACAGGAACGATGTTCACATGCTAACAATCCGTCTTGCCCTTGGCGGCTCCAAAAAGCGCCCGTTTTACCACTTGACCGTAACTGACAGCCGCAACCCACGTGACGGCTCTCACAAGGAACAAGTTGGCTTCTTCAACCCGATCGCTCGCGGTCAGGAAGTTCGTCTGTCCGTGAACCAAGAGCGCGTAGCCTACTGGCTGAGCGTTGGTGCACAGCCATCCGAGCGCGTTGCCAAGCTGTTGAAAGACTCGGCTAAGGCCGCAGCCTGAGCAATATGAACGCGACGCCAACTGTTGCTGATGATTTGATCGTTATCGGCAAGATTTACTCTGTTCATGGCGTTCGCGGCGAAGTGAAGGTGTATTCCTTTACTGATCCGACTGAAAACCTGTTGCAGTACAAAACCTGGACGCTCAAGCGCGAAGGCAGCGTGAAACAGGTCGAGCTGGTCAGTGGACGCGGGAGCGACAAGTTCCTGGTCGCAAAGCTCAAGGGTCTTGATGATCGTGAAGAAGCTCGTCTTCTGGCTGGTTATGAGATCTGCGTGCCGCGCAACCTGTTCCCTGAATTGACCGACGGCGAGTACTACTGGTACCAGCTGGAAGGTCTGAAGGTTATTGATCAACTCGGGCAACTGCTCGGGAAAATCGATCATCTTCTGGAAACCGGCGCCAATGATGTAATGGTGGTCAAGCCTTGCGCTGGCAGCCTGGATGATCGCGAACGCCTGTTGCCCTATACCGGGCAGTGCGTGTTGGCCGTCGACCTCGCAGCGGGCGAGATGAAGGTGGAATGGGACGCGGACTTCTAAGCGTGGCTAATTTGCGCATTGAAGTGATCAGTTTGTTTCCCGAGATGTTCTCCGCCATCAGCGAGTACGGCATCACCAGTCGGGCGGTGAAACAGGGGCTGTTGCAGCTTACCTGTTGGAACCCGCGAGACTACACGACGGATCGACATCACACTGTGGACGATCGCCCATTTGGCGGTGGCCCGGGCATGGTGATGAAGATCAAGCCCCTGGAAGACGCGTTGGCCCAGGCCAAGGCTGCCGCCGGGGAGAAGGCGAAGGTTATTTACCTATCCCCTCAAGGCCGTCAGCTGAAACAGGCTGCGGTAGGCGAACTGGCGAATGAGGAGGCACTGATCCTGATTGCCGGTCGCTATGAAGGCATTGACGAGCGTTTTATTGAAGCTCATGTCGATGAAGAGTGGTCGATTGGGGACTATGTCCTGTCTGGCGGCGAGCTGCCGGCGATGGTCCTGATAGATGCGGTTACACGACTGCTGCCTGGAGCTTTAGGGCATGCGGACTCCGCGGAGGAAGATTCCTTCACGGATGGTTTGCTGGATTGCCCGCACTACACCCGTCCGGAGGTGTATGCGGATCAGCGTGTTCCCGACGTATTGCTAAGTGGCAATCACGCACACATCCGGCGTTGGCGTTTACAGCAGTCCCTTGGTCGGACCTATGAACGACGCGCCGATCTTCTGGAAAGCCGCTCGCTTTCTGGAGAAGAGAAGAAGCTGCTCGAGGAATACATCCTCGCGCGGGACGATAGTTAACAACGTATCGATGGTAGGTCCATTGACTTACCTTAGGAGCACAGCATGACTAACAAAATCATCCTTGCACTCGAAGCAGAGCAGATGACCAAAGAGATCCCTACCTTTGCCCCGGGCGACACCATTGTCGTTCAGGTGAAAGTGAAGGAAGGCGACCGTTCGCGTCTGCAAGCGTTCGAAGGCGTGGTAATCGCCAAGCGTAACCGTGGTGTGAACAGTGCTTTCACTGTTCGTAAAATCTCCAACGGTGTTGGCGTAGAGCGTACTTTCCAGACCTACAGCCCGCAAATCGACAGCATGGCTGTGAAACGTCGCGGTGACGTACGCAAAGCCAAGCTGTACTACCTGCGTGACCTGTCCGGTAAAGCAGCTCGCATCAAGGAAAAACTGGCTTAAGTCCAGCTTCCCGATGCAGAAAAAAGCAGCCTGCGGGCTGCTTTTTTGTGCCTGCGATTTGTGCCGTACGCCCTCAGGCCTGACCAGGCTGAATGACTGCCAATAATGTCCATCCCGCCAGCGGTTTCATATCGCTCTCTGGCGTGACCACATGCACCCAGCCGCTGTTATCGCGGGCAAACAGCAGCGTCGCCCGTTCCCCATGCAGTGCCTGATAGTCGCTCCAGCCAAACCCATCGGTCAGTTGCGTGGTATACAGCTCGGCGCCTTGCCCCAGCAGGCTGGCGAGCTTGGTGTAGCTCAGCGGCTGGCTGCCCAGCAAGTGCCCACGGTGCTCGCCGCTGGCCCGGTGCTTGTCGGTGCGACGGCTTTCCTGGCTGTTGGCCAAGGCGAACAGGCGATGCCCGAAGTCATGACGAAAGCGCATGGTGGCCAGGGTATTCAATTCGCCGGAAGGGGACAGCGCGAGCAAATGCCCGAGACCGACCAGGTCCAGATGGGACTCGGCATGCTGTGATGCCGGGTTGCCGAAGTAGGTCGGCAGCCCTTCCATGCGGCTGGCGCGAATGTTTTCCCAGCTTGAATCGGTCAGCAGCACTCGGCTGCCCAACTGTTGCAGGGCTTTGCCGAGGATGCGGGCCGGAGCGTTCGCGCCGACGATCAGAAAGCCGCTAGGCGCGGGCTCGGCCACTTTCAGCAAGCGCGCCAGAGGACGCGCAGTCGCGCTTTGCAGCACCACCGTGCCGATAATCACCGCAAACGTCAGCGGCACCAGCAACAACGCACCTTCGTGGCCTGCCTCATCCAGGCGAATCGCAAAAATCGCCGACACCGCTGCGGCCACAATCCCGCGCGGGGCGATCCAGGCCAGCAGTGCGCGTTCGCGCCAGCTCAGTTTCGAGCCGACGGTCGACACAGCAACGTTCAGCGGGCGCGCAATGAACTGAATGATCAGCAGCAGAATCAGCACAAAAGGCCCCAGGGCGATCAGTGCGTTCAGGTCCAGGCGCGCCGCCAGCAGGATAAACAAGCCGGAAATCAACAGGACGCTGAGGTTCTCCTTGAAGTGCAGGATGTGCCGCACGTCCACGCCCTTCATGTTGGCCATCCACATGCCCATCAGCGTCACCGCCAGCAGGCCGGATTCATGCATGACCTGATTGGAGGCGATGAACACCCCCAGCACCGCCGCCAGGGTGGCCAGGTTATGCAAGTATTCCGGCAACCACTGGCGGCGCATCACCAGGCCCAGCACCCAGCCCCCGGCAATCCCGAACAGGCTGCCGCACAGGATGACGCCACCAAAGGTCAGCAGGCTGTGACTCAAGCCATCGCCCGAGGCGCTGGCGATGATAAAGCTGTAGACCACCACGGCCAGCAGCGCGCCGATGGGGTCGATGACAATGCCTTCCCAGCGCAGGATGTTGGCGATGGACGCCTTGGGGCGTACCACGCGCAACATCGGCACGATGACGGTCGGGCCTGTGACCAGCGTCAGGGTGCCGAACAGCAGTGCCAGCATCCAGTCGAAACCCAACAGCCAGTGGGTTGCCAGGGTAATCACCGCCCAGGTCGTCAGTGCGCCAAGGGTCACCAGTCGGTGAACCACGCTGCCGATTTCCTTCCATTCCGACAGATGCAGCGTCAGGCTGCCCTCAAACAGGATCAATGCCACGGCCAGCGACACCAATGGCATCAGCAACGGGCCGAACATTTCCTGCGGATCGAGCCAGCCAAGTACCGGCCCCGCCAGGATTCCGCTCAATAACAGAAACAGAATCGCCGGCAATTTCAGGCGCCAGGCCAGCCATTGGCAACCGAGCGCGGCCACACCGATACCGCCGAAAGCCAACAAGATCTGTTGTTCGTTCATTAAAGCTTCCTGTTCCTAGAAGTAGCGGGCTATGAAAGACTAGTGGCCCTTGCCACAGTTCACTAAATAAAAGGGCGCCGAGCCCCGTGCCGCGTCGCTTGAGTAACCATGCCCGCCATTGACCACCCCCTGATCGACCGCTTCCTTGACGCCCTTTGGTTGGAAAAAGGCCTCTCCGACAACACGCGCCAGGCTTACCGCAGCGACCTGGCCCTGTTCAACGGGTGGCTGCAGGAGAAAAACCTGGAGTTGATCAATGCCGGGCGCGAGCTGATCCTCGATCACTTGGCCTGGCGCCTCGAGCAACATTACAAGCCGCGATCCACCGCGAGATTTCTCTCCGGTGTGCGTGGCTTTTATCGCTACCTGTTGCGTGAAAAGCTCATAGCAGTCGATCCAACTCTACAAGTGGATATGCCGCAATTAGGTAGGCCTCTTCCTAAATCCTTGTCGGAAGCTGACGTGGAGGCTCTGTTGGCCGCGCCGGATCTCAGTGAGGCCATCGGCCAGCGCGACCGCGCCATGCTGGAAGTGCTCTACGCCTGCGGCCTGCGGGTCACCGAGCTGATCAGCCTGACCCTGGAGCAGGTCAACCTGCGCCAGGGCGTGTTGCGGGTGATGGGCAAGGGCAGCAAGGAACGCCTGGTGCCGATGGGCGAGGAGGCGATTGTGTGGGTCGAGCGTTACCTGCGCGATGCGCGTCACGAACTGCTCGGTGGTCGTCCCAGCGATGTGCTGTTCCCCAGCCTGCGCGGCGAGCAGATGACCCGCCAGACCTTCTGGCACCGGATCAAGCACCAGGCCAAAGTGGCCGGGATCGACAAGTCCCTGTCGCCGCATACCTTGCGTCATGCGTTCGCCACCCACTTGCTCAACCATGGCGCGGATCTGCGCGTGGTACAGATGCTGCTCGGCCACAGCGACTTGTCCACCACCCAGATCTACACCCATGTGGCACGGGCGCGCTTGCAGGAGATGCACGCCAGGCACCATCCACGCGGCTGAAAAATCCCGATTTTTCCGGCTGCGGGCTGCCCTGCGGCCCAACTGTGGTAGGCTTTGTCGGTTCGCAAAGGCGACGGTCCACACCCTGGTTTCCAATCGGCGTGGCGGCCCCCGTCCCTGCATCTGCCTTCAGGAGTTACCATGCGCTTGACCCAGATTATTGCCGCCGCAGCCATTGCGTTGGTTTCCACCTTTGCCGTCGCCGACGATGCGGCCGAGCAGGCCATTCGCAAGAGCCTGGTCAACCTGCAACTCGATACCCCCATCGAAAGCATCAGCGCCAGCCCCATGGCCGGTCTGTACGAAGTCAAGCTCAAGGGCAGCCGCGTGCTGTACGCCAGTGCCGACGGCCAGTACATCGTCCAGGGCTACCTGTTCCAGCTCAAGGACGGCAAACCGGTCAACCTGACCGAGAAAGCCGAGCGCCTCGGCGTGTCCAAGCTGATCAACGGTATTCCGGTGGCGGAGACCGTGGTGTACCCGGCCATTGGTGAAACCAAGACCCACATCACCGTGTTCACCGACACCACCTGCCCGTACTGCCACAAGCTGCACGCCGAAGTGCCGGCGCTGAACAAGCTCGGTGTGGAAGTGCGCTACGTCGCGTTCCCGCGCCAGGGCCTCGGTTCGCCGGGTGATGAGCAGTTGCAGGCGGTCTGGTGCTCGGCCGACAAGAAGGCGGCCATGGACAAGATGGTCGATGGCAAGGAAATCAAGGCGGCCAAATGCGCCAATCCGGTTTCCAAGCAGTTCGCCCTGGGCCAGTCCATCGGCGTGAACGGCACACCGGCCATCGTTTTGGCCGACGGCCAGGTGATTCCGGGCTACCAGCCGGCACCACAAGTTGCCAAACTGGCACTGGGTGCCAAGTAAGCATTAATCGTCGAGCCTTTGACGAGCATGGTCCGCCGAACCGTCGGCGGGTCATTAATTGAGAGCCGCAGTTGTGCGGCGGTGTTCCACGGCCGACCTCGCGTCGGCCGTTTCATGGGGAGTTTTCAGTGAAACCGGTCAAAGTAGGCATCTGTGGGTTAGGGACCGTCGGTGGCGGCACCTTCAACGTACTTCAGCGTAACGCCGAAGAAATTTCCCGCCGTGCAGGGCGCGAGATTGAAGTGGCGCAGATCGCCACGCGTTCGCCAAAGCCTCAGTTCGAAACGACCGGTATTGCGATTACCAACGATGTGTTCGCCGTGGCCACCAACCCTGACATCGATATTGTCATCGAGCTGGTAGGCGGCTATACCGTGGCCCGCGAGCTGGTGCTCAAGGCCATCGAGAACGGCAAGCACGTGGTCACCGCCAACAAGGCGCTGATCGCCGTGCACGGTAACGAAATCTTCGCCAAGGCCCGTGAGAAGGGCGTGATCGTAGCGTTCGAAGCAGCCGTGGCCGGCGGCATCCCGGTGATCAAGGCGATTCGTGAAGGCCTGTCCGCCAACCGCATCAACTGGGTGGCCGGCATCATCAACGGCACCGGTAACTTCATCCTGACCGAAATGCGCGAAAAGGGCCGCACCTTCGAAGACGTGCTGGCTGAAGCCCAGGCCCTGGGTTATGCCGAAGCCGACCCGACCTTTGACGTGGAAGGTATCGATGCGGCGCACAAGCTGACCATCCTGGCGTCCATCGCCTTTGGCATCCCGCTGCAGTTCGACAAGGCCTACACCGAAGGCATCACCAAACTGACCACCGCCGACGTGAACTACGCCGAAGCCCTGGGCTACCGCATCAAGCACCTCGGTGTGGCGCGCAGCACCCCGGCCGGTATCGAATTGCGTGTGCACCCGACACTGATCCCGGCCGACCGCCTGATCGCCAACGTCAATGGCGTGATGAACGCGGTGATGGTCAACGGTGACGCCGCCGGCTCCACCCTGTTCTACGGCGCCGGTGCCGGGATGGAGCCGACCGCTTCGTCGGTAATCGCCGACCTGGTGGACGTGGTTCGCGCCATGACCAGCGACCCGGAAAACCGCGTGCCGCACCTGGCCTTCCAGCCGGATTCGCTGTCGGCCCACCCGATCCTGCCGATCGAAGCCTGCGAAAGTGCCTACTACCTGCGCATCCAGGCCCAGGATCATCCCGGCGTGCTGGCCCAGGTGGCGAGCATCCTGTCGGAGCGCGGGATCAACATCGAGTCGATCATGCAGAAGGAAGTCGAGGAGCAGAACGGCCAGGTGCCGATGATCCTGTTGACCCACCGCGTGCTCGAGCAGCATATCAACGATGCCATTCGGGCTCTTGAAGCGCTCCAGGGCGTGGTAGGGCCGGTGGTCCGTATCCGCGTCGAACATTTGAATTAATTCAGCTGCAAGCGGTTAGCTGCAAGCTGCAAGTAAAAGCCGATTCGCTCTAACTTGCCGCTTGTAACTTGAAGCTTGAAGCCCAAACCGAAGGTTTGCCCCTATGCGCTATATCAGCACCCGCGGCCAGGCACCGGCCCTGAATTTCGAAGACGTTCTGCTGGCGGGCCTTGCCACTGACGGCGGCCTGTACGTGCCGGAAAACCTGCCACGCTTCACCCAGGAAGAAATCGCTTCCTGGGCCGGCCTGCCGTACCACGAGCTGGCGTTCCGGGTGATGCGCCCGTTCGTCACCGGCAGCATTCCGGACGCGGATTTCAAGAAGATCCTGGAAGAGACGTACGGCGTGTTTTCCCACAGCGCCATTGCGCCCCTGCGCCAGTTGAACGGCAACGAGTGGGTGCTTGAGCTGTTCCACGGCCCGAC
The DNA here is from genome assembly GCF_900004915.1 of Pseudomonas sp. 31 R 17. NCBI lineage: Bacteria > Pseudomonadati > Pseudomonadota > Gammaproteobacteria > Pseudomonadales > Pseudomonadaceae > Pseudomonas > Pseudomonas sp. 31 R 17. Next base: position 78,569 of record NZ_CVTN01000079.1, read on the forward strand.
CCTGGCGTTCAAGGACTTTGCCCTGCAATTGCTGGGTCGCCTGCTCGACTACGTGCTGGAAAAGCGCGGCGAGCGCGTAGTGATCATCGGCGCTACCTCCGGCGATACCGGTTCGGCGGCCATTGAAGGCTGCAAGCACTGCGAAAACGTCGACATCTTCATCCTGCACCCGCACAAGCGCGTCTCGGAGGTGCAGCGTCGCCAGATGACTACCATTTTCGGTGAGAACATCCACAACATCGCCATCGAAGGCAACTTCGATGACTGCCAGGAAATGGTCAAGAACAGCTTCGCCGACCAGAGTTTCCTCAAGGGCACGCGACTGGTGGCGGTGAACTCGATCAACTGGGCGCGGATCATGGCCCAGATCGTCTACTACTTCCACGCCTCCCTGCAGTTGGGCGGCCCGGCGCGCTCGGTGTCGTTCTCGGTGCCGACCGGCAACTTCGGCGACATCTTCGCCGGCTACCTGGCGCGCAACATGGGCTTGCCGATCAATCAGTTGATCGTCGCGACCAATCGCAACGACATCCTGCACCGCTTCATGAGCGGCAATCAGTACGTCAAGGAAACCCTGCACGCCACGCTGTCGCCGTCCATGGACATCATGGTCTCGTCGAACTTCGAACGCCTGCTGTTCGACATGCACGGGCGCAATGGTGCAGCGTTGGCCGAACTGATGAGCAGTTTCAAGCAAGGTGGCGGTTTCAGCGTCGAGCAGGAGCGCTGGACCGAAACCCGCAAGCTGTTCGACTCCCTGGCCGTGGACGATGCGCAGACCTGCGAAACCATCGCCGAGGTCTACGCCCAGACCGGCGAGCTGCTCGACCCGCACACGGCCATCGGCGTGAAGGCCGCCCGCGAGTGCCGTCGCAGCCTGGATATCCCGATGGTGATCCTTGGCACTGCGCACCCGGTGAAATTCCCCGAGGCAGTGGAAAAGGCCGGTGTTGGCAAGGCGCTGGAACTGCCGCAGCACCTGGCTGATCTGTTCGAGCGTGAAGAGCGCTGCACGGTGTTGGCTAACGACCTGAAAGCGGTGCAGGCGTTTGTCAGCCAGCATGGCAATCGGGGCAAGCCGCTGTAAGGCATACCGCGTAGACAAAAACGCCGCTTTCCCTTCCCAGGGGCAGCGGCGTTTTTTGTTTGTGGCAGGCCCGGAAACACGGTGTTTATTGAAGCAATTTAATAGCCACCCCAGTGATTGAAGCAATTGTTGCGACCACGGCCATTGCTACGCCCATGGGGTACCAGAAAGTTTCGCAATTTATCTTCAGTGATTCCGACTTGAGCTTGTCCTGCTCAGCCTGCATACGTGATATTTCGGCATAGATGCGCCGTACATCGGCATGCATCTTCTCCATCGACGCTTGCTGTTCATTCTGTTCCAACATCATCTTCATCCTTCGCAATAAGGGCCTTATGACATGCACTCTGCCTGCACGGCGGAGTGATCAGCGCTCACCGAGTATAGGATTCACTTTTGGCCTGCGCGCCCGGCGCACCCCAAAACCGCAACCCATTGCGTAAGCAGTTATGTGCCTCCGTTTTTTACCTGTCATGTTGCAAGCGCATGCTGGATACGTCATCCCCGCACAACCCTTGAAAGACGAAAAAGCGAACTTTCCTACGTTACGACCAGTCACTTAGGAGAGATGCAGCACCCGTTGAAACGATTGTTCCCGAACTATTGAGTGGTGATCGAGATGGAAAGTATCAGCCTGTTGCTCGAAGAAGCACTGAGCCCTTATCTGGTTACGCTGACCACCTCTGGTGTGCAGGGCGAATGCCTGGTGACCGTGAAGAACCCCGGTGGCGCCATCATGGTCGAGCGCGAAGTCAACCGCGCTCAGTTGACCGACAAACGCGCGTTGGTGGATGTGGTGGATTGCCTGCTGCGTGATTTGAAAATCGCTGAAGGTCGACTCGAGCCCTCGGTCATTGCAGCCCTGCGAAACGCCGCCATGACACGAACCCCTGCCTGCGCATGAAGAATTATTTATCCTTCGAAACTTCCTACAACACGGCCGGTCAGAGTTTGTAACAGCAAGAGCAAACATTGTGCTCCGGTGTTTGTGGCTTGTTGTACTGGTCTTTGTAGATCACGTTTAACCCCGAGTTGTCTCCCCACTCCTCGGGGTTTCTTTTTGCCCGAAATTTGGCACTGCGGCGCGCTCAGATCGCGCCATCCGTACGCAAGCGGGCGATGGCCGCCGCGTCATAGCCCAGGGCGTTGAGCAGCACACCGTTGTGCTCGCCCAATTGCGGACCCACCCATTCACAGCTGCCTGGCGTATCCGACAGCTTGGGCACGATGCCGGGCATCTTGAAATCCTTGCCGCCCGGCAGTTGCGCGCTGAGGAACATCTCCCGGGCCAGGAATTGCGGGTCGCCCAGCATGTCCTCGGCACTGTAGATGCGGCTGGCGGGCACTTGGGCCTGGTTCAACTGCGCCATGACCTGCTCCAGCGGCAGAGCGTTGACCCAGCGATCGATCACCCCGTACAGCTCATCGCGGCGGCTGTCACGCCCGTCATTGCTGGCAAGCGCCGGGTCGTTCGCCAGGTCGTCGCGGCCGATGGCGGCCATGAAGCGCTTGAAGATCGCGTCGCCATTGGCGCCAATCTGCACATGTTTGCCGTCGGCGCTGGTGTGGATCGAGGAGGGCGTAATACCGGGCATGATATTGCCGGTGCGTTCGCGAATGAAGCCGAACACATCGAACTCGGGAATCATGCTTTCCATCATGGCGAAAATGGCTTCGTACAGCGCCACGTCGACCACCTGGCCGAGGCCGCCGTTGACTTCACGATGACGCAGGGCCATCAGCGCGCCGATCACCGCCCACAGCGCGGCAATCGAGTCACCGATGGAAATCCCGGTGCGCACGGGCGGGCGGTCTTCGAAGCCGGTGATGTAGCGCAGGCCGCCCATGGACTCGCCCACCGCGCCAAACCCCGGCTGGTCTTTCATCGGCCCGGTCTGGCCGAAGCCGGAGAGGCGCACCATCACCAGCCTTGGGTTCAGTGCGTGCAGGGTTTCCCAGCCCAGGCCGAGCTTTTCCAGCACGCCGGGGCGGAAGTTTTCGATCAGGATGTCGGCGTCGGCGAGCAATTGCTTGAGGATCGCCAGGCCATCCGGGTGCTTGAGGTTGAGGGTCAGCGACTGCTTGTTGCGCGCCTGCACGAACCACCACAGCGAGGTGCCTTCATACAGTTTGCGCCATTTGCGCAGGGGGTCGCCGCCGTCCGGGGATTCGACCTTGATCACTTCGGCGCCGAACTCGGCGCAGATACGTGAGGCAAACGGGCCGGCAATCAGGGTGCCGAGTTCGATGACTTTCAGGCCGGCAAGCGGTTTGGCATTAAGCGACATGGGGATCCTTGAGCGCGCGGGACGGTGACGTACTGCTTTTTAACATAGGCGGGCAGCCTGGATGCAGCGCAGTATTCGTTGATTGGCCTCGCCATCGGTTAGACTGGCCGTCTTTCCCTGTCTCCAGAGCCCGTTCATGGCCCAGCCGTCCACGACCTACAAATTCGAACTCAACCTCACCGACCTTGACCGTTCGGTGTACGAGAGCGTTAAACAGACCATCGCCCGCCACCCTTCGGAAACCGAAGAACGCATGACCGTGCGCCTGCTGGCCTACGCCCTCTGGTACAACGAGCAGTTGGCGTTCGGCCGTGGCTTGTCGGATATCGACGAGCCGGCCCTGTGGGAAAAGAGCCTGGATGATCGGGTGCTGCACTGGATCGAAGTCGGCCAGCCGGATGCAGACCGCCTGACCTGGTGCTCGCGTCGCACCGAACGCACCAGCCTGCTGGCATACGGCAGCTTGCGGGTGTGGGAAGGCAAGGTGGTGCCGGTGGCGAATAACCTCAAGAACGTGCACATCGCTGCCGTGCCGCAGGAGATTCTGGAGGTGCTGGCCAAGGACATGCCGCGCGTGATCAAGTGGGATGTGATGATCAGCGAAGGCACGATCTTCGTCACCGATGACCGTGGCCAGCATGAAGTGCAGTTGCAATGGCTGGTGGGCGGGCGTGATTGAAAAAAATGTGGGAGGGGGCTTGCCCCCTCCCACATTTGATCTTGTTGAATTTTGAATTGTTGTTTATCCGTTGAATCAGTAGAGAAGTCATCACCCCCCGTATGCGTATCGATCCCCGTCCCTTGCCCGCCGTCCTGCCATTCCTCGGTGAATTGCCACCGCTGCTGACCCGTCTCTACGCCGCGCGCGGGGTGCAATCGGAAGCCGAGCTGGACAAGAGCCTGGCGCGGTTGATTCCGTATCAGCAGCTCAAGGGCATCGATGCCGCCGTCGACCTGTTGGTGACGGCGCTGGAGCAGCGCCAGCGGATCCTGATCGTCGGTGACTTCGACGCCGACGGCGCCACCGCCAGCACCGTAGGCACACTGGGCCTGCGTTTGCTCGGTGCGGCCCATGTCGATTACCTGGTGCCCAACCGTTTCGAATACGGCTACGGCCTGACGCCGGAGATCGTTGCGGTGGCGCTGCAGCGCGAGCCGCAGTTGCTGATCACGGTGGACAACGGTATCTCCAGCGTCGAAGGCGTGGCGGCGGCGAAGGCGGCGGGGCTGAAGGTGCTGGTGACCGATCACCACTTGCCGGGCGACGAACTGCCGGCGGCGGACGCGATCGTCAATCCGAACCAGCCAGGCTGTACGTTCCCCAGCAAGGCACTGGCCGGTGTGGGCGTGATCTTCTACGTACTGATGGCCCTGCGCGCGCGTTTGCGCAGCCTGGGCTGGTATGACAACAGCCCGCAGCCGAACATTGGTGAACTGCTCGACCTGGTGGCCCTGGGCAGCGTCGCCGACGTGGTGCCGCTGGACGCCAACAACCGTATCCTGGTGCATCAAGGGTTGGAGCGTATCCGCGCCGGTCGCGCACGGCCGGGGATCAAGGCGATCCTCGAAGTGGCCAAGCGCGATCATGCCCGCATCACCTCCACCGACCTGGGCTTCATTCTCGGCCCACGGCTCAATGCGGCCGGGCGCCTGGACGATATGAGCCTGGGCATCGAATGCCTGCTGACCACCGATGTTGCCGCAGCGCGGGAAATGGCCGCACAACTGGACGGCATGAACCAGGACCGCAAATCCATCGAGCAGGGCATGCAGCGCGAAGCCCTGGCGCAACTCAAGGATTTGCCGGTGGAGTCAATGCCGTACGGCTTGTGCCTGTTCGACCCGGAGTGGCACCAGGGGGTGATCGGGATTCTGGCGTCGCGCATGAAAGAGCGTTATTTCCGTCCCACCATCGCGTTTGCCGATGCCGGTGATGGCCTGCTCAAAGGCTCCGGGCGTTCGGTACAGGGCTTTCATATCCGTGACGCGCTGGCGGTGGTTGCCAGCCAGCATCCTGACTTGATCAGCAAATACGGCGGTCACGCGATGGCGGCGGGGCTGACTCTGCCCGAAGCGAACTTTCCCTTGTTTGCCGAGGCTTTCGATGCCGAGGTGCGTCGGCAACTGCGCGAAGAAGACCTCACCGGACGCCTGCTCTCCGATGGCACCCTGGCGGTGGAAGAGTTTCACCTGGAACTGGCCCGTGCACTGCGCCATGCCGGCCCGTGGGGGCAACACTTTCCCGAGCCGTTGTTTCACGGTGTGTTTCAGCTGGTGGAACAGCGGGTAGTGGGCGAGCGGCACTTGAAGGTGGTACTCAAGAGCGAGTGCGGGGCGGTGAAGCTCGATGGCATTGCGTTTGGGGTAGACCGTGAAGTCTGGCCTAACCCGACCGTGCGCTGGGTGGAGTTGGCCTACAAGCTGGATGTGAACGAGTTTCGTGGGAATGAAACGGTGCAGTTGATGATTGCGCATATCGAGCCGCGCTAAGTCTTAGCCACACCACAAAGCAAATGTGGGAGGGGGCTTGCCCCCGATAGCGGTAGACCAGTCACAACATCATTGACTGACACCCTGCTATCGGGGGCAAGCCCCCTCCCACATTGGGTTTTGTGTATAGCCTGGGATTACTCGGTCTTGGCCTGGTGCTTGACGATGATATCCACCAACCGCTTGGCCAGCGCCGGGTAGTTCTCATCGAAGTGATGCCCGCCCGGCAGCTTCATGGCTTCGCCCACGGCGGTCTTGTCGGTGCAGCCGCTCTCGTCGACTTCTTCCGCGCCATAGATGCACACCACTTTCTCGGGGGGCAGCTTGGCCATTTCCGGGCCGGTCGCGGCTTCCTTGCCGGCATTGCCCAGCCAGCCTTCCACTTCAATTTCGAAGCTGCCGGTGCGGGCGAAGGCCAGCAGGATGATCGCGTCGACCCGTTGCTGTTCGTTTGCCGGCATCCGGTTGTAGATGGCCGGCAGGACGTCGGCACCGAACGAATAACCGGTCAGCACGAAGCGCTTGGTGCCCCATTTCTGCCGGTAGTGCTGCATCAGTTCGGTCAGGTCCTTGGCGCTTTGTTCCGGGGTTTTGTGCTGCCAGTAGTAGCGCAGGGTATCGATGCCGACCACCGGGTAGCCGATCTTCGCCATTTCGCCGGCCACGTCACGGTCCAGGTCACGCCAGCCGCCGTCCCCGGAGAGGAACAGGGTCACGGTGTCCTTGGCCTGGCCGGCCGGCACTTCCACTACAGGGATCGCCAGGCCGCCGTTGTCCGAACCTACCAGCTGCTTGCGCAGCTCGTTGTTCAGCACTTGCGGGTAATGAATGTCGTAGTCGCTGATGCTGGTGGTGGCGCGCGGTGTGTCACGTACGAAGCTGGCGCTTTCATCGTCGGGGTTATCATTCCAGGCCACCAGCCAGTTGCCATGGGCGGCGGTTTTCGGCAGCGGGTCGTTGCAGCCTTCCTGTTTCAGGGCGAAGCCGACGGAAATGGCGTTGGCCTTGTCGTCGCTCTGTGTGGCCAGCCAGCGCCAGGCGAGCGCCGCGCCAGGGCCGATGCCGCTGACCAGGGTCGCCGGGCCTTTAAGCTGGGCCAGGGCGCTTTGCAGCGCTTGCTCCTGCAGCTTGCAGTCATCCTTGGGCAGGATCACCTGGACGAGCTGCGCCGAGCCACCCTGGCTGAGGGCGATCAGTTGGCTGTCGGTCAGGGTTGCGTCGGCCATCACGGCCACTGCCACGCGGGCCTTTACCGTGCCGGCAGGGCTTACGCGGGTCATCACCGAGCCATCGGCCTGGGGCATCTGCTCCAGGGTCGGCTGTGGGGCGGGGCGGTTCCAGTACCAGTAACCGCCGCCCAGGACCAGCGCGAGCAGCACTACAACAGCCAATACATACCGCCAGGAGCGTCGAATCATCAGCGTTTCACCAATCCAGTCAAGCCGCCCGCGATCAGGGCGGCGGTATCGGCCAGTGCCACCAGCGGATCAAGTCCTGCGGGCACGGCCATGTAACGGGGTTCCCAGTCAGGCTGGAACTTGTCTTTGAAGCGGCGCAAACCTTGGAAGTTATACAGTTGCTCGCCACGGCGGAACACCATCGAGCCCAAGCGTTGGGTCAGTGGCGCGCCACGCCGGGGTTGCAGGCCCGACAACGGCACCATGCCGAGGCTGAAGCGTGCGTAGCCGTGGTTCTTATAATGTTGAATCAGGCCGACCATCATGAATTCCATGGTCAGCTTCGGTGCGTCCGGGTGGGCGCGCATCAGGTCGAGACTGGCCAGGTCATGGTTGTACGTCTCGAGCAGGTTGGCGAAGGCCACCGGCCGCCCTTCGAAGCGAATGATCGCGATACGGAAGTGCTTGAGGTAGTCGTCGCTGAAGCGGCCCAGGGAGAAGCCTTTTTCGCGCACATTCTTACCGGTAAGCCAGGCGTCCGAGATAACTTTTAATTCATCCATCGGCGCCGTGCCCGGCTCGCAGATCTCCAGGGACAGACCGTCGCGGGTGCCGCGGTTCCAGGTGTAGCGCAAATCCTTCATTTCTTTGCCCTTGGCTTCCAGGTCAAAGCGTTTCAGGTCGACGCGGGCTTCTTCGCCCAGCTTGATCGCGGTGAGTCCGATATCCATGTAGTACGGCAGGTTCTCGGCACGCACTTGATAGAACACCGGCCGTGCGTGGTGGATGTCGCACAGGTCGCGGAACTGCCAGATCATCTCGGCGCGCGGCTGGGTCGGGCCGATCGGATCATACAAGGCCACCAGGCTGCGCCCGCGCCGGGCATACATCAGGAAGGCTTCGTCATTGGGGTGGAACAGCAATGCCTTGTCGCCGGTCAGCGCCAGGCCGCCGTCGGGTTGGGACGAGGCCATCAGGATTTTGGAGGCGCGTTCGAGTTCGTCCGGGGTCGGCAGATGGATGACCGGGCGCGCGGTACGCAGCAGCCAGGTCAGCGACACGATCACCAGCAGGACGGCGGCGCCCAGCAACGAACGCAGGCCGCGCGGGGCGTTGGCGTCGAGGGTGAACTGCCACCACAGTTGATGACTGTAGGGCACGTCCTGGTAGGCGAACAGCAGCAGCCAGATCGACGCGCCCAGCACACACACGCTGGCCACCAGGTACAGCGGCGAGAAGGGCAGTTCGGTCAAGCGACTGGCGCGGTAGAACGAGCGTCGGAAGATCGCCAGCAGCACAGCGGTCATGGTCATCAGGCTGGCTTCTTCCCAGTCGAAGCCCTTGAGCAGCGAGAGCAGGGCGCCTACCAGCAGCAGCACCATGGTCAGCATCCAGGCCGCCGACAAACGTCGACGCAAGCCTTGGGCCAGCAACAGGCACAGCACGCCGATCAGGCTGGCGCCGAAGTGCGACGCGTCAATCAGGCGGTGGGGAATCAGGAAGCCGATGTTTTCCAGGCGTGAATCGATCTCCGGCGTGGCGCCGGAAAACAGCAGGACCACGCCGGACAAAAAAACCAGTACGGCCAGCACCGGTGCCGCAAGGCCGGAGGCGACGCGCAGGCTCTGCTGGGTCTGGAACAGGCGCTGGGCCTCGTTGACCAGCAGGAAGATACAGGCGATCAACAGCGGCAACACCACATAGATCATCCGGTACAGCAGCAGGGCGGCGGCCAGTGGCGCAGCGCCGAGTTTGTCGGCGAAGGCCGCCAGCAGGATCGCTTCGAACACCCCCACGCCACCCGGTACATGGCTGAGCACGCCGGCGGCGAGGGCCAGCAGGTACACCAGCAGGAACGGGCCGAAGGGCGGCGCTTCCGGCAGCAACATATACAGAACCGTGGCGGCGGCGGCGACATCCAGTGCGGTGATGATCAACTGCAGGAACGTCAAGCGACGGCCCGGCAGGCGCAGGGTGCGGCGCCCGGCCTTGACCAGCAGGTTATCCGGGTAGGGTTGTTCCGGCAGGCGGCGGCGATAAATACCGATACACAACATGGCCGACAACAGCAGCACGGCACCGGCAACACCGCCGAGCAGGCTTTGCGACAAATGCAGGTAGGTCGAGGCCGCCGGCAGGTTACTCAGCGTGGCCAAAGCGGCCAGGGGAGGGAGCGCGCAGCCCAGCGCCAGACTGGCGAACACGGTCATGTGGGCGACTTCCGAAGCACCGATGCCGTGACGTGCATATAGACGGTAGCGCACCGAGCCGCCCGAGAGCATCGACAAGCCAATGGCGTTGCCGATGGCAAAAGCGGTGAAGCCCCCCAGTGCCAGGGTCTTGGCGGGCAGTTTTACGCCAGCATAACGTGCGCCGGAGAATTCATAGCCCAACAGAATGATGAAACCGGCCACCGCCGCCGCAAATGCGCCGAGCAAGGCAGGCTTGGGCACTTCCAGGATCGAGTCGTGGAGGGCGTAGAGATCGAGTTCCAACAACAGATGTCGGCAGGCGATCAGGGCAATGGCAAACAGCAGCAAGGTCACGGCCAGGCCGATGGGCTGACGGTATTTGCTCAACAGATCCAGCCAACGCAAACGGGTGGGAGGGATCGGTTGTTCCGCTGTGACAGTGTCTTGTGGTTCAGACGAGTTGGCGCGCATCAATCACCTCGTGGATTGTGCGCGACAGGATGGGGGTATCCAGCCAAGTTACCAATCCCTATGGACAAAATAATTACAAATATTAACGCGGATCACCGAGTGCGGCGACTGCGGCCATTGGTCGTAGAGGGTAGCGCTTGAGCATAGCGCATAGCGTGCAATGAGATGGACTCTGCAAACCGTCTACGGTTTCATGAAAGATGCCATGCCATTGTTTCAGAAGAACTTTTTTACCGGATACAAAAAAGGCCACTCTTTCGAGTAGCCTTTTTTGATGTTTGGTTGCGGGAGCCGGATTTGAACCGACGACCTTCGGGTTATGAGCCCGACGAGCTACCAGACTGCTCCATCCCGCGTCTGTGGGCGGCATTCTACAGTCCAGCGCCGAGGTGTCAACCGTTAATGCGGCAATGGCTCAAATAAGTGGGTTTTATTCAAAATCAAGGCCTTGGCACCGCCCATTGTAGGAGCGAGCTTGCTCGCGAAGAGCGTCAACGATAACGCAGCGTTTCAGTAGCCAGCGGTGTCTTGAGTTTTTCGCGAGCAAGCTCGCTCCTACAAGGGGAGGGGTAAAAACAGGCGCGCACAAAAAAGGCCACTCTTTCGAGTAGCCTTTTTTGATGTTTGGTTGCGGGAGCCGGATTTGAACCGACGACCTTCGGGTTATGAGCCCGACGAGCTACCAGACTGCTCCATCCCGCGTCTGTGTGTCGGCATTCTACAGAGGAACGCGAGTGTGTCAACCCTAAAATCGAACAAAAGCGCTTGTGGTTCAATTGGTTAGCTCTCCAAGGCAGGTGTCGAAAGGGCGCCGGGCCAGTCAGGCCAGGGCTTCCAGCTCTATTGGAAGGTTGAATTCGATTGAGAAAACCAATTCATCTGAGATATTTCCTACCGCTCGGACGGAAGATTCAAACTACTGGTGCTATATACAGGGGTGAATGCGATACTGGCCACCCGTTGGTTCACACCCCGTTTATATGACGCAGCGCAAAATCATCCACGTCGACTGTGATTGCTTCTACGCCGCCATCGAGATGCGCGATGACCCGAGCCTGGCGCAAAAGCCCCTGGCTGTCGGTGGCTCGGCGGACCGGCGCGGGGTGATCGCTACGTGCAATTACGAAGCGCGGGCTTACGGGGTGCGCTCGGCGATGTCATCGCGTCACGCATTGAAGCTGTGCCCGGACCTGACGATCGTCAAGCCGCGTATGGATGCCTATAAAGAAGCGTCGAAGGAAATCCAGACGATCTTTCGTGACTACACCGACCTGATCGAGCCGTTGTCGCTGGATGAAGCCTACCTCGACGTCTCCGACAGCCCGCACTTTGGCGGCAGTGCCACGCGCATCGCCCAGGACATTCGCCGGCGTGTGTCCAATCAGTTGCACATCACCGTGTCCGCGGGCGCTGCGCCCAACAAGTTTCTGGCCAAGATCGCCAGCGACTGGAAGAAACCCAACGGCCTGTTTGTGATTACCCCGGACCAGGTCGAAGAGTTCGTCTCGCAGTTGCGGGTGAGTAAATTGCACGGTGTGGGCAAGGTCACCGCCGACAAGCTGGCGCGCCTGGGCATTGAGGATTGCCTGCAACTGCGCGAGTGGAACAAGCTGGCGCTGGTGCGCGAATTCGGCAGTTTCGGTGAGCGTCTCTGGAGTCTTGCCCGTGGGATCGATGACCGCGTGGTGCAGAACGACAGCCGGCGGCAATCCATCAGTGTGGAAAATACCTACGATGTGGACCTGCCGGATCTTTCAAGCTGCCTGGCCAAGCTGCCTGAGTTGCTGGAAACCCTGGCGGGGCGCATGGCGCGTATCGACAGCAGCTACCGGGCAGGCAAGCCGTTTGTGAAGGTCAAGTTTCATGACTTTACCCAGACCACCCTGGAGCAGGCCGGGGCGGGGCGGGATCTGGAGAGTTATGAGCAGCTGATGACCCAGGCATTTAACCGTGGGGGTAAGCCGGTGCGGTTGTTGGGGATTGGGGTGAGGTTGCTGGATTTGAGCAGTGGTAACGAACAGCTCGAGTTTTCCTGGTAGAACCCAGGATAAAAAAATGTGAGAGATTCAAATGTGGGAGGGGGCTTGCCCCCGATTGCAGTGTGTCAGTCAGTACATCTGACACTGACACTCCGCTATCGGGGGCAAGCCCCCTCCCACATTTGGATCTTTGAACGGTCTGAAAACTCAGCGCGCGCCGGGATCTGCGACGAGTCGCCCCGCATCCTTGGCCAGTGCCTGCAAAAACTCCTGCTGCAATTCCGGATCGTTGCGCGTCAGTTCAATCAGGCTTTGCTCCAGTTCGCTGGCTTCTTCTTCCAGGCCCAGCTCCGAGAGGCGCTTGACCCGGTGCACCCACTGGTTGACTTCGTCGTCTTCCAAATCGTCATAGATCAGGCCATGGGCTTCCAGCAATTTGCCGCGCAGGGTGTTGCTGACCGCCAGCGTAGAATCCGTGTGCACATCGTCCTGGCCGTCTTCCACGCTGATCTTCAAGGTGGTGATGCGGTTCAGGTCCTGCTCGGCAAACGGACTGTCCAACAGGTTCAGGCGCAGCACGCCGTCGCGATCGGTGGTCAGTTCATGGGTTTGTTTGCCGGCGGTGACCTGTACCGGGCGTTCGCTCCAGGGCAGGCTCGAATATTCCAGGCGCTTGTCACGCTGCACTTCATCGATAGCCGCGAGGTTCTGTTGCGCACGTCCGTGGGATTGCACGTTCATGAACGGGTTGATGCCGTCCACGCCGTAGCTCAGCCAATCGCGCGTCATGCTCGCAGGCAGGTTGCCGAGGGCGAAGATATTCGCCACATTGGCGCCCGCGCCGGCCACCAAGGCAACGGCACCCAGTGGCATCTCATAGAGTTTGCGCCAGGGCTGGTAGGGTGTGTAGCGGTCGTAACGCCGTGTGACTTCGAATTCGGTGACCTCGAACGTCTTCTGTTCGTGAATCCGAACCCGGCGTTGCGGCAGCTCCAGCACTTTCGGCTCGCCGACATCGATCTGCAGGCTGTGGTCGAGCAACTTGCGCTCGACCCGCTCCTCGTGCTCACTGCGTTGCGACATCTGGTTGGCGCAGCCGCTGACCAGCAGGGCGCCGCACAAGGCGGCGCCCCCCAGGGCTCTGGTGTTTCGCTTGAACATGACTTCTCTTGATCTGGTTTTCAGCGACGAATACGCGCCTGAAGGAAAGACAGCACGTCAGCCACCGGCAACGGTTGGGCTTCGGCTTCGGTCCGGCTCTTGTATTCCAGATTGCCATCGGCCAGGCCGCGGTCACTGACCACGATCCGGTGCGGGATGCCAATCAGCTCCATGTCGGCGAACTTGATGCCCGGGCTGGTTTTCTTGTCCCGGTCATCAAGCAGCACTTCAAAACCGGCGGCCGTCAGTTCGGCATACAGTTTGTCGGTGGCTTCGCGTACTTGCTCGGTTTCATAGCGCAACGGCACCAGCGCCACCTGGAACGGCGCCAGGGCGTCGCTCCAGATGATGCCTTTCTCGTCGTTGTTCTGCTCGATGGCGGCGGCGACCACACGGGAAACGCCAATGCCGTAGCAGCCCATGTCCAGGGTGATCGGCTTGCCGTTCTCGCCCAGCACTTCGCACTTCATCGCCTTGCTGTACTTGTTGCCCAGCTGGAAGATGTGCCCGACTTCGATGCCGCGCTTGATCTCCAGGGTGCCCTTGCCATCCGGGCTCGGGTCGCCGGCCACGACGTTACGCAGGTCGGCCACGGTCGGCACCGGCAGGTCGCGCTCCCAGTTCACACCGAAGTAGTGCTTGTCGTCGATGTTGGCGCCGATACCGAAGTCGCTCATCAGTTCGACCGAACGGTCGATGATGATCGGCAGCGGCAGGTTCAGCGGGCCCAGGGAGCCGGCGCCGGCGCCAATGGCGTCGCGCAGTTCGGCATCGCTGGCCATGACCAGCGGGCTGGCCACGCCAGGTTGCTGGGCCGCCTTGATTTCGTTGAGCTCGTGGTCGCCACGGATCACCAGGGCGATCAGCTTGCCTTCTTCTTCGGCGTGCACGATCAGGGTCTTGATGGTCTTTTCAATCGGCAGATTGAATTTCTCCACCAGGGCCGCGATGGTCTTGGTGTCCGGGGTATCGACCAGGCGCAGCTCTTCAGTCGGAGCCGGGCGCGAGGTTTCACGCGGTACGGCTTCGGCTTTTTCGATGTTCGCCGCGTAGTCCGAACCATTGCTGAACGCAATGTCGTCTTCGCCGGATTCGGCCAGCACGTGAAACTCGTGGGAGCCGGCACCGCCGATGGAGCCGTTGTCCGCTTCAACCGGACGGAATTTCAGGCCCAGGCGCGTGAAGATATTGCAGTAGGCCTGGTGCATGCGGTCGTAGGTCGCCTGCAATGACGCCTGGTCGGCGTGGAACGAATAGGCGTCCTTCATGATGAATTCACGGCCGCGCATCAGGCCGAAGCGTGGGCGGATTTCATCACGGAATTTGGTCTGGATCTGATACAGGTTCAGCGGCAATTGTTTATAGCTGCTCAACTCGTTGCGCATCAGGTCGGTGATGACTTCTTCGTGGGTCGGGCCGGCGCAGAAATCGCGGCCGTGACGGTCCTTGAAGCGCAGCAGCTCGGGGCCGTACTCTTCCCAACGTCCGGATTCCTGCCACAGTTCAGCCGGTTGGGTGCTCGGCATCAACACTTCCAGAGAGCCGGCGGCGTTCATTTCTTCACGAACGATGGCTTCGACCTTGCGCATCACCTTCAAGCCCATGGGCAGCCAGGTGTACAGGCCCGAGGCCAGTTTGCGGATCATGCCGGCGCGCAGCATCAGCTGATGGCTGATCACAACCGCGTCGGAAGGCGTTTCTTTCTGTGTGGCGAGCAAATATTGACTGGTACGCATGGTAGGCCGTTGTCGGTTGCTTGGACTTGAAATGACTTGGGATTGTACGGGCGGTTGCCGCTGGAGTACAGGCGTGACATTGCCGGGGATCTGACCGGCTATGGAAGTTCCAAATGTGGGAGGGGGCTTGCCCCCGATAGCGGTGTGTCAACTGCAAGATACTCAGCTGTTCCACCGCCATCGGGGGCAAGCCCCCTCCCACATTGACCGAGGCGTGTCAGTCTTCGACGGGGGGATTCAGCCGAATCCGCCGGTTCTCCTGGAACCAGTGCAGCGCAATCAGGAACAGCGTCGGCAACCCCAGCAGGCAGGTGATCATGAAGAAGTTGTGATAGCCGAACTTCTCCACCATCACCCCCGAATACCCGCCGATCAGGCGCGGCAGCAACAGCATGATCGAGCTGAGCAGGGCGTATTGGGTGGCGGAGAACTTGAGGTTGGTCAGGCTCGACAGGTAAGCGACGAACGCCGATGTGGCCAGGCCCGAGCTGAAGTTATCCAGGGAAATGGTGACGATCAGCATCTGCAGGTCGGGGCCCATGTCGGCGAGCATCACAAACAACAGATTGGTGCCGGCCGAGGCCACGCCGCCGATGAACAGGATCGGCAGGATCCCGAACCGCACGATCAACAGGCCACCCATACCGGCGCCGACCAGGGTCATGATCAGGCCGAAGATCTTGCTGACCCCGGCGATCTGGTCCTTGGTAAAACCCTGGTCGATATAGAACACGTTGGCCATCACGCCCATGACGGTGTCGGACATGCGGTAGGTGGCGATCAAGCCGAGCAGCAGCAACGCCTGCCAGCGATAGCGCAGGATGAAGTCGTTGACCGGCGTCAGCACCGGCGCCAGGCCACGTCGGCCCATGGCGGAGAGACACATTGCAGTGAGCAGGATATAGAGGATGGCGCGCAGGAACGCGCGGTCTTCCATCAGCAATTCCCACAGGCTCACGCCCTGGAACAGCACGCTGGCGAAGTCAGTGTTGTATAGCTGGGTAAACATCGCCGGCACAGACACCAGCAGCACGATCAGCACGAACACCGACACCAGCTGATGCGCGAAGCTGTAGCGCCCGGCCTGCAACTGGGTGCGCAGCGGCACGTTGGGCTCGCGCATGAACAGCGTGGTGAGCAGTGCCGGGACCATCAGCACGCCGAACAGCACATAGGTGCCGGTCCAGGCCGAATGCTTATAGTTGAACCCGGTGGAGCCGAAGCCTTCGGCAAAGAACAGTGCACCGGCCGTGGCGAGCAGGGCGGCGATGCGATAACCGGACATATAACTGGCAGCCAGGGCCGCCTGGCGGCTGTCGTCGGCGATTTCCAGGCGATAGGCATCGACGGCGATGTCCTGGGTGGCCGACGCGAAGGCCACGACGACGGCAATGGCGATCAGCCAGGACAAGTGTTTTTGCGGGTCACAAAAGCCCATGCCGATTAATCCGAGGATCACCAGCGACTGGGCGAGCACCAGCCAGGAACGTCGGCGCCCGAGTTTTCCGAGCAATGGCAGGCGCCATTGGTCGAGCAGCGGCGACCAGACCCATTTGAAGGCGTAGGCCAGCCCGATCAGGCTTGCATAACCGATGGTCTCGCGGGCAACGCCGGCTTCGCGCAGCCACACCGACAGCGTCGAGAACACCAACATATAAGGCAGGCCGGCAGCGAAACCGAGCAACAACAGCACTAACGTCGAGGGGCTGGCATAGGCGGCGAGCGCGGCGCGCCAGGTTTTACGGGGCATGGGCTGGAGTCTGCCTCAGATTTGCGGAAACAAAGCGCGCACTCTAACCGCTGTGCTCTACCGGACGCCAGCCATGGCGCTGAATATCAACACGATTGTTCAGGATAGTGACGCCTTCGCTGCGTAAACGCGCACGTTGCTCGTCACCGGATGCACTGCCCGGCGGCAGACTTATCCGACCACCGGCACCCAGCACACGGTGCCAGGGCAATCGGGTATCGGCGGGAAGCTGGCTCAAGGTGCGCCCGACCCAGCGCGCGGCGCGGCCCAGGCCTGCCAGGTGCGCCAACTCGCCATAACTGACCACGCAACCTGGCGGTACTTGCGCCAGCGTCAGGTAAAGCGCGGTGCGGCGCATGTCGGCGGGGCTTTGCGGGGTGTCGGCGGGTTCATTCACTGTGAGGCTATCCGTTTGGAACGTCGGTGTTTTGTGAGAAACGTCTGTAAACTTGCAGTTGAGAATTGAACTCAATATAAATAGTTGAGTCAGTTCAGGCTATCTAACACGATAGCGTCTTCTTTTCGCCAACCCCGAGCCCCGTATCCGCTTATGTTGTCCAGAACCCTGCTGTGCCTTGCTGTCCTCAGTGCTTCCACGCCCTTGCTCGCCGATACCGTCTGGTTGAAGAACGGTGACCGCCTGACCGGCAAGATCAAAGTCTTCGACGGCGGCAAGCTGCTGATCCAGACCAGCTACGGCGGGGCTATCCCGGTGGACTGGAAGCAGGTGAAAACCCTGGAGAGTGATCAGGAGTTGCTGGTCAAGCAGGACGCCTATGCCGGTGAAAAGGCCAAGTCCCTCAAGCCTGCAGAGGATGGCAAAGTCGTGCTGGCCAATGGCGAAGCGCCCAAGACCGTGGAGTTGGCCAGCATCCAGCAGATCCTCAAGCCCAAGCCTGTGATCGAAGACCTGGTCTGGAAGGGCAACGTCGACCTGGCGCTGGACTACAAGCGCGCCGACAAAGACACCAACGACTACGACATCGACTTCAAGACCTCGGCCCGTCACGGCCAGTGGCGCCACACGGGCAAGGGCGAATACAACCGCGAGTTCCAGGACGACGTCACCACCACCGACAACTGGGCCCTGGAATACGACCTGGACCGCTTCTTCACCGAGCACTGGTTCTGGCAGGGCCGCCTGACCTACAAGCGCGACAAGATCGAAGACCTGGCACGCCAACGCACCGTCGGTACGGGCCCTGGTTATCAGTTCTGGGACGATGAACTGGGCGCGTTCTCCCTGGGCTCGCTGGTCAACCGCACCGATTACGAATACGCCGATGGCGGCAAGGACAACTTCTACTCCCTGGCCATGAAGTGGAACTACAACCGCTACCTGGTGGGCAAGACCGTTGAGTTCTTCACCAACGGCGAGGTGGGCAAGCCGCTGGACGGTCCGGCCGAGTATTCCCTGGATGCCGAGATGGGCCTGCGCTACAAAGTCACCGAATGGGCGTCGCTCAATCTCAAGGCTGAGCGCGATGTCATCAGCGGCGACTCCAACAGCAGCTTGAGCAAGACCCGCTACACCGCAGGTTTTGGTGTGGCCTGGTAAAGCGACACGCTGGCAACCTGCGTGGATATTGATTACCTTGTGTTGAGATCCATTCCCATATGCCATGGGCGGCGGGACAACCCAGGAGTCATACATTGAGCGCGCACGTTGCCAGGAACGCCCGAGAGCTGTTGCTCAAGGAATACCGTGGGGCCTTGGCCACACTGTCCAAAGCCATGCCCGGTTTTCCCTTCGGTTCGGTCGTGCCGTACTGCCTCGACGCACACGGCCAGCCGCTGATCCTGATCAGTCGCATCGCCCAGCACACGCACAATTTGCAGAAGGACCCCAAGTGTTCGTTGCTGGTCGGGGAGCGCGAAGCCGACGATGTGCAGGCCGTCGGGCGCCTGACCTACCTGGCTGAAGCCCACAAGCTGGAAGACGCCGCCGCCATCGAAGCCGCCGCCGAGCGCTACTATCGCTACTTCCCTGACTCGGCCAATTACCACCAGGCCCACGATTTCGATTTCTGGGTGCTCAAGCCGGTGCGCCACCGTTATATCGGTGGGTTTGGCGCGATCCACTGGGTCGATCAACTGACCCTGGCCAATCCGTTCGCCGGCAAGGCTGAGCGCAGCATGATCGAACACATGAACAGCGATCATGCCAAGGCCATCGCCCATTATGTCGACCTCGCCGGTTTGCCGACGACCGAGCCTGCGCAACTGGCCGGCATCGACAGCGAAGGCATGCACCTGCGCATTGGCCAGTCCCTGCACTGGTTGCCGTTTGCCGAGTCTTGCAACACGCCGACACAAGTACGCGAAGCCCTGGTTTCATTGGCTCACGCGCAGACCTGGCCGAAAAAATCAGACATTAGCGCTTGAATTCACGAAAAGGCGACGTCATCTAGGGTGAACTAGCAAGGCATTCTTGCGTTGAGGAACCATTTGATGCGCCCTTTTTTGTTGCTTTTTCTATTGTTCCCGGTGCTGGAGCTGTTCGTATTCGTTCAAGTCAGCGGTGCGATCGGATTTTTCCCGGCACTGTTACTGATCATTCTCGGCTCGATGCTCGGCGTCCTGGTGCTGCGCGTCGCCGGCCTGGCGACCGCCCTGCGCGCCCGTGAAAGCCTGAACCGCGGTGAGCTGCCCGCCCAGACCATGCTCGAGGGCCTGATGATGGCCCTGGCCGGTGGCCTGTTGATCCTGCCGGGCTTTATCAGCGACGTGGTCGGTCTGGTGATGCTGCTGCCGGTTACGCGCAAACTGCTGGCCGGCAAGATGCGCCAGCGTGCCGAAGAGGCGGCCGTGCGCCAGCGCGCGTTTGCCGACGACCTGCAACCCCGTGGCGGCCCGGCCCCGCGCCAGCCTCTGGGGCGAGAAGGTGATGTGATCGAAGGCGAATTCGAACACCGCGACAGTAAATGACCGCTTCACCGGCACGGCATCTTCGGGTGCCGTGTTGCCTTCTTCCCTGAGCAAAACACAAAAAAATTCATTCGCTGCCCCTTGTAATAAGCCTGGCCGCCCTTATGTAACGGTCACCGCAAGGTTTCTGGTGGTGACACTAGACAGACTTCCGCGGTTCGCCCTGCGAGCCGCGACCGGCACCGCCGGAATTTAACCCGCCGGAATTGATACCGGCCGATGAAACATACAATTAGGAGAGATCGACAATGAGCAAGCTTCGTCCTCTGCACGACCGCGTCGTCATCCGTCGCAGCGAAGAAGAAAAGAAAACCGCCGGTGGGATCGTCCTGCCAGGTTCGGCTGCTGAAAAAGCCAACCACGGCGTGATCGTCGCTGCTGGCCCAGGCAAGACCCTGGAAAACGGTGAAGTACGTGCGCTGGCCGTGAAAGTGGGTGACAAGGTTGTTTTCGGCCCTTACTCCGGCAGCAACACTGTGAAAGTCGACGGCGAAGACCTGCTGGTGATGGACGAGAAAGAGATTCTCGCTGTACTGGAAGGCTGATTCCCCGCTCATTTTCCCGTTACTACAAAGTATTTAAGGAATATCGATCATGGCTGCTAAAGAAGTTAAATTCGGCGATTCCGCCCGCAAGAAAATGCTCACCGGTGTCAACGTCCTGGCTGATGCAGTAAAAGCGACCCTGGGCCCGAAAGGCCGTAACGTGATCATCGAGAAGAGCTTCGGCGCTCCGACCATCACCAAGGACGGCGTTTCCGTAGCCAAGGAAATCGAGCTCGAAGACCGTTTCGAAAACATGGGCGCGCAGCTGGTCAAAGATGTTGCCTCCCGTGCCAACGATGACGCCGGCGACGGCACCACCACCGCGACCGTGCTGGCCCAGGCCATCGTCAACGAAGGCTACAAGGCCGTCGCTGCCGGCATGAACCCGATGGACCTCAAGCGCGGCATCGACAAGGCGACCATCGCCATCGTTGCCGAGCTGAAAAACCTGTCCAAGCCATGCGCTGACACCAAGGCTATCGCTCAGGTAGGCACCATCTCCGCCAACTCCGACAGCTCCATCGGCGACATCATTGCCGAAGCCATGGAAAAAGTCGGTAAAGAAGGCGTGATCACCGTTGAAGAAGGCTCGGGCCTGGAAAACGAACTGTCGGTTGTAGAAGGCATGCAGTTCGACCGTGGCTACCTGTCCCCGTACTTCGTCAACAAGCCGGACACCATGGTTGCCGAGCTGGACAGCCCGCTGATCCTGCTGGTCGACAAAAAGATCTCCAACATCCGCGAAATGCTGCCAGTGCTGGAAGCCGTCGCCAAAGCCGGCCGCCCACTGCTGATCGTTTCCGAAGACGTTGAAGGCGAAGCCCTGGCGACCCTGGTTGTGAACAACATGCGTGGCATCGTCAAAGTCGCAGCCGTCAAGGCTCCAGGCTTCGGCGACCGTCGCAAGGCCATGCTGCAGGACATCGCCGTATTGACCGGCGGTACCGTCATCTCCGAAGAGATCGGCCTGAGCCTGGAAAGCGCCACCCTGGAAAACCTGGGTAGCGCCAAGCGCGTGACCATCTCCAAGGAAAACACCATCATCGTTGACGGTGCTGGCGTTGAAGGCGACATCGAATCGCGTATCGCCCAGATCCGTGCCCAGGTGGCCGAGACGTCCTCGGACTACGACCGTGAAAAACTGCAAGAGCGTCTGGCCAAGCTGTCCGGCGGCGTTGCAGTGATCAAGGTTGGCGCCGGTTCCGAAGTTGAAATGAAAGAGAAGAAGGCCCGCGTTGAAGACGCCCTGCACGCAACCCGTGCAGCCGTTGAAGAAGGCGTGGTACCTGGCGGTGGCGTTGCGCTGATCCGTGCTCTGGAAGCCCTGACCAATCTGACCGGCGACAACGCTGACCAGAACGTCGGTATTGCTGTACTGCGCCGTGCCGTTGAAGCACCGCTGCGCCAGATCGCTGCCAACTCCGGCGACGAGCCAAGCGTTGTGGTCAACGAAGTCAAGAACGGCAAGGGTAACTACGGTTACAACGCTGCGACTGGCGTCTACGGCGACATGATCGAAATGGGCATCCTGGATCCAACCAAGGTGACTCGTTCCGCGCTGCAGGCAGCTGCTTCCATCGGCGGTCTGATCCTGACCACCGAAGCGGCCATCGCCGACAAGCCAAAGGCTGAAGGCGCAGGTGGCGGCGGTATGCCAGACATGGGCGGCATGGGTGGCATGGGCGGCATGATGTAAGCCAGCCTTACCCGGCTACTGAAAAACCCCGCCTGCAGTGATGCAGGCGGGGTTTTTTATGGCGCCGGTTTTATCATTCAGCCCATGGCACGCCGTCGCAGCAGCTTCTTGAGTATCATCCCCCGCGCGAACATCAACGGCGCGCGCAGCACATAGGCCATGGTGCCCTGCGCAGCAGCTTCAGACAGTGGCTGATATTCAGACAGGTGCGTGGGCTTTTTTTGAAGCGCCGGACTGGGCCGCTCCCAATGCCCGGACATGACGACCATGCCCAGCAGTTTGAGGGCATTGGCATAATAATCATGGGACCTCAACGAGCGGCGTTGCAGGTTGTCCCAGATGTTATTCAACCAAGGCTGATTATCAGGGCTGATCATCGCGCTGACGCCCGGTACGGCGATGAACACTGGATCGTCAGGGGCTTCGTCAAGTGGTCTGCCATCTACCCGGTAGCCGCTGTTGAACGCCGCCGGTGGCGTCACCGCAGTCTTGGCAGGAGAGCAACGGGGTAAAACCGCGCCCGTCACGAGGCACAGCGACAGCATCAGGGCAAGCGCGGATTTCTTGGTGAAACACATGAAAGGGCTCTCCGACCTGGTTCAGGCGCAGAGGTTACAAGCTATCGCAAAGCCCTACTGTCACCGGCTGTAACGCCCCGGTCATTGCGGGCGCAGCGGCAGGACCAGGCTCACGCGTGCGCCGCCCAGCGGGCTGCGAGTCACTGACAGTTCACCACGCAGCCACTGGGTGGCGCGTTTTGCCAGCGCAAGACCGAGGCCGTAGCCGCCGGGTTCATCGCCGCCCATGGCGAGCCGGACAAAGGGTTCGAAGATTTTTTCGCGGTTTTCCGCGACCACGCCCGGGCCGTCGTCATCGACATGCAGTACCAGATGATGCGGGTCGTGGTACGCCGCACTGACACGCACCTGATCGCGAGCGTAGGTGATGGCATTGCTCAGCAGGTTGCGCACAATCAGATGCAACAAGGCGCGGTCACCGATCAGCTCCAGGTGCAATGGCTCGATTTCCAGGCTCAGACGACGATGGTGCCCGTCAAGCAGGGCAAACTCCTGATGCAACCAGTCACGGATGGGGATCGGCTCATAGTGCAGGTCGCTCGGCGCCCCGGCCATCCGCGCAAAGGCCAGGCTGGCGCGAACCAGGGCCTCGAGTTCCTCGACATCAATTTGCAGGCGTTTCTCCAGGCGGTTGCGCGTGGCGGCGTCTTCACTCTTGCCGAGCAAGGTCAAGGCGAAGCGCATGCGCGCCAGTGGCGTGCGCAGTTCGTGGGATACGGCCTGGGAAACTTCGCGATGGCGCTCGCCCATGGCGGTGATGTGTTGCGCATGTTGTTGCAGGGTGTGCAGCAACGGCGTCCATTCCTTGCCCATGGCCGGCAGCAGGGCATTGGGCGTATGGGCCAGTTCACCCAGGCAGCCATTGAGCGTATCAAGGTCGAGGCTGCGCTGGCGGCGTATGCGCAGGCTGATCCAGAGCAGCAACACTAAAGGCAGGGCGGCGATGCAGGCCGTCACCCAATATACCGGAAATGTCAGCAGGTCCTTGACCTCGGCGGTGCCCCATAGCGGGCCGAATTGGATGGCTGTTTCGTCGTCGAAGGGGAAGTAAGTCATGTCTTCATCGCTGTTTTGCGCGGGTTGCTGATGCTTCAACATGATCAGCGCTTCCGGTGGCATCTCGACATCCTTCAGCTTTATCAGGGCCACCGGGTATTGGAAGCGTTCGCGCAGCGTCTGCATGCGCGCCTCGCGTTGATCGGCAGGCAAGGTTTTGAGTTGTTCCGCCACCAGGTAGCCTGGCCCCGCCATCAAGCGCAAAAAGCTGTACTCACCCACATACACGGCGGTATTGGCACACAGCCATAACAGATAAAAGGTCAAGCCGGCCCAGCCTGCTCCGGCCACCAGTGCCATCCAGGGTTTGAACTTACTCGACATGTCGACCGCCCTGAGGAATTTCGACAAACAGATAGCCTTGTGCGGTGATGGTTTGGATGGTCACGGGGCACGCCAGGCTCATGAGCTTTTTACGCAAGCGCGAAACACGCATATCGACAGAGCGATTGAGCCCGTCGTACTCCAGGCCGCGCAGGCTTTGAAGCAGTTTCTCCCGTGTGAGCAACACGCCGCTGTGCCGGGCGAAAATCGCGAGCAGTTCGAACTCGGCGACCGAGAACTGCAAGGGCTGCTCGTCGAGCCAGGCGAAATGGCTATTGAGCTCCAGCCGAAAGCTGTGCCACTGGTAAAACGCCCGTGGCGCCTGCGGGTGGCGGCGCAGTAATGAGCGGATCCTGGCCAGCAGCAGCAGCGGGTCGACCGGCTTGACCACATAGTCGTCCGCCCCGGCATTGAACCCGGTCAATTGCTCGGCGTTTTCATCCAGCGAGGTCATCATCAGGATCAAGCCGCAATACTGGGCGCGGATCTGCCGGCACAGGGAGAAACCGTCAAGGCCGGGCAACATCACGTCCAGAATCAATAATGCCGGCTGCTCGTCGACAATGCGTTGCGCCGCGCGGTCACCACGATGTTCCACCGCAACGGTAAAACCTTCCGCGCGCAGGAACTCGGCCGTCAATGCGGCCAATGGGCGATCATCTTCGATCAACAGGAGGGTGTCGGACATGAGCGGGCGTCGTTGCAGGAAAGGACGCAAGTGTTACGCCCTTGCCTGGTGTCAGGCAAGGGCTGCGTAGGGCCGTCAGCGTGTGCTGATGGCCGGCGTCGTATCCTTGGGCGCTTTCCAGCTCAACAGCTGCTGCTTGTACCCATAACTGGCCGCTTGGTAGTAGGTGATCGCCCGTTGGATCAACGGGTCGTCGCTGCCGACGCGCAGTTCCTGGCTCTCGCCCAGCGCCTGGTCATGGCGACGCAGGCCCTTGCGTGGGCTGAGGATGGCGAGGTTGGTGCCGTCAAACAGACCCAGATGTTGGTAATTGCCGAGCACTACGCGCGGTGGCAGCGGGTTGTCCTGCAACAGATTGCGGCCGAAGAAGGTCGATTCGTAGCTCAGGTTGATCAATCCCAACAACGTCGGCGCCAAGTCGATCTGGCTGGCCAGTTGCGCGGTTTCCCGGGCCTCGATCAGCTTCGGCGCATAGATAAACAGGGGGATCTGGTAGTTGGCGATGGGCAGGTCTTCCTTGCCTGCGCTGCCGGCCGTGTGGTCGGCGACGAACACGAAGATGGTGTTATCGAACCAGGGCTTCTGGCGCGCAGCGTCGAGGAATTGACCGATGGCGTAATCGGTGTACTTCACCGCGCCGTCGCGGCCGTTGCCGGATTTGATATCGATGCGCCCGTCCGGGTAGGTGTAGGGGCGATGGTTGGAGGTGGTCATCAACTGCAACAGGAACGGCTGCTGGCGGGCGTAGTCGGCATCGGCCAGGTTCAGGGTTTGTCGGTAGAGATCTTCGTCGGCCATGCCCCAGGCGTTTTTAAATGAAATTTGCGACTCGGGCACGCTGCTCTGGTCCACCACGCGATAGCCGTTGCCACTGAAAAACGCGTTCATGTTGTCGAAGTAACCGCGTCCGCCGTAGACAAACACGCTGTCGTAGCCAACGGCACCGAGCTGCTGCCCCAGGCTGGCGAAACCGCTTTCGCGGCCGATGCGCTTGACGATAGAGCGCCCGGGCGTAGGTGGAATCGCCAGGGTAATGGCCTCCAGGCCACGGTCGGTACGGGTGCCGGTGGCGTAGAAGTTATTGAAGTACAGGCTCTGTTGGCGCAGCGCATCGAGGTTGGGCGTGAGATTGCGCTCGTCACCGTTGCTGCCCATGTATTTGGCACTGAAGCTCTCGATGGTGACCAGCACGATATTGGGTTTGCGCAGCGTGCCAGGGTGGGTGATGGCGCGACGGATATCGAGTGGGTCCTGGCCGATGAAGCGGGCGTTGGGTTCACTGAGTTCGGCGCGCAATTGCTTGGCGACAACGTCAGTTGGCAGGCTTTTGTAGAACTGGGTGTAGTCCAGTTCGTTGTTACGAAACGCGGCAAAGAACTGATAGGGACCATTGCTCGCCAGTTCGTTGTTGTAGGCGTTGCCGCCCTGGGTGCGCGGGTGGTCCTGGCTGATCAATTGCAGGCTGATGCCGGCGACTGCCAGCAAGGCCAGGGCATTGACCAGGCGGCCACGCATTGCCGGTAACGGCGCGGCCATCGCGGCGTTGAAGGGCCTGCGCAGGGCCACGCTCAGGATCAGTGCGAGCATTGCCAGCAGACTGAGCAGCTTACCGATCGGGTAGGACTCCAGCAGGTTGTTCAAGACCTCGTCGGAGTACACCAGGTAATCAACGGCGATGAAGTTGAAGCGCACGCCGAACTCATCCCAGAACAGCCATTCAGCCACCGCAGTGAACAGCATCGCAAACAGGCTTGCGCTGAGCAGCGCTTGCAGGAACCAGCGATGCCCGCGGCGACGCCACAGCGCGGGTGGGCACAGCAACACGTACAGTCCCAGCGGCAATGCCGCATAAGCCAGAAACCCCAGGTCGTAGACCAAACCCACGCCAAATACCGGCAGCAGGTTGCCGCCGACTTCATTCAGGTGAGTCACGAGCAGCACGCTGCGGGTGAGCAGGAAAATAACCAGCCAGGTACCGGTTACCAACAACAGATAGCGCATAGGCGCTGTTTTGGGGAATCCCATGTGCAACTTCCTTTTATCGATGGGAGCGATGTTCACGCTGACGCTGTCGTCGGCGTGTGAAGCGATAGTGAAAAACTCGTTCAGCCGGCTAATCAGTTGAAAACCTTTATCGACCGGCCCGGCAGGCCTATCCCTGAACTGCACTTGGCCTTAAGCTGCGCGAGCCAACACGGCTGTTACCGCGTACGGAGCACTGCCCATGCGAATTTTATTGGTTGAAGACAACCGCGATATTCTGGCCAACCTGGCCGATTACCTGGGGCTCAAAGGCTACACAGTGGATTGTGCCCAGGACGGCCTGTCGGGCCTGCACCTGGCGGCAACCGAGCATTACGACTTGATCGTGCTCGACATCATGCTGCCTGGCATCGATGGCTACACCCTGTGCAAACGCCTGCGCGAAGATGCACGCCGCGACACACCGGTGATCATGCTGACCGCCCGTGACCAGTTGGACGACCGGCTGCAGGGCTTCAAGTCCGGCGCCGATGACTACCTGCTCAAGCCATTCGCCTTGTCGGAGCTGGCCGCTCGCATCGAAGCGGTGCTGCGCCGTGCCCAGGGGGGGGGACGTCGTGCCCTGCAAGTGGGCGACCTCAATTATGACCTGGATACGCTGGAGGTGACCCGTGAAGGGCGCCTGCTCAAACTCAACCCGGTCGGCCTGAAGTTGCTGGCGGTGTTGATGCAGAAAAGCCCGCACGTATTGCGTCGGGAAATCCTCGAAGAAGCCTTGTGGGGCGATGACTGCCCGGACAGCGACAGCCTGCGCAGCCACGTCCACCAATTGCGCCAAGTGATCGACAAACCCTTCGCCAAGCCGTTGCTGCAAACGGTACACGGTGTGGGTTATCGCCTGGCCGAGGGCCGTGATGGAGTTTAAGCAAAGCCTTGCCCAACGGATCATCATCGCCTTTGCCTTGATGAGCGCGTTGGTCGCGGGGGCCTTCGCCATGGGCATTGTCGCGACCGTGCACCTGGTGGAAGAGAAGTTGATTTCAGCGGGCCTGGGCGGCGACCTGCAACGTCTGCTGTTGATGGACAGCATGGAAGACTGGCGACATCGGCCCGAGCCTGACCAGTTGTTCTATTTCAGCGGCGGCCCCGGCGATTTCGAGTTGCCCAAGGATTTGCGGCATCTGGACCCGGGCTTTCATGAAGTATTTCGCGAGTCGCTGTCCTACCACGCCATGGTCGAAGTGATCGACGGCCGACGTTACGTGCTGCTGCAGGACCAAAGCGATTTCGAAGAGCGCGAGCGGGTGCTGTTTGCCGTGGTGCTGGTGGGCTTTGTGCTCAGCCTGGCACTGGCGGTGTTCCTGGGTTGGGTGCTGGCGCGCAAGGTGATGGCGCCGGTGGTGCGCCTGGCCCGCCAGGTGCGCCATCGCGACCAGTTGCTGGGGCTTGCGCCACCGTTGGCACCGGACTACGCGGCCGACGAAGTGGGCGAATTGGCCGTGGCGTTCGACGCCACCCTGGGCCGCTTGCGCCAGGCGCTGTCTCGCGAACAGTTGTTTACCAGCGATGTCAGCCATGAATTGCGTACACCCTTGATGGTGTTGGCCAGTTCCTGCGAGTTGCTGCTGGAGAATCCGGCCATCGATCAACGCGGGCGCAACCAGGTCCAGCGCATCGCCCGGGCCTGTGAAGAGATGCGCGAACTGGTGCAGACTTTCCTGATGCTGGCCCGCGCCAAGCATGACGATGCCGCCATGTCGGCCCAGGTCAACCTGACCCAGGTCGCCGAGGACCTGCTCGGCATCTGGCGCGGGCCCATCGAGCAAAAGGGCCTTGAGTTGATCTACTGCCCGGGCGACCCGCTGGAGACACGCTACAACACAACGTTCCTGCATGCGGTGATGGGCAATCTGTTGCGCAATGCACTGCATTACACCGAGCAAGGGTTTATCCGCCTGACCCTGGAACCGAGCGGCTTTGTGGTGGAGGACACCGGTGTGGGCATCCCGGAAGACAAGCGTGAAGCGATGTTCGAGCCGTTCGTGCGTGGCAGCGAGAAGCGCGGCGAGGGTCTGGGACTGGGCTTGTCGCTGGTGCAGCGTATCTGTGAGAGCCAGGGCTGGAGCGTGACCCTGAGCACCATGGAGCCCAACGGCTGCCGTTTTCATGTCGAACTGGGCCAAGTCAAAACCTGACCGAACAGTCTGTCATTTTGCTGCTGCACGACGCCTGCTTTTCGGCGAAGATGGCCCGATGCTACTGAATGTTTCTGTAAAGTCTTGAAATGTATGGGATTGGACAGGACAAGTTTTTCACAACGAGTTGACCTGTTGATCACAGTTCGCTGCTTAGGGTTGTAGGCATCAGTTACCGGAGACGTAAGATGCCTTCCCCGATCAAGTTGGAATTCTCAGAAAAGTACGACGATCAACACGCGCGGCAATATTTGCTCAAGCACCAGGACAATCTGGCTCGCCGGTTGTCCCACAAGCGCGATGAGCAACTGGCGCGCGGTGCGCTGGCCATGGCCGGTGAACCGGGCCTGGTGCTGGACCTGCCGTGTGGTGCCGGGCGCTTTTGGCCATTGCTGGCCGAGAAACCCAATCGTGTGATCATCGGGGCCGACAATTCGGCGTCGATGTTGAAGGTCGCCACGGTGGCCCAACCGGCGGAAGTCGTCAAACGGGTACGCCCTTTGCAGACATCTGCCTTTGATATCGATTTGCCAGATAACTCGGTCGACAGTATTTTCTGCATGCGTTTGATGCACCACATCGGTGACCCGGCGCACAGGATGACAATACTTCGGGAGTTTCAGCGGGTTAGCCGTGACAGTGTGATTATTTCGCTGTGGGTCGACGGCAATTTCAAGGCCTGGAAACGCAGGCGCGCCGAGGTACGGCGTCGTAAGAAAGGTGAGCAGGAAGGTTACCAAAACCGGTTTGTGTTACCGGCTGCTACTGTCGAGGCAGAATTCGAGCAGGCCGGTTTCCGGGTTCAGGAATCCCTGGACTTCATGCCGCTCTACGCCATGTGGCGAGTCTATGTATTGCGCAAGAGGTAACAGGATGGCAGTTGAGTGCGTAGTCGGCAGTCATATAGCTCCCGAAGAACGATTTGATTTTTTCTGGCGTCAGCAGGGCGAGTGGGTGGAAGAACCCAATCGTCGGCGTGGCGGTGAAAGTGGCGTACAGCGGGTGATCAGTCCCAATGGGCGATTGCTCTATTGCAAACGCCAGACTGGCCATATCTACCGCAGTTGGTTGCATCCGTTTGGACGTCCGACCGTACTGCGCGAGCGTGATGCCCTCAAGGGCCTGCGCCTGCTGGATGTACGTGTGCCGGAGTTGGTGTTCTGCGAGGCGCGACGCGACCCGCAGCATCAGTGGAAAGCGTTGCTGGTCACCGCGTCGCTGGACGGTTTCGACGAGATCGAAAACTGGTACGCCGCCGGTGGCCGTGAGCAATACGGCGAGGCGGTCCACGAGCGCTTGCTCGAGGAATTGGCCGGTACCCTGGCGCGCATGCACAAAGGCCGCTGGCAGCACGGTTGCCTGTATATCAAGCACATCTTCGTTCGGGTAACCGGCGAGGGCGATGGGGTGAACGTTGAAGTGGCGCTGCTGGACTTTGAAAAATGCCGCCAGCGTTTGACCGCTTATCGGGCCGCCTCCCATGACATGCTGCAATTGCGCCGCCATTCGTCGTGGAACGATACCGACTGGAAAAAACTCAGCTACTTTTACGAGACGGCGTTTGGCAGCGCTATCAAGGGTTTAACCAGATGAAGCTAGAAATAGCACGAGGTTTGTTCCTGGTCGGGGCGTTGGCGGTTACGGCCCTGGCCCTGGCGGCATGGGAACAGCCTCGCACACAGGTACTCAGTGCGACGCAAGGCGGCGGGCAATGCCTGCTGCCACGTGTGGCCAAGGTCAGTGTGGCGGCCAAACCCGATCATGAGTTGCTGTTATTCATGTTCGGGATGTCTCAAGCGATGAGGCCGCAGAGTTGAAACGATTAAAACCCCCACAAAAGGGCTTCGCGATGCGAGGCCCTTTTTTTATGGCGCCCTGTTTCAGGACTAGGCAGCGCTATCGGGTCAGTGCCCTGGCTGTGTTGTCCGCTTTGGTCAGCGTCGTATACACCGTAGGCAGGACGAATAGGGTGAACAGGGTGCCGATCGACATGCCGGTGGCGATCACCATGCCGATATCGAACCGACTGACCGAGCCCGCGCCGCTGGAGAAAATCAGCGGCACGACGCCCATTACGGTGGCCAGCGTGGTCATCAGAATCGGCCGCAGACGGGTCGCGGCAGCTTGTTCGACCGCAGCCCGCGCGGACAGGCCTTGTTGCTTGCGCAGTTGATTGGCGAACTCGACGATCAGGATGCCGTGTTTGCTGATCAGGCCGATTAACGTGACCAGGCCGATCTGCGTGTAGATATTCAGGGTGGACCAACCCAGAAACAGCGCGATCAATGCGCCGCACACCGACAGCGGCACGGTCAGCAGTATTACCAGTGAATCACGCAGGCTTTCAAACTGCGCCGCCAGCACCAGGCCAATGATGGCCAGTGCCAGGCCGAACGTGCCCCATAGCGCATTGCCCTCCTGCACGAACTGGCGCGTAGCGTTGCTGTAATCGAAGCTGTAATCCGCTGGCGCCTCGTCCTGGGCAATGGTTTGCAAGGTCTGCAATGCGTCGCTCATGCCGACAATCGGAAAGGCCGACACGGTGACCGAATTGAGTTGCTGGAACTGATTCAACCGCTGGGGACGAACCTGCGGGCTGGAGACGGTGATCAGCGTCGACAAGGGCAGCAATTGGCCCTTGGCGTTCTTTACCGCGTACTGGCTCAGCCATTGGGGGTTGTCCCGGTAATTGCGCTCGACTTGGGCTATCACTTTGTAGAGATGCCCGTCGATGCTGAACCGGTTGATTTGCGCCTCAGCCAGAAGGGTGGTGAGGGTCAGGTCCAGGTCCTCCATGGATACGCCCATCTGGGCGGCCTTGGTCCGGTCAATGTCGACCATGACTTCCGGGCGGTCGAAGGCCAGGTCGATATCCACATAGGCAAACTTCCCCGAGTCGATCGCTCGTTGCTTGATGCGCTCGGCCACGTCCATCATCGAACTGTGGTCCTGCTGGGAACTGATGACAAAGCCGAAGGGCAGCCCTTCACCGGTCCCCGGCAGGGAGGGCAAATTGAATGCGAAGACTTGCAGGCCGGGGTTGCTGTCGAGTTTTTCACGTACGTCTGTCAGGACTTGCATTTGTGTGCGCTCACGTTCCTCCCAGGGTTTGAGCAGGAAGCCGCCGACGCCTGAATGTAATCCGTCCAGGCCGTTGATCTGGAAGGATGAATGATATTCGGGCACGGTATTGAACGGTTCGATAAAGTCCTGGGTGTAGCGATTCAGGTAGGCCAGGTTCGTTGCCTGGGGCGCGCTGGACAGGATGAAAATCAGGCCTTTGTCCTCGTCGGGCGCCAATTCCGAGAGGGTGAACGTGAGCATGGCGGGTATCAGGCAGAGCACGAGCGCGGCGAAAACCAATACCACCGACCGCGCTCGCATGATCTGGCGCAGGCGCCGTCGATAGCGTTTTTTCAGGGCATTGAAAAAACGCTCCAGAGCCAGCGACAGGCCCGTTGGCTGTTCTTCAGGCCGCAGTAAAATGGCGCACATCATCGGTGACAGCGTCAACGCCACGATCCCGGAAATCACCACAGCGCCGGCCAGGGTCAGGGCAAACTCCTTGAACAGCGCCCCGGTCAAACCCTGCATGAAGCCGATAGGCGCAAAAACCGCAGCCAGCGTGATGGTCATGGACACCACCGGAACGCATACCTCTCTTGCCCCCTTGATGGCGGCCTCAAGTGGCGATTTGCCTTTTTCGATGTGCCGGTGGATGTTTTCCATCATCACGATGGCGTCGTCGACCACCAGGCCGATAGCCAGGACCATGGCCAGCAGCGTCAGCACGTTGATGGAATAGCCCAGCAGTTGCATGAGGAACAAAGTGCCAAGCAGCGACAGTGGAATGGTGATGACTGGAATGATCACTGAGCGCAACGAACCCAGGAACAAAAACACCACCAACACCACAATCAGCAAGGCTTCCGTCAGGCTGGACAGCACCTGTTCGATCGAAGCGTTGATATACAGCGTCGAATCGTAGGCGATATCCGAGTGCAGGTCGGGTGGCGCCTGCGCCTGCAATTGGGGCATCAGTTCGCGAACACGCTTGCCCAACTCCAGGGGGTTGGCATCGGGTGTGGCTTGAATGCTGATATAGACCGCCGGGGTGCCATTGAAGGTGCTGAAACTGTCGTAGTTTTGCGAGCCCAGCTCAACGCGCGCCACGTCCCCCAGGCGCACCTGGTTGTCGCCCTCGGTTTTCACTGGAATGGCACTGAACCCCTCGACCGATTGGAGTTCGGTGTGGGTGGTCGCGCTGGTGACGACATATTCGCCGGTAAGGTCCCCCGCGACAGGTTGTACGTTGTAGCGTTTGATTGCCTGGGTTATGTCACTGGCGCCCAGACCAAACCCGGCGAGTTTTATCGGGTCGAGCCACAGGCGCATGGCGAAGCTCTGGCTGCCGATAATCTGCGCTTGCGCCATGCCCGGCAGTGTCACCAACCGAGGCTGGACCACCCGCTGCAGATAGTCGGTGATCTGCGCGTTGTTCATGGTTTTGCTGGAAAAGCTCAGGTACATCAGCGCGGTACTTTCCACTGCAACTTTGCTCAATACCGGATCTTCGATGCCGCTGGGCAACTGGTTCCTGACTTCATTGGACTTGGCCAGCAGTTCGGTGAACAGGCGGTCGCTGTCGGCGCCGACCCGACTGTAGATGGAGATGAATGAAATATTCTGACGGCTGGACGAGGTCATATAGTCGATGCCTTGTGCGCTGGCCAGGCTCTGTTGCAAGGGCTGGGTGACGTAACTCTGGATGGTTTGCGCACTCAGTCCCGGTGCGACCGTGGTGACCGTAACCAGTGCGTTTTGCATCTGTGGAAACTGGCGCAGTTGCAGTTTTTCGTAGGCCTGGCATCCAAGCAGCACGATCAGCAGGCTGACGACCACGGCCAGCACCGGGCGACGAATGAACAGGTCGGTGAAGGTCATTGCGCACCCTCCTGATGAGGCATCGGCAGCGTCACCTCCGGCTGGCTTCGGTCGATACTGATACGCACAGGAGTGCCGTGTTTGAGTTTGAGCTGGCCGGCAGTGACCACCTGTTCGCCCTTGTGCAGCCCCTTGGAAACCACCACCAGGCCATTGCGCCGTTCGCCTGTTTCGACCAGGCGCTGCTCGGCGATCAGTTGCGGCGTATCGCCGGCATCGGAGGCGTGCGGCTCGCCGTGGTTACTGGGTGTTATTACGAAAATGTACTGGCCATAAGGACTGAAGGCGATCGCACTTTCCTGGATCACGGTGTGTGCAGTCGGTTCGTCCAGCAGCACCCGCAGATGGGCGAACATTCCCGGCAACAGCTCATCGCGCGGGTTGGGCAGCGTTGCGCGCACCAACACGTTTCGCGTGCTGTCATCGACAAGCGGGTTGATGGCACTCACCTTGGCGAGGCTGAAGCTGCCGGGGCGTGCCGAGATTTCAACCTGAACCGACTGCCCCTTCCTGATCAGTTGAACGGCTTGCTCGGGCACATAAAAGTCAACGTAAAGCTGGCGTGTGTCCTGCAGACTGGCGATAACCTGGGTACTTTGCAGGTAATCGCCCGCATTGACCTGGCCAATGCCAATGGTGCCGGTGAAGGGCGCGACGATGCGCTTTTTTTCCAGCGCCGCAGTACGCTGTGCCACCACGGCGGTGTTGCGATTGAGTTCAGCGCCGAGCCGGTCGAACTCGCCTTTGGAGATGGCGCTGATTTCCACCAGTTTGCGGCCCCGCTCAAAGTTCTGAAGGGCCAGGCGCTGGTCGGCCTTTGCCACGTCCAATTCGGCCTGCTCGGTCTGGTACTCAAGCTGCAGCAGGGGCTGCCCGGCCTCGACCCTTTGCCCTGACTCAAAGTGCAGCTGTGTCACGACACCGGGCACCTCAGCCCTCAGGTCGATACCTTGCAATGCCTTGAGCGTGCCCGCCGCTGGCATCTGGCGCTGCCAGGGTATTTCAAAGGCACTGGACGTCGCCACGCTGACCGGTGGCTTTGGCCCATGCAAAAGCTGCAACTGTTGATAAATCCAGTGCGCCTTGTAGCCGGCGAGCATCAGGACGACGGACAGAACGAGGCTGAGCATGATAATCATCCGGCGGCCCGGCATGGTCATAGTGGGGTTCCTTGTGAAACCTGTGCAGGTTGAACGAAGCGCGAGCACGCAAGAGCAGGCGGCGCTGCACTGAGCGCCGCAGTCTTGATCAGGACGGGGACGGGGATAAGGAGTGGTTTCGCAAGTTATTGTGAGAACACTGTTCCCCGTGTAAGGGACAGTTCCACAGCTTGTGTAGGAGATGTGCCAAACGGCTGTCGGCGGATAGGCTCCCGGGCGTCAGCGCAGGAGCGTTGCGATCAAGATGGGGGGTTACGTCATGAGATGCAGGTGGTTGTCCCACAACCCTGCCGGCAGGGTCAGCGGGGTCGCCACCGGCTGTTTCTGACGGCAATCGTAGAAGCGGCAGCGCCCCTGGCCCGAGGTCACGACAAAGCCGTCCGCCACCGCACCCACGCCGGCACAGTCCGGCAATGGCCCGTCCAGGCGCAACTCGCCGCTGTCCATGTCCCAGATAAAGAAGCGATTGCCACGTGGCGCCGTCAGCGCTACCAGGCGCAGCTCGCTGTGCACCGCGACGCTGGCGGTGTAGTGCCCCATCGCCTGCCACTGCGCATCATCCACCGGGAACGCCATGAACGGCTGCCCCGGGCGCTTGATCGCGAGTAATTCGGAACGCTCCTGGGACGGTCCCATGAACTGTTGCCCGGTGAGGATGGTGCCATCGCTGGCGATCCCCATATGGCGCACGCTGTTCATCTGCTGGCCCAGGGTTTCCTTGCTGATCAGGCCGCCGTCGCGGTGCATCAGTACCAGGCTCGGCTCCATGGCGTTGAGGTTCATCTCCACGCGGCTTTCGGCTTCGGTGCGGATGCCGCCGTTGGCCACCACCAGGGTTTCGCCATCGGGCATCCAGGACACCTGGTGCGGGCCGATGCCGTGGGTGGAGATCTCGCCGCTGTGCACCAGCCGCTCGCCTTCGAACTTGTACACACCCAACAGGCCACGGCCGGGGTCGGAGGTGTCGTTTTCGGTGGCATACAGCCAGTCGCCGCTCTTGTGGATCACCGCGTGACCATAGAAGTGACGATTGGCTTTCGAGGTGATGGTTTGCAGCAACGTGCCGTCACGCAGGTCGATCAGGTAGCTCTCGGTGCCCGGGCGGCGGGCGACAAACAACGCAATGGGCAGCGTCGGGTGGTTGATGATGTCGTGGCAGCGCTGGCCGACCTGGGTGGCGAACACCTGCTTGCCGTCCAGGCGATAACCGACGGCGTAGTGCCTGCCGTCGGCATCATCGCGCGCCGACAGCAGCAGCGGGTGCTTGTCCTTGTGTTTGAACGGCGTCCAGCCGCCCAAGGTGAGGGCGCTGAGCAGCACGCTGCCAACCGCCAAAGCCTGTCGCCTGAGCATCATCAGTCACCGTCGTTGGCGTTGAAGCCCAGTTGGATGCCCAGCGCCTTGGCCAGCTCGCCTTCGTGCAGGCGATGGACCACGTTGAGGCTGTCGTAGAGGTCGTTGAGTTGCTGGCGCCCGGCGTCGTCGTTCAACAGTTCGTTGAGGGTGCGCTGGTTGCTGGCAAACAGTTTGAGGGACGCGGCATAGGCGGCGTCGATCTTGTCGGCCAGAGCTTTCTGATCGGCCGGCAGCAGGCCGCGCAGGCCTTTGTTGTCGACGCCCACCCAGACGGTCTGGGCCGCCGCGAGGCTGGCTTCCAGGCTCTGCAGGGACGACTGGCTGCGCCATGCATCGGCCTGGAACGGTTGCGGGATGCCCTTGGTCTGGCGGCCCATCGGCGTGCCGAGTTTTTTCTTCAGGGTATCCAGGGCGGTGACTTGCACGCGCAGCAGATCCGCGATGGCTTCATGGGAATCGGCGTAGCGCTGGTTGGGGAACTTGGTCATCTGCGCAAGCATGCCGTCGGTGCTGTTCCAGCTGGCCAGGATTTCTTCGGCCAGGGCTTTCTGGCGTTCGCCGATGGCCATCAGCAGCGGGCAGTAACGGGCTTTCTGCGCCGGGTCGGCGACGTCGGGCTTGGCGTCGTAGAGGATATATTCATAGGCCGACAGGCCTTGCACCACCACGCTGGATTTGGCGAGGGCGGCCGCATCGATCTGCGGCTGGGCGCTGACCAGTTGCTCGACCTGGCGACCCACCAGGTTTTTCTTGTCCGGCCAGAACTGGATCTGCCAGGCGCGGTTGCCTTCGGCCAGCGGGCCGATCAGCAGCGGTTGCAACTCGGCCCAGGCTTTTTGCGCGTGGAGGAAGTCGGCGCGGGCGGTGTCCAGGCTCTCTTGATCCTGGCAATAGGCCAGGGCGCTGACGGCCAGTTGGCGGTCGGCTTCAACCCAACGGCTGTAAGTCGGCAGGATGACTTGCTTGGCGATGGCCGCCGAGGTCACCGCTTGCGGGTCCTGGGGCGAGCAGGCGCCGAGGGCAAGGGCGGCCAGGCTGGTGAACAACAACTTGGGACGGAACATGTCGAGCTCCCTTCTGTAATTGGGGCAAAGCTTATAGAGAATTCAGGAACGCCAGCAACGCGGCGCGCTGCTCGGCGTTGAATGACAACACATGCTGCTGCGCCGCTTGCGCCTCGCCGCCATGCCAGAGCACGGCTTCGAGCAGGTTGCGGGCGCGGCCGTCATGCAGAAACTGGGTGTGACCACTCACGGTTTGCGTCAGGCCGATGCCCCACAACGGCGGGGTACGCCAGTCGCGGCCACCGGCCTTGAATTCGGTACGGTTATCGGCGAGGCCTTCGCCCATGTCGTGCAGCAGCAAGTCGCTGTAGGGGCGGATCACCTGATTGGCCAGTTCGGGTTCGGAGGCAGAGGCCGCCGTGGTGAACGTCGGCTTGTGACAGCCCTGGCAGCCGGCCTGGTAAAACAGGTTCTTACCGGCCAGCACCTGCGGCGCATCGACGTCGCGGCGCAGCGGCACGGCGAGGTTACGCGTATAGAACAGCACCAGGCGCAGGATGTTGTCGCTGACTTCCGGCTCGCCCTCGGGGCCGTTGCCGTTGGGTGCCTGTTTGCAGGCCGCCTGGGCGTCGGTGCAGTCATCGAAGGGTCTCAGGGACGTGGTGAGGCCCATATCACCTGAAAATGCGTGAACATTTTGTTGATTGAGGTTGGGTTGCCCGGCTTTCCAGCCAAAGCGCCCTAAAACAGTCTTTTGCTCGGCGTCATCCCACACCTGATTCGCCCGACCGACGATGGCTTCACGGTCGGCGGTTTTCGGCTCGGTGTTGCGCAGGATGTCGGCGTCGCTGATGGCTTCGAGCAAACCCAGGCCAATCATCGGCGGCGCGATGCGCGCAGAAAAGCGCGTGTCGGGATGCATCGGACCATAGCCAAGCTGGGTGATCTGCAGCTCGGGCTTGCGCAGCTCGACCACCGTACCGTCCTTGAACCTGACATTGACCGGCGTGTAATCGACGCGCACCTTGCCCTCCGGCGCCACGCCCGGCACGGCCATGTCCTGCAGTTGGCCGCCGTAGACCGGCTCGGGCACCACGCCGATGTGCTCGATGAGTTTGGCGTAGGCAGGCGCATCCGGAATTGACAGGCGCACCAGCATCGAGACCGCATTGGGCGCAT
Organism: Pseudomonas sp. 31 R 17; assembly: GCF_900004915.1. NCBI lineage: Bacteria > Pseudomonadati > Pseudomonadota > Gammaproteobacteria > Pseudomonadales > Pseudomonadaceae > Pseudomonas > Pseudomonas sp. 31 R 17. Next base: position 116,756 of record NZ_CVTN01000079.1, read on the forward strand.
CGGCCAGCGGTGGGTGGCCCCGGCCGTCCTTGATATGACAGTTCTGGCAGGCGTTGGTATTGAACAGCGGGCCCAGGCCGTCGCGCGCAGTGGTGGTCGAGGGCGCGATCACCCAGGGGCTGCGAAAGAAACTGTTGCCGACGCTGAAGTCCAGGCGGCGGGTAGGCGCCAGGTTGGCCGAGGGCAGGGAGAACGCGTTCTGGTCGCGCTTGTTCACGGTCGCCGCGCCGCCGGCCCGCGCTTCACCCGGCTCAGCCTGGGTGAACCTGGGGGCGTCGTCGCAGGCAGTCAGGCCCAGGGCCATCAATGCTGCGCACAGGCGTAGTAGCGAACGGAACATCGAGTTTCCTGAACGAAGGCGAAAAATTCGGTGGCAAAGTCTAACAGGGCAGGGCAGTTTGAATAAGAGCAATTATCGTTTGGTGGCGGCCCGATGCATTCCGCTAGAATGACCGTACATTTTTTTCTGGAGGTGGCCAATGCAGGCTCTCGACGCTTTGCTCAACCGTGTTTCCGTGCCGCGCTTGCTGGAACCGGCACCGACCCAGGAGCAGCGCGATGTGCTGTTCGCCGCCGCCATGCGTGCGCCCGACCACGGCCAGTTGCGCCCGTGGCGTTTCCTCACCGTGGAAGGCCCGGCCCGTGAGCGCATGGGCACGTTGCTGGCCGAAGCGGCGCGTTTGCAGGATGCCGACGCCCCGCAAGCCGCCATCGACAAGGCCCAGAACGGCCCATTGCGAGCGCCGCTGGTGGTGGTGGTGATTGCGCGCCTGCAGGAGCATTTCAAAGTGCCGAAGTCCGAACAATTGCTGGCAGCCGCCTGTGCGGCTCACGGCATTCTGCTGGCGGCGTATGCCCAGGGGATTGGCGCGGTGTGGCGCACCGGTGAGTTGTCCTATTCGGCCCATGTGGCCAAAGGGCTGGGGCTGAGCGCAGATGAAGAAGTGATCGGCTTCCTGTACCTGGGCACGCCGCAAAACCCGCCGCGCACCGCGCCGAAGGAGGATGTTGCGGCGTTCGTCCAGGCCTGGACCGGTCTTTAAGCGGCGCACGGTCAACATGTGGGAGGGGGCTTGCCCCCGATGCGGTGTGTCAGCCACCCATTTATTGACTGATACACCGCTATCGGGGGCAAGCCCCCTCCCACATTGGACCTGCCCTGTTTCTTATACCCTGAACTGATCCATCAACTTCATCTGCTGGCTGGCCAGGGCGTTGAGCTGGCTGCTGATGGCCGCCGACTCGGTGGCCTGGCCGGTGAGGGTTTCGGTCACGGTGCGGATCGCCGAGACGTTGCGATTGACCTCTTCGGCCACCGCGCTCTGCTCTTCGGCGGCACTGGCGATCTGCAGGTTCATGTCGCTGATCACGGTCACGGCGTCACTGATCTTGCCCAGTGCCTGCACGGCTTGATGGATCTGCCCGGCATTGCTCTGGGCCTGATGCTGGCTGGAATGCATGGTCGCCACCACGCCGCGGGTGCCGGTCTGAATGCGTTCGATCACCAGGCGAATCTGTTCCACCGAATCCTGGGTACGTTTGGCCAGGTTGCGCACCTCGTCGGCCACGACTGCAAAGCCTCGCCCGCTTTCCCCGGCGCGTGCGGCTTCAATCGCGGCGTTCAAGGCCAGCAGATTGGTCTGCTCGGCAATGCTGCGGATCACTTCCAGCACGGAGCCGATCTGCTCGCTGTTCACCGCCAGGGCTTCCACTTCCGCCACGGCCTTGCTGACTTCTTCGGCGAGGGTGGTGATGTCGTGGGTGCTTTGCTCAATGATCGACGTGCCTTCACGGGCTGCCTGGTCCGCCTCGCGTGCCGCGTTGGCGGCGCTGGATGCGCTGTTGGCCACCTCATGGGCGGTGGCGCTCATTTCATTGGACGCGGTGGCCACCTGGTCGATTTCGCGGAACTGCACCTGCATGCCTTCACTGGTCTGACGGGCGATCGCCGAAGACTGATCGGCCGTGACCCGCGCTTCGGTGATGCTTTGCTTGATCTGGGCGATGGTCGGTTGCAGCTTGTCGAGGAAGCGGTTGAACCAACTGACCAGTTCGCCCAGTTCATCTTTCTTCGTGTAGGTCAGGCGCTGTGTCAGGTCGCCGTCACCACTGGCGATGTCCTTGAGCATGGCCGCCACCCCATTGATGGGCCGGGTCACGCCGGTGGCGGTCAGCCAGATCAGCAGCAAACCGAACAGCGCGGCGGCGGCTCCGACGAGCAGGGCCTTGAGGGTGCCGCTGGCCTGGGCCTTGTCGAGAAAGTCCTGCAGCTTGATCGAGTCGGCAAGCAGCACCTTTTTGGGCAGGTCGATGACCACACCCCACGTTGCGGCCTCGGCAATCGGCTTGACCGGGTAGACCGCCCGGATCACATCATCCTGTTGAAGAATCTCACGGCGGCCACTGGCCAACAGTTGCATGACTTCCTTACCCTCGACGCTCAACACATCGCCGATGTTCTTGCCGATCTTGTCCGGCTGGCCGCTGTAGGCTGCCAGCAAGCCGCTGCTGGCGACCATTTGCAGGTGCCCCGCGCCGTCGAACAGCTCGTGCTGGGCGGCGTCGGCCGAGGCTTGCAGGGCGTTGAGCGCAATGTCGATACCGACAATGCCGAGCACCTTGCCGTCTATCAGCAAGGGCAGGGAAATGCTGGTCATCAACATGGGTTTGCCCGCCACGTTGTCTTCATACGGGTCCAGCAGGCAAGTGCCGCGTCTTTCCCGCTGGCAGATGTCGCCGGCTGTACCGCTGAGGGTGGTAGAGGTCTTGACCAGGTCCGCTTCCGCCATCACCGAGTTCGCGCCTGCACCGCCGGTGCGGGTCCAGTAAATGGAGAAGCGTCCGGCGTCGTTGGACCCGCGGGCGGTGTCGTTGATGAAGTCGCTGTCCTTGCCGTCCAGGGCGTTGGGGTCGAAGGATAGCCACACGCCCAGGACCTTGGTATTGCGTTCGAAGGTGGTCCTGGTGCTCTGGTTGAGCGCTTCGCGCAAGGTCGCTGCGTCGATCAAGTGCCGGGTGCCCATGGTGTGCAGGTCCTTGACCTGGTCGGCTAGGGCGGTGATGGCCATCAGGCTTTCGCTGAAGGTTTTTTGCACGTACGCGGCCTGTTCGGCGGCCTTGGTCTGCAGCAGGTCCTGCACGCTGGCAGTGAGCGTCCGCGAGCTCGACGCGCTGATCAGTTTGTGGTTCTGGTTGGTTTCGTAGAGGTTGATACCGACTATCAGCGCAATTACGCCCAATAGGCAAAGACCGGACAACAACACGATTTTCAATCGGATGGAGACTGCGTTGAACATGGCGTTTACTCGCGTTTTTACTTATTAGAATGCAAGCGGACAAGCAGAGGCGATTACTCACTCGTATGGCCAAGTCCATTTGACGCTACCTGCACTATCGGCACAGGTGGGGTATTCATGAGATAAATCGAAGAGCGGTGGCGTTTACGGGGGGGTGGAGGCCAAGCGTTCGGGGCGCGACCAGATCCAAAGATTGCCCAGGCTCATCCCGGCAATCGCCAGGTAAATCGGCCAGCCATGGTCGAGAATCACCAGCATCAGGACGGCGCACAGCAGCATGCTCACGGTGGCGCTGACTTTGGCCCGGCGCGCGATGATCTTGCCATTGCGCCAGTTGAACAGGATCGGCCCGAACAGGCGGTGGTTTTCCAGCCAGGCGCTCAGGCGCGGTGAGCTTTTGGTCGCGGCCCAGGCGGCCAGCAGGATGAATTCGGTGGTGGGCAAACCCGGTATGACAATCGCCACCAGCCCGATTCCCAGGCTGACGTAGGCCAGCAGGCCGTAGAGGATCTGCGCGATCCTGGAGGTGGATTGGGTTTTGCCGGTCATAGGTACGATGATCACAAAATCAATATGAAATGCGTTCCAACTGTGGGAGGGGGCTTGCCCCCTCCCACAGTTGATTGCATTTCAATCAGTAGGTCAGGCCAGTTCAGGCGCCGTAGCGTACGCCTGTTCCAGCAATACGGTGAAGCGTACAAACGCATCGATGGCGCCTTTTTCTACCGCGGCTTCTTCTTCGGCGCTGAACTGCAGGCCGTCGAGGATGCGCGTGAAGCGTTTCCAGCCCTCGGCGCGACCGCCTGCCGGTTCGCCCAGGTGGCGGGCGCCGAAGGTCTCGCTCAGGCCCAGGCCCACGGCCCGTTTGATCAGGAAGGCGGCGCCCAGTTTGGAGCCCTCGGAGACGAACAGCCAGCCCAGGGCCTGGGCCTTGTCCGGGTTGTTCACGGCACCGGCAACCGGTGCCGGTACGTCGGTGTCGAGGTCGCCCAGATCAAGCCTGGCCGCTTCGGCGCGGCAGCGCTCGGCCAGGTCCGGGATGATCCGGTTCAGTTCGGCATCGTTGTACAGCGCGACCAGCTCCGATTGGAACAGGTACTGCGCCACCACGAAGCGGGCGAAGTTGGCCTGGGTCTCAAACGGGGCGTGCGCCTTGACCAGTGCGTCGAGCTTGGTGTGCGGCTCATGGGTGATCTGGTTCAGGCGCTGGGAGCGCAGGGCTGGACGTTCTGCGGTAGGAGATGCGGTCATGAAAAAATCCTTGAGGGGGGTAGCGCCTTGTGGCTCTAAAGAGAGCGGTTATCAACTAGACGAACAGGGAGACGCGGCACAGTAAAAAATCCTCACCCCGCCGCACGATCATTGCGGCGAGGTGCGGCAGGTTTCCTCAGATGTCCCAGATCAGGTTGATCGCAAAGTTGCGTCCCGGCTGGGTCAGCCGATCAAGGTTGGCCGGGCCGGTCACTGCGGCTTCGCCGACGCTGTCGTAGCTGCGCACGTCATCCCAGTTCCAGTACTTCTTGTCGGTGAGGTTGTAGATGCCGCCGTTGACGGTCACGTCGTTGGTGACCTTGTAGTAGGCGGTCAGATCAAGAATGCCGAAGCCCGGCGTCTTGAACGGGCCGCTGGTGTCACCGTCGGGGGCGTGGAAGGTGCTGCTGTCGACGCGATCCTGTTTCTTGACCAGGGTCCAGCTCACCAGGCCGCCGTAGTTGTCCTGGTCGTAGCCCAGGCCGAAGACGCCCTTGAGCGGGTTGACGCTGTTGAGCGGCTCGCCGTTGTCGTTGTTGCGGCCATGGGCGTAGGAGATTGCGCCTTGGGTGTACAGGCCTTGCGGCGCGCCGAATGCATCCAGGTTCAGGCGGCCCTTGGCTTCGGCGCCCTTGACGGTGGCGCGTTTGATATTCACGGCCTTGAACTGTTCGACGGTACCGCCGACCACTGCGTTGTCTTCGTCGATGAAGTCGCGGTACTTGTTGTAGAACACGGCGATCTCGAACGAGCCTTCGTCGAACTTGCCGCGCAGCCCGGTTTCGATGCCCTTGCTGGTTTCCGGCTTGAGGTCGGGGTTGGGCTGCACGGTGTAGCCCAGGTTGAGGTTTTCGAAGCGGCCATACAGCGCTTTGGCGGACGGGGTGCGGAAACCCTCGGCGTACTGGCCGAACCAGGTGTACTGATCGGTCAGGGCATAGGTCAGGCCGAACTTGGGCGTGACGCGGTGCCAGGTTTTGTCCTTGCCGTCGACCGTGTCCGCTCCGGTGGGGTTCACGGTGCTGAGGAATTCTTCGGTCAGCTTGGGCTTGAGCCGGGTGTAGTCGTAGCGCACGGCGGGCAGGAAGGTCCACTTGTCCCAAGTGATCTGGTCCTGGGCGAACAGCGAATAGGTGTTGATGGTCGGGTCGGGGAAGTCGCTGGATTTCTTCACGCTGTCGCTGGCCATCGGGCTGGGCGCGCCGATGGCGGTGCAGCCGCTGCCGACCGCCAGGCAGGTGGCGCCGCCTTCACGGGAGCCGGTGACTTTCTGCTGCTTGAGGGTGGTGCCGTAGGTCACCTGGTGATCGGTGTCGCCGAGGCTGAAGGCCTTGTCCAGTTGCGCATCGAAGACCCACTGTTTTTCTTCGTACAGCGTGTCGCGGGTGCGCAAGACACGGCGGCCGGACTGATAGATTTCGGCGGTCGTCTGGTCGGTCTTGGCGATCTGGTAATTGAGGCTGGTCTTGATGCGGTCGGCGATCGGCGACTCGAGGGCGAAGCTGTTTTCCAGGCCGAAGCGTTCGCGGGTAATGGTGTCGTTGCCGCGACGGTCACGGTACAGGTTGAAACCACGGCCACCGATGAACGGGCCGCCTACCGCATTCTTGAGGTTGACGTCGCGATCATCCTTGTACTTCTCGTAGGTCAGGCCCAGGCGGTTGTCGTCGCCATAATTCCAGCCCAGTTTGGCCAGCACGTTGGTGGTGCGCGCGTCTTCCGGGTTGGCGCCGGTGCGGGCGAGGCCGGTGGCGTTGTTGCCATCATAGGATTCGGTTTCGTGGCCGTTACGCTGGCTCAGGTGCAGCAAGCCGTCGACATCCTGCACGCGGCCGGCGACGGTGGCGGAGGTCAGCCAGCTTTCGTCGGCGGAGCTGTAGCCGGTTTTCAGGCGCGCGCCGACGTCCTGACCGGGCTTGATGATGTCATCCGCATCGAGGGTGAAATAACTCACCGCGCCACCGATGGCGCTGCTGCCGTACAGGGCCGACGCCGGGCCGCGCAGGATCTCCACGCGCTTGACGATTTCCGGGTCGACGTAGTTGCGCCGGGTCTTGGCGTAGGGACCGTTGAAGAAGCTGTCCGGCACTTCCACGCCATCGACCTGGGTCAGAATGCGGTCGCCGTCGATACCGCGAATGTTATAGCCCGCGTTGCCCGAGCGGGTGCCGGCGCCGCCCACGGACACGCCCGGTTCGTAGCGCACCAGCTCCCGGCTGTTGTTGACGTTCTGGCGGTCCAGTTCCTGGCGATCGTGCACGCTGACCATGCTCGGTACGCTGTCGACAGCCTGCTCGGTTCGGGTAGCGCTGATGGTCACTTGCTGCAGGTTGAGGACGCTGCCGGCGGCACGTTTCTCCAGGACGATGTTGTTGTTGCCCAGTTTGCGGTAGCTCAGGTTGGTCCCCACCAACAGCCGCTCCAGCGCCTTTTCCGGCGACAACGCACCGCGTACGCCCGGGGACGACACACCCTGGGCCAACTCGGCCGGCAGGCCGACTTGCCAGCCGGTCACGCCGGTAAACGCGTTCAGCGCCGCCACCAGCGGCTGCTGTTCGATGCTGAAGTGGTAGTTGCCGTGGCTGCGCGGCGCAGGTTCGGCGGCAGTGGCGGCCATTGCCGGCACGCCGGCCAGCAGGATGGCGGCGGTCAGCAAGGACAGAACGGGAGAACAAGACCGGCGGTTGAAACGAGAGGACATCGAGAGCGCTCCGGAAATACGAATCTTATAGTTGCGAACAGAAACCAAATAGGAATCAGTTGCATTGGCTATAACGAGACGTATCGCCGGTTAACATCGAGTAAAAATATTTCTCATTCAGTTCAAAATCACCAGCGCCGGGTATTCCGACAGCTTGGCCGAGGTGATGTGGGCCAGGGAACGCACCACGTCCAACGGTTGATCGAGGCGATAGTTACCGGTGACCGCGACGCTGGCGAGCTTGTCGTTGGTGTTGACGATCCAGCCCGGGTAATAGCGGCGCAACTCCGCCAGCACTTCGCTCATCGGGCAGTTTTCGAACACCAGTCGGCCCTGGACCCAGGCCAGGTCCTTGCCGGCGTCCAGCTTGGCCGGCTGACTAAAGCCCTTGGGCCCCACGCGAATGCTTTGGCCGGCACTCAGGCGCACCCGGGCGTCGTCGAAGGTATTGCTCAGGTCGACATCACCGCGTTGCACTTGCACCTGGGCTTCGCCGTCCAGATAGCGCACGGCAAAGGCGGTGTCGCGCACGCTGGCGCGCACCGGGCCGGCGTCGATTTCCAGCGGCAGGCCACGGGCGGGGGCGATGTCGAAGAACGCTTCGCCCTGGTAGAGGCGGGCGATGCGCTGGTGATCCTGGATACGGCTGGAAAACGCCGAATTGGTGTTCAGCAGTACGTTGGAGCCGTCATCCAGTTGCAGACGCTGGCGCTCACCGACCACGGTGAGGTGGTCGGCCTGCAGGCGTACCGGCAGGTTGCTGAAGCTGAACAGACCGAGCAGCAGCACGGCAGCGGTGGCCAGGGGTTTCCAATGCGGTTTGACCCGGCGCCAGGCGCTCGGTCTGCGCGGCGCGGCCAACGCCACGGCGGCGCTGTGCACCGGCGCGCCACCCCAGGCGGACTGGGCCTTGCTGAACGCATGGGCATGCGCCGCGTCCTGCGCCAGCCAAGCCTGGAAAGCGGCTTGCTGGCCGGGTTGCGGGCACTGCAAGGCGATCAGCCAATCGAGCGCTTGGTCCATGGCTGTGTCTTGCAGCACCTCATGAGCCAGCTCATGGGGGCGCAGTTTATTCGGGTCCGTCACGGTGTTCCTCGGGTCTTCGCCACGTTTTATTCATTATTTCCTACAGCTTGGATCGATACCTCTGTCGGATGGAGCTTAAGGCTGATCCAACCGTTCGGCCACACCTACACAGATGGCCATGATCAATTTCAGTTCCTTTTGCACGGTGCTCAAGGACACCTGCAACTGATCGGCAATCTCCTGGTAGCTGCAACCATGCAGGCGGCTGAGGATGAAAATGCGTTGCTGGCGCGCGCTCAGTCGGCCCAGGCTGACGCTCAGGTGCTCAAGCAATTGCTCGGCCTGGGTGGCGTCTTCGGGCGTGCTGATGGGGGCGGCGACGCTTTGCAGGATATCCAGCGGGACATCTTCCTGCAGGGTGCGGGCCTGGATCCTGCGCGAACGCAGATGGTCCAGCGCCAGGTTGCGCGCGGTCTGGTAGACGAAGGGTTCAAGGTGGTCGATCGGCCGTTCACTCAAGGCCCGAGTCACACGCAGGTAGGTTTCCTGCAACAGGTCCTCGGCGGTGCTGTGGTTATTCACCATGCGCTGCAGCGTGCGCAGCAGGATCACCCGTTGGGCGAGAAAGACGTGGTTGAAGCGAGATTGGCTCACAGTGATACCAGACTGACATGCAGTGAATGATAATGCTTATCATCAACTGAAATGGCAAGTGGCGATTTCTGCTGCCCCGCGCAAAGCAAATGTGGGAGGGGGCTTGCCCCCGATGGCGGCGTATCAGCCAGCTTACCTGTAGCTGACCCACCGCTATCGGGAGCAAGCCCCCTCCCACACAAGCGAGATCCCAGAGGGATTATTCGGCGTTACACAGCGCCAGGCAGTTATCCAGCATCCGGTTGGAGAAGCCCCACTCGTTGTCATACCAGGCCAGTACCTTGAGCAGCTTGCCGCTGACCTTGGTGTGGTTGGCATCGAAGATCGACGACAGCGGGTTATGGTTGAAGTCACTGGAAACCAGCGGCAGTGTGTTGTAGCCGAGGATCTTCGAGTGCTGGCTGGCCTGTTTCAACAGCGCGTTGACTTCGTCGGCCGTGGCTTCTTTTTTCAGCTGTACGGTGAGGTCCACCAGCGATACGTTGATCACCGGCACGCGCACGGCCATGCCGGTCAGCTTGCCCGCCAGTTCCGGCAATACCAGGCCGACGGCTTCGGCGGCGCCGGTCTTGCTCGGGATCATGTTCTGGGTGGCCGAACGCGCGCGGTACGGATCGGTGTGGTAGACGTCGGTCAGGTTCTGGTCGTTGGTGTAGGCGTGAATGGTGGTCATCAAGCCGCTTTCGATGCCCAACTCGCGGTGCAGCACCTGGGCGACCGGTGCCAGGCAGTTGGTGGTGCACGAAGCGTTGGAGATGATCTGGTGCGATTGACGCAGAATGTCATGGTTTACGCCATAGACCACGGTCGCGTCCGCGCCCTTGGCCGGTGCGGAGATGATCACCTTGCGCGCGCCGGCGCTGATATGGGCGGCAGCCTTGTCACGGTCGGTGAACAGGCCGGTGCATTCGAACACCACGTCGATCTTGTGCGCGGCCCATGGCAGGTCGGCCGGGTTGCGAATGGCACTCACGGCAATCCGGTCACCGTTGACGGTCAGGCCTTCCTGATCGTGGGTGACCTCTGCGTCGAATGTGCCATGTACGGTGTCGTATTTGAGCAGGTGGGCGTTGATCGAACTGTCGCCCAGGTCGTTGATGGCGACGATCTGCAAATCCTGGCTATAGCCTTGGGTATACAGTGCGCGCAGGACATTACGGCCGATACGGCCAAAACCATTGATTGCGATACGTAGAGTCATTGGAAAAGTGCCTGTCGTCGATTTGTTGTAAGAATTACAAGATTATTCGCATAAAAATAGAAAACAAGCCTTTTTAGTGGCAATATTTTGTTCAATCTACAACGAGTGACCTGAATCAACTGGTCCGATGATCCAAACGACCCCCTGCCATCCCATGAGCCGTGGGCGTTTGATCAGCATAGACTCTCAGGTCGCCACATCCGTTAGCCTGGAGTTCTATACATGCATCCCCGCGTTCTTGAGGTCACCGAACGGCTTATCGCCCGCAGCCGCGCCACCCGCCAGGCCTACCTTGCGCTCATTCGCGGCGCCGCCAGCGACGGTCCGATGCGCGGCAAGCTGCAATGCGCCAACTTTGCCCATGGCGTGGCCGGTTGCGGCACCGAGGACAAAAACAGCCTGCGCATGATGAATGCCGCCAACGTGGCAATTGTTTCTTCATATAACGACATGCTCTCGGCGCATCAGCCGTACGAACATTTCCCTGAACAGATCAAAAAGGCCCTGCGCGAAGTCGGCTCGGTCGGCCAGTTCGCCGGCGGCACCCCGGCCATGTGCGACGGCGTGACCCAGGGCGAGCCAGGCATGGAGCTGAGCCTGCTCAGCCGTGAAGTCATCGCCATGTCCACGGCGGTAGCGCTGTCCCATAACATGTTCGACGCCGCGCTGATGCTGGGCATCTGCGACAAGATCGTCCCCGGCCTGATGATGGGCGCGCTGCGCTACGGTCACCTGCCAATGATCTTCGTGCCCGGCGGGCCGATGCCGTCGGGTATCTCCAACAAGCAGAAGGCCGATGTGCGCCAGCGCTACGCCGAAGGCAAGGCCAGCCGCGAAGAGCTGCTGGAGTCGGAGATGAAGTCCTACCACAGCCCCGGCACCTGCACCTTCTACGGCACCGCCAACACCAACCAACTGTTGATGGAAGTCATGGGCCTGCACCTGCCGGGCGCCTCGTTCGTCAACCCGTACACGCCGCTGCGTGATGCATTGACCCGCGAGGCTGCGCACCAGGTCACGCGCCTGACCAAGGCCAACGGCAACTTCACACCGATCGGCGAGATCGTCGACGAAAAATCCATCGTCAACTCCATCGTCGCCCTCAACGCCACGGGCGGGTCCACCAACCACACCCTGCACATGCCGGCCATCGCCATGTCGGCGGGCATCATCCTCACCTGGCAGGACATGGCCGACCTCTCCGAGGTGGTGCCGACCCTGTCTCACGTGTATCCGAACGGCAAGGCCGACATCAACCACTTCCAGGCGGCGGGCGGCATGTCGTTCCTGATCCGTGAGCTGCTCGAAGCCGGCCTGCTCCACGAAGACGTCAACACCGTGGCGGGCAAGGGCTTGAGCCGTTACACCCAGGAGCCGTTCCTGGTCGACGGCGAACTGATCTGGCGCGATGGCCCCATCGAAAGTCTCGACGAAACCATCCTGCGTCCCGTGGCCCGTGCGTTTTCGCCCGAAGGCGGCCTGCGTGTGATGGAAGGCAACCTGGGCCGTGGCGTGATGAAAGTGTCTGCGGTCGCACCGGAGCATCAGGTGGTTGAAGCCCCGGCGGTGGTGTTCCAGGATCAACAGGACCTGGCCGATGCCTTCAAGGCGGGCCAACTGGAAAAAGACTTCGTTGCGGTGATGCGCTTCCAGGGGCCGCGCTCCAACGGCATGCCCGAATTGCACAAGATGACCCCGTTCCTCGGCGTGTTGCAGGACCGTGGTTTCAAAGTGGCGTTGGTAACAGACGGGCGTATGTCCGGCGCCTCGGGTAAGATTCCCGCCGCGATCCACGTCAACCCCGAAGCCCAGAGCGGCGGGCCGCTGGCGCGGGTCCAGGATGGCGATATCATTCGCGTCGATGGCGTCACCGGCACCCTGGAGCTTAAGGTGGACGCCGACGTATTTGCAGCGCGTACGCCTGCCACTGGCCTGTTGGGCAATAACGTGGGCGCCGGTCGCGAGTTGTTTGCATTCATGCGCTTGGCCGCAAGCTCCGCAGAGCAGGGCGCCAGCGCCTTTACCTCTGCCTTGGAGACGCTTAAGTGAAGTTAGCGCTGGTCGGTGATATCGGCGGTACCAACGCCCGTTTTGCGTTGTGGCGGGATCAGGCATTGCATTCGATTCGTGTGCATGCCACGGCGGACTACGCCAGCCCTGAAGACGCGATCAGGTTCTATCTGGCGGAAGAAGGCTTGAATATCGGCGATATCGGCGCAGTTTGCCTGTCGGTGGCCGGGCCGGTGAGCGGCGATGAATTCAAGTTCACCAACAATCACTGGCGCCTGAGCAAGACCGCGTTTTGCCAGGCGTTGCAGGTGGATGAATTGCTGCTGGTCAATGACTTCTCGGCCATGGCCCTGGGCATGACCCGCCTGCAGCCCGACGAATTCCGCGTGGTGTGCGAAGGCACCCCGGAGCCGTTGCGCCCGGCGGTGGTGATCGGCCCGGGCACCGGCCTGGGCGTCGGCACCCTGCTGGACCTTGGCGCAGGGCGCTTTGCGGCATTGCCGGGGGAGGGCGGCCATGTCGACCTGCCCCTGAGCAGTGCGCGCGAAACCCAGTTGTGGCAGCACATCCACAGCGAAATCGGCCATGTCAGCGCCGAAACCGCCTTGAGCGGCGGCGGTTTGCCGCGCCTGTACCGGGCGATCTGTGCGGTGGACGGCCACACACCGGTGCTGGACACGCCCGAAGCCATCACGGCGGCGGGCCTGGCCGGCGATCCGGTGGCGATGGAAGTCCTGGACCAGTTCAGCATCTGGCTGGGCCGGGTGGCGGGCAACAACGTGCTGACCACCGGCGGGCGTGGTGGCGTGTACATCGTGGGCGGGGTGATACCGAGGTTTGCCGACTTCTTTATCAACAGCGGTTTTGCCAGGAGCTTCGCCGATAAAGGCTGCATGAGCGACTACTTCAAGGGCATTCCGGTATGGTTGGTGACGGCACCGTATTCCGGGTTGACCGGGGCGGGTGTGGCGCTTGAGCAGGCATTTGCTTAGGCTCTGAGGGCCCCATCGGGGGCAAGCCCCTCCCACATTTGAAGGTATTCACAAATCGATAGGTGGGAGGGGGCTTGCCCCCGATGAGGCCCTCAAGAACACCCCATAACAAGGAGGACCCCGTGAGCGTAATCAGTAAATCCATTCTCCTCGTCGACGACGACCAGGAAATCCGCGAATTGCTGCAGACCTACCTCAGTCGCGCCGGCTTCCAGGTCCGTGGCGTGGCCGATGGCGCGGGGTTTCGCCAGGCGATGAGCGAGGCGCCGTGCGACCTGGTGATCCTCGATGTGATGTTGCCGGATGAAGACGGTTTCAGCCTCTGCCGCTGGGTTCGCCAGCACCCGCGCCAGGCGCAGGTGCCGATCATCATGCTCACCGCCAGTTCCGACGAAGCCGACCGCGTGATCGGCCTGGAGCTGGGCGCCGATGACTATATCGGCAAGCCGTTCAGTCCCCGCGAGTTGCAGGCGCGGATCAAGGCGCTGCTGCGTCGCTGCCAGTTCGGCCAGGAACGCAGCAGCGGTGGCGAAGTGCTGGTGTTCGACGAATGGCGCCTGGATACGGTCAGCCACCGCCTGTTTCACGTGGACGGCGAAGAGGTGATCCTCTCCGGTGCCGACTTTGCCTTGCTCAAGCTGTTTCTCGACCACCCGCAACAGATCCTCGACCGCGACACCATCGGCAACGCCACCCGTGGCCGCGACCTGATGCCGTTGGACCGTATCGTCGACATGGCCGTCAGCCGCCTGCGCCAACGCCTGCGCGATACCGAGAAACCTCCGCGGCTGATCCGCACCGTGCGCGGCAGCGGCTATCAACTGGCAGCCAGCGTGGTTGCCGGCAATGCCCACTGAACACCTGAGCGAACGCCGCCGCCGTTTTCCCGTGCCACGCTCGTTGCTGGGGCGCATGTTGCTGCTGACCTTGCTCGCCGTGTTGTTCGCCCAGGCGCTGTCCAGCGTGATCTGGCTCTCGCAGCTGCGCGCCACGCAGTTGGAAGGCCTGGTCACCAGCGCCCGTAGCCTGGCGCATTCGATGACCGCCAGCGTGAGTTACTTCCGTTCATTGCCGGTGGCCTATCGCCCGCTGGTGCTCGACCAGTTGCGCAGCATGGGCGGCACGCGTTTTGTGGTGACCCTCAATGATCGTCCGCTGGACATGCAGGTATTGCCCGAAACCCCGCGCAAGCAGGCGGTGCTGGTGGCTGTGGACGACGTGTTGCGCCAGACCCTCGGCGCCGATGTGCACATCTCGGTGGAGTTCGTCAGCGCCGAAGACCTGCGCATCTTCAATGCCGGCCTCAAGCTCGACGAACTGCCGCGCTCCTGGGCCCACTACGCGCTGACCCTGGAGCCGGTCAACCCGCCGGTGCTGGTCACCCAGATTCAGCTGGCGCAGGGTGAATGGCTGTACATCGCCTCGCTGTTGCCCGAACCCTACACAAGCCTTGAAGAGCAGGGCCTGCCCGCCCAGCAGGTGTGGTTTATCGTGTTGACCAGCGGCTTCCTGCTGCTGTTTATCGGCCTGCTGGTGCATTGGCAAAGCCGACCGCTCAAGCGCCTGGCACGGGCGGCGCGGGACATGTCCCTGGGCGCGGATGTGGAGCCGGTGGCCGAAGGCGGCGGCAGTGAAGTGGTGGAAGTGGGGCGTGCGTTCAATGCCATGCGTGAGCGCATCAGCCGCTACCTGACCGAGCGCAGCCAGTTGTTCAGCGCCATCTCCCACGACCTGCGCACACCCATCACGCGCCTGCGCCTGCGCGTGGAACTGCTCGACGATGAGAATCTGCAAACCAAGTTCGGGCGTGACCTGGATGAGCTGGAATTGCTGGTCAAGGGCGCGCTGCAGTGCGTGAAAGACACCGATATCCACGAGAACATCCAGCCGGTGGACCTCAACCACGTCCTCGAATGCCTGGTGGAGCCCTACCTTGCGCCCAACGGCAACGGGCGAGTGACCCAGCATGGGCAGGCCCTGGCCACCTACCCGGGCAAGCCGCTGGCGCTCAAGCGCTGTATCGGCAACCTGATCGACAATGCGCTGAAATACGGACAAAACGCCCATTTGCACATCGAGGACGATGGCGCCGAGTTCATCCTGCACGTGGACGACGAAGGCCCCGGCGTGCCGGAACAGCGCCTGGAGCAAGTGTTCGAGCCCCACTTTCGCCTGGCCGGGCAGCAGCAGGGCTATGGGCTGGGGTTGGGCATTGCGCGCAACATTGCCCACAGCCATGGGGGCGAAGTGAGTTTGCAGAACCTGCGCGAAGGCGGCCTGCGCGTCACCCTGAAGCTACCCCGCGGATTGGACTGACTGAACTCGGACCAATGTGGGAGGGGGCTTGCCCCCGATTGCGGTGGGTCAGTTGCAAATGAGCTGACTGATACACCGCTATCGGGGGCAAGCCCCCTCCCACATTAGGTCCGCGCGCGGTCAGATGCTTTGGCGCAAGCGGGCCAAGTCGCGCAAGGGCGGCGCACCAAACAACCGGCTGTACTCCCGGCTGAACTGCGACGGGCTTTCATACCCCACCCGATACCCCGCTGCCGAGGCCTCCAGCCCTTCGGCAATCATCAGTCGCCGAGCTTCCTGCAGGCGCAGCTGTTTCTGGTATTGCAGCGGGCTCATGGCGGTGATCGCCTTGAAACGGTGGTGCAGGGTCGAGACGCTCAGGTTCACTTCCCGGGCCAGGTCATCGATGCGCAGCGGCTGTTCGTAGTTGCCGTTCAACCACTTGATCGCCTGGCTCACCCGGTGGCTCTGGCTGTTGGCGACAGCAATTTCATACAGGCGGTAGCCCTGGGGCCCACGTAACAAACGGTAGAGAATTTCGCGGCTGATCAGCGGCGCAAGCATCGCGATATCTTTGGGCGTGTCCAGCAGGCGGGTCAGGCGCAGCACGGCGTCGAGCAGTTGATTGTCGATGCGGTCGACGTACATGCCACGGGACGTAGGACGCGACGGCACACCCATCGGCCCGGCTTCGGCAATCAATGCGGTGAGCTGGGCCGGGTCGATATTGATGCGCACCGACAGGTTGGGGGCTTCCGGCGTGGCCTCGATAATCCGCCCGGCCACCGGCATGGCCACCGAGAACACCAGATAGTTGAGCGGGTCATAGGCGAAGATTTCGTCGGCCAGGCGCACTTCCTTGCTGCCACTGGCGAGGATGCACAATGCCGGCTCCACCAGCACCGGCATGAAGTCGCGCGGCGTGTTGTGGCGGTTCAGGTACAGCGAGGTGATCGCCGTGCCGTAGGAACCGTCTTCCCAGGTATGGCGGTGCACGATGCTGGCCAGTTCGGCACGCTGCTTTTCCATCTCGGCATCGAGAGGCGTGGGCTTAAGGTCGGGCGACGACATGAGGCGTCCTCTACACGCGGGTTTGATGGGGCTCAGCTTAGCGGTGGAGTTGCAAACAGTGTTACGTCGATTCTGCACAATCCTTGCCTGATCCTGCGGCCTTCCGTGAATCAGGCAAGCAAAGCGCCTGTCATGTCCCTGAAACAAGCCGCTCGGGCGTGGAATAAAACGGCTGCGCAAACGTCCTGCCTACGCTTCTCGCAGGATTGTGCAATAAGCCTGCAGGAATTGACTAACCGCGCCCCACCCTGCGCCGCTATCTTTGATCCTGTGGCAACACGCCCTCACAGTGCTTGCCGAGCATCACTTCTCAACGGGAGAGTCGAACATGTCCACCCCCATTCCCGCGAGCCATATGGCCTTTATCCGTGCCCGTAACGGGTGCAGCACCGAACTGGGTGCACGCTTGAGCAGTTTGATCGAACCGGGCCGACAGGCTCAGGGTTGCCTGCAATTTTCGTTGCAGCATTCCCAGGTCGACCCCGATGTGTGGTTGGTCACAGGTTTATGGAGCAGCGAGCAGGCGATGAGCGCCTACTTCAATTCCCCGGCCCTGATGATCTTCACCGAGTTGTTGAACGACATGGTCGTGCGCAGCATGGACTTCCAGACCTTCACCGACGCATCCGCCGTCAACGCCTACGGCGAGTACCTGCAACTGGCGGGTTAGGGGTTAGAATGGCCGACTTTTCATTGGCCAGGACCTGCAACATGGCACGTAAACAGTTTGCCCACCACGAAGCCGTTTCCGCCGTCGTACCGGGAGAGAGTGGCTACAGCGCCGCCGTTGCCGTCAAGGCACTCGATGGCATGGGCGCTCCGAGGTTTCACAAGATCCTGGACGGTCAGACCTTCAAGACCGCGTCCGATGCCGATGATGCGGCGGCGGTGGAGCTTGAGCGCCTGGTCGATGTGGATGCGGAAGGCCAACTGGTTTGGGCGCCTGCCGCTGACTAAATGTGGGAGGGGGCTTGCCCCCGATAGCGGTTTGTCAGCCAGCAAATTTGCAACTGATACCTAGTCATCGGGGGCAAGCCCCCTCCCACAGTTTGACTGCATTTCAGTCAGGGTTTTGTGGCGCCTGGTCGGTACATTTTGAACAGCGCTTCAGGGCCTAACTGGAAATAATCCGCCGGGCCGCCACCGCGCAGAATCGGCTCGGCGGCTGCCGTGTCGTAGATCCCATCCTTGAGCAGCCATTTGGCGATATGCACCGCGACCACTTCGCCCAGCACCAGCCAGCTGGGGGCCAATTGCTGGTCGGCGCGTTGCAGCTGGATAATCTGCGTCACCTTGCATTCGAACGACACCGGGCTCTCGCCCACTCGCGGTACGCCGACGACTTTCGACGCCACCGGCGTCAGGCCGGCCAGTTCGAATTCATTCACGTCCGGCGCAACAGCCGCGCAACTCTGGTTCATCCGCTCGGCCAGCGGGCGGGTCGCCAGGTTCCACACAAACTCGCCGGTCTGCTCGATATTGTTCAGGCTGTCTTTGCGCCCGACGCTGGAAAACCCGATGATCGGCGGGACGTAGTTGAACGCGTTGAAGAAACTGTAAGGCGCCAGGTTCAGGCGACCTTCGCGGTCGTGTGACGAGATCCAGCCGATCGGACGTGGGCCGACGATGGCATTGAACGGATCATGGGGCAGGCCGTGGCCGTTGGCGGGTTCGTAGAAGTGGATATCGTCGGACATGGGCCGGTCCTGCTCTCAATTCTGGAGCCCACATCATATCCAATGTGGGAGGGGGCAAGCCCCCTCCCTCAGGTTTTATCTCATCATGCAGTTAGTCGGTGGTGATCCGCGAATGCTTGCGGGTGTCTTTCATGGTCACATAGACCAGCAACGACACCGCAATACACGCGGTCACGTACCAGTAGTAGCCGGTCTCCATGCCGATGCTCTTGAACCACAAGGCGATGTATTCAGCGGTACCGCCGAAGATCGACACGGTCAGGGCATACGGCAGGCCCACGCCGAGGGCGCGGATTTCGGTCGGGAACAGCTCGGCCTTGACCACCGCATTGATCGAGGTATAGCCGCTGACGATGATCAGCGCGGCCATGATCAGGAAGAACGCGCCCCACCAGGTCTGGATGGTGTGCAGGGTGGTGAGGATAGGCACGGTGAACAGGGTGCCGAGGACGCCGAAGGCGATCAGGATCGGGCGCCGGCCAATCTTGTCCGACAGCCCGCCCACCAGGGGTTGCAGGCACATGAACAGGAACAGCGTCGCCGCCGAGATGGTGGTGGAGTCGGAGATGCTCATGCCGACGGTGTTCACCAGGTATTTCTGCATGTAGGTGGTGTAGGTGTAGAACGCCAGGGTGCCGCCCATGGTCAGGCCGACCACGGTGAGCAGTTCCTTGGGGTGGCGCATCAAGGTGCGCATGGCGCTTTCCTTGGCTTTTTCCTTCTTGGTGAACGACTCGGTTTCTTCCATGCCGCGACGCAGATACAGCGCCACCACTGCACACAGGGCGCCGATGGCGAACGGAATGCGCCAGCCCCACGCATACAGCTGTTCGGTGGTCAGGGTTTGCTGCAGTACGATCAGCACGCCCAGCGCGATGAGCTGGCCGGAGATCAGGGTGACGTACTGGAAGCTGGAGTAGAAACCGCGACGTTCCTTGGTCGCCATCTCGCTGAGGTACGTGGCGGAGGTGCCGTATTCTCCACCGACCGACAGCCCCTGCAGCAAGCGGGCGAATACCAGCAGAATGGGCGCACCGATACCGATGAGTTCATAGCTTGGGCTCAGGGCGATCAACAGTGAGCCGAAGCACATCAGGTAGACCGAAGCCATCAGGGCTTTTTTACGCCCGACTTTGTCGGCGTAGAGGCCCATCAGCCAGCCGCCGATAGGGCGCATCAGAAAACCCACGGCGAAGATCGCGGCGGTGTTGAGCAATTGGGCGGTGGTGTCGCCTTTGGGAAAGAAGGTCTTGGCGAAGTACAGCGAGAAGGCGGCATAGACGTACCAGTCATACCACTCGACCATGTTGCCGACGGAGCCGCTGAAGATCGATTTGATCCGGCTGGAGGTCGTGCGTTCTTTCGCCGGCGCAGCGGCCGACCCCAGAGGCAAGGTATTGGAGTTATCCATTGAAGGATCCTTCATTTAGTTGTTTTTATGAAGCGTGCCTGAGCACTGCCTGGCTTGGGCTATAGCAGAAGCTGTGCCAGGTGGATGAAGGCCCGGGATAGAAGGGTTGCGCGGTTTTTTTGAGCGGAAAGCCGCTGATGGTTTTGGGGTGATGAGCGGAAATCCGCTTATGGCTGCGGGCGCCATCGGGGGCAAGCCCCCTCCCACACTTGAATGTGTTCACAAGTCAAAATGTGGGAGGGGGCTTGCCCCCGATGGCGATCGGAAGGCCGCTAGAGAAACATCTCCCTCACCAACCCATGCCGCTGCATCTTTTCATTGAAGGTGCGGCGCGGCAGTTGCAGCTCCGCCAGCACCGCCTTGATATCGCCTTTATGCCGGGCCAGCGCAGCTTTCAGGCAATGCGCCTCGAAGGCTTCCTGTTGCGCCGCCAACGATTGCCCGGCCTCGACGCCTTCAGGTTCCGGCTCTCCAAGCCCCAGCACCTGGCGCTCGGCAACGTTCGCCAGTTCACGTACGTTGCCCGGCCAGTCATGGCTGAGCAGGCGTCCCAACTGCGGCCCGCTCAAGGGCTCGACCTGGCGGCCCAAACGCTCGGCAGCGTTTTGCGCAAAATGTTCATACAGCAACGGGATGTCTTCGCGGCGCTCGCGCAACGCTGGCAGGCGCAGTTGCGCGACGTTCAGGCGATACGCCAGGTCTTCGCGAAAACGCCCGGCACGGGCCTCTTCCAGCAGGTCCGGCTTGGTGGCGGCAATGATGCGCAAATCCACCTGGATGCTTTGATTGGAGCCCAATCGCTCCAGCTTCTGCTCCTGCAGCACCCGCAACAATTTCACCTGTTGGGCCAGGGGCATGCTTTCGATTTCATCGAGGAACAGCGTGCCGCCGTGGGCATATTCCAGCTTGCCGATACGCTTGCCCTGGGCGCCGGTGAACGCGCCGCTTTCATGGCCGAACAACTCGGCCTCGAACAACTGCTCGGGAATGGCCGCGCAATTGAGCGCGACAAACGGCTTCTTCGCCCGTGGTCCGAAATCATGCAGGCAGCGGGCGACCAATTCCTTGCCGCTGCCGGTCTCGCCACGGATCAGCACATTGACCGGCAGCGTGGCCAGGTCCAGCACCTGGCGGCGCAGGTTCTGCAAGCTGCGCGACACCCCCAGCAGGCTGGATTCGAGCTGGGCGCGGTGGTCGGCCTGCTGATGCAGGCGGCGGTTTTCCAGGACCAGGCCGCGTTTGTCGAGCGCTCGACGCAGGCTATTGAGCAGGGTATCCGGGCTGAAGGGTTTTTCCAGGAAGTCGTAGGCGCCGTCGCGCATGGCGTCGACGGCCATGGGGACATCGCCATGGCCGGTGAGCAGGATGACCGGCAGGTCGGCATCGCGCCGCTGTACTTCAGCCAGTAACTCCAGGCCGCTGAGGCCGGGCATGCGCACATCGCTCAGGATCACGCCGGGGAAGTCCCTGGGCAACTGCGCCAGGCATTCTTCGGCACGGCTGAACAACTGCACCTCGAAACCCGACAGGCTCAACCATTGTTCGACGGCCGTACGAATGCTGGCTTCGTCATCGACCACAATCACCGCATTCAACATAGATCGGGCGTCTCCAGCGCGACAGGCAAGGTCAAGGTAAACACTGCGCCGTCGCCCCGGTTGCCGGCGATCAGGCGTCCGCCCAGTTCGTGCACGATAGCGTAGGACACCGCCAACCCCAAACCGAGCCCGTCGCCCACTGGTTTGGTGGTGAAGAAGGGGTCGAATACGTTGTTCAAGTGTTCTTCGGCAATCCCGCCACCGCTGTCGCTGACGCTTAACTGCCAGAGCTGCTGGTCGGCGTGCAAACGAATCTCCAGGCGTTTGCGCGGTTTGTCGGCCATGGCATCCAGGGCGTTGCGCAGCAGGTTGATCAACACCTGTTCGAGGCGAATCGCGTCGCCGCGCACCCAGGCAGGGCGGGTCAGGTCCAGCGCTACGCCGATATGTTCATCGCGCAGGCGCGCGTCGAGCAGGTGCAGGGACTGGTCGACCACGGTGGCCAGGTCCAGGCGTTCGCGCAGGCCGCTGGGGCTTTTGCGGGCGAAGGTCTTGAGGTGGCCCGTCAGCGCCGCCATGCGCGTGAGCATGTCGTCCAGCGGTGTGAGTGCCTTGTAGGCATCGTCCACGCGGCCGTGGTCGAGCAACAGCCGCAGCGTCGCCAATTGCATGCGTTGCGCGGTCAGCGGTTGGTTGATTTCGTGGGCAAGAGCAGCGGACATCTGCCCCAGCGCCGCCAGTTTGGCCGACTGCACCAGGCCATCCTGGGCGGTGCGCAGGGCCTGGGTGCGTTCCTCGACCAATTGTTCGAGCTCTTCGCGGCTGCGTTGACGCAGGCGCGCCAGGCGCCAACGCTGGCTCAGGAACAGCACAAGAAACACCAGGGCCAGCCACGAACCGGCGGCGGCAAGGCCGGCATTGCGCTGGTCTTCCAGCGGGAACTGGGGTTTGCGCAGCAGGTGCAGGGTCCAGCCTTCGGCCTTGAGCGGCAGCGACTCCCAGATGTAGTTGGCACTGCCGTCGGGGCCGTTGACGCGCATCAAGTGGCTGTTGTCGTCGAAGCGTTGCAGGGTGCGGGTCTCCAGCGGCTGCAGTTGTTTCTTGTCGTATTGACGGGTGGCCTTGAGTTCAGCCAGGTCGCTCTCTGACAACGGCCGCAGGTTGCGATAGCGCCAGCCCGGCTGGTTGGCGATAAACACAATGCCGCGCGCATCGCTGACCAGCAGCAAGTCATTGCCCTGGGCCCATTCGCGTTCCAGTTCGGGAAACTCCAGCTTGACCACCATGGCGCCAAGGAACTGCTCGTGCTCATCGACCACCGCGCTGGAAAGGAAGTAGCCCGGGATGCCGGTGGTTACCCCTACGGCATAAAAGCGCCCGGTGCCCTGGCTCAGGGTCTGGCTGAAATACGGGCGGAAGGCATAGTTGTGTCCCACGTAACTGCTGGGCAGCTTCCAGTTGCTGGCGGCCACGGCCAGGCCGGTGCGGTCCATCAATTCCAGGGTGGACGACTGCGCGGCGCTGTTGATGCGCTCCAGTTTGCGGTTGAGCAGGTCCTGGGTGCCGGCATCCAGCGGGCCCTTCAAGGCGTTGATCATCTCCGAGTCCAGGGCCAGCACGGCGGGCAGGGCGCGGTAGCGTTCGATCAGGGTGTGCAGCGAGTTGGCATACAGCGCGAGCTGCTGGTTGGCGCGAGCGGCATCGTCCACCAGGGCCTGGCGTTCGGCATGGCGCGTGGCCAGGGCGGCAGCCAGCACGGCACCGGCGATGATCAGCAGGGAATAGAACGTCAGGCGCAGGGGGCGAGGGATCGCGATCATACGATGATGAACAGGCCGGTAAGGGGCGAGCACCATACCATGAGCCATTGGGTAGTGCAGTGAGGGGGGGGGCTTGTGTGGGAGGGAGCAAGCCCCCTCCCACATTTGACTGCACTCATCATGAAAAAAGGCGACTGGGCCGTGGGGCCGCAGTCGCCTTTATCCTTGGAGGGAGGTGCTTACTGCACTTCCACCGCCAGGCTCTCACTGATCTTCTTCTGCCAGATGGCAGGACCGGTGATGTGTACCGACTCGCCGTTGCTGTCCACCGCAACGGTGACCGGCATGTCCTTCACGTCGAACTCGTAGATCGCTTCCATGCCCAGTTCGGCGAAAGCGACGACGCGCGATTTTTTGATGGCTTGGGCCACCAGGTAAGCGGCGCCGCCTACGGCCATCAGGTAGACGGCCTTGTGGTCCTTGATCGCTTCGATAGCGGTCGGGCCGCGCTCGGATTTGCCGATCATGCCCAACAGGCCGGTTTGTTCGAGGATCTGACGGGTGAACTTGTCCATCCGCGTCGCGGTGGTCGGGCCTGCCGGGCCAACCACTTCTTCGCGCACCGGATCAACCGGGCCGACGTAGTAGATGAAGCGACCCTTGAGGTCCACCGGCAGGGTCTCACCCTTGTTCAGCATCTCGACCATGCGCTTGTGCGCGGCGTCGCGACCGGTGAGCATCTTGCCGTTGAGCAACACGGTTTCGCCCGGCTTCCAGCTCTGCACTTCTTCCGGGGTCAGGGTGTCGAGGTTGACGCGTCGGGCCGATGGGCCGGCTTCCCAGACGATTTCCGGGTAGGCGTCCAGCGGTGGCGCTTCCAGCGATGCTGGGCCCGAACCGTCGAGCACGAAATGCGCATGGCGGGTGGCGGCGCAGTTGGGGATCATGCACACCGGCAGGGAAGCGGCGTGAGTCGGGTAGTCCATGATTTTCACGTCGAGCACGGTGGTCAGGCCACCCAGGCCCTGAGCGCCGATGCCCAGTTGGTTGACCTTCTCGAACAGCTCCAGGCGCATCTCTTCGATACGGTTCTGCGGGCCGCGCTTCTTCAGTTCATGGATGTCGATGGATTCCATCAACACTTCCTTGGCCATCACCGCAGCTTTCTCGGCCGTGCCGCCGATGCCGATGCCGAGCATGCCCGGTGGGCACCAGCCGGCGCCCATGGTCGGAACGGTCTTGAGCACCCAGTCGACGATCGAGTCGGACGGGTTGAGCATGGCCATTTTCGACTTGTTTTCGGAACCACCGCCCTTGGCGGCCACGTCCACTTCCACGGTGTTACCCGGGACGATGGAGTAGTGGATCACCGCCGGGGTGTTGTCCTTGGTGTTTTTGCGCGCGCCTGCCGGGTCGGCGAGGATGGATGCGCGCAGGACGTTTTCCGGCAGGTTGTAGGCGCGACGCACGCCTTCGTTGATCATGTCGTCCAGGCCCATGGTGGCGCCATCCCAACGTACGTCCATGCCCACGCGCACGAACACGGTGACGATGCCGGTGTCCTGGCAGATCGGGCGATGGCCGGTGGCGCACATGCGCGAATTGATCAGGATCTGGGCGATGGAGTCACGGGCCGCCGGCGATTCTTCGCGCAGGTAGGCCTCGTGCATCGCCTGGATGAAATCAACCGGGTGGTAGTAGGAAATGAATTGCAGGGCGTCGGCAACGCTCTGAATCAGGTCGTCTTGCTTGATCACGGTCATGAGTCGCGCTCCTCTATAAGGGAACATTCAATAAGGTGGCTTCAGTGTTGCATCGGTCGGCTGAAGCCACCTTCCACAGGCACGCCATTGGTGCAGGCGCGACGCTAAAAAGGCGCGGCAGTATAACCCGTGGCGGTGGCCGATACACCCGACTATGGTCAAACTGTCGCAGGCATGATTCCCTGTGCGCGTCCCTTCTGTTAGAGCCTTTATATGCCTGAACTGCACGTCGGCGAACGCCACTGGTCGGTCGCCACCGGCAGCAACCTGCTGGATGCCCTGAACCAGGCAGGTGTGGCCGTGCCCTACAGCTGCCGCGCCGGCAGTTGCCATGCCTGCCTGGTACGTTGCCAGGGCGAGGTTCAGGACCGCCAACCTGACGCGTTGAGCCCGCAGCAACGCCAGCACGGTTGGCGCCTGGCGTGCCAGTGCCAGGTGGTTGGCGATCTGCAGGTCGAAGCCTTTGATCCTGTGCGCGATGGTGTGGCGGCGAAGGTGGTGGGTGCCGATTGGCTGACGGCGTCGGTGCTGCGTCTGCGCCTGCAACCGCAGCGCGGCCTGCGGTACAGCGCGGGGCAGCACCTGGTGTTATGGGCGGGGCAGGTGGCGCGGCCGTATTCCCTGGCGAGTTTGCCGCAGGAGGACCCGTACCTGGAGTTTCATCTGGATTGCCGTTTACCCGGCGAATTCAGCGATGCGGCGCGGCAGTTGAACCTGGGGGATTGTCTGCGCCTGGGCGAGTTGCGCGGCGGGGCGCTGCATTACGATCCGGACTGGCAGGCGCGACCGCTGTGGCTGCTCGCCTCCGGTACCGGGCTGGGGCCGTTGTGGGGGGTGTTGCGTGAGGCGTTGCGGCAGGATCACCAAGGTGCCATTCGCGTGGTTCATCTGGCGCATGATGCTGATGGGCATTATCTGGCCGGGCCCCTGATGGCGCTGGCCGCGCAGCATCAGAACCTTACAGTGGAGTTGTGGACCGCACATGAGTTGGCCCAGGCATTGGGGCAACTGCGGCTCATATCGCGGCAAACCCAGGCTTTACTGTGCGGGCACCCTGGCAGTGTCGAGGTGTTTGCCAAGCGTTTGTTTTTGGCGGGGTTGCCGCGTAGTCAGTTGCTGGCTGATGTGTTTGTGCCTCGTGGTTGAGGGGGGACGCGATTGACTGTGGGAGGGGGCGTGCTCCCGATGGCGACCTCTGGGCCGACCAGGATTTTGTGTCGATCCTGGCCCAAATGTGGGAGGGGGCTTGCTCCCGATGGCGGCCTCTGGGCCGACCAGGATTTTGTGTCGATCCTGGCCCAAATGTGGGAGGGGGCTTGCCCCCGATGGCGACCTCTGGGCCGACCAGGATGTTGGATTGGGCCGAGTACATATCCGTTTCTGCGGTAACGGCTGCTAATGGTTCCGCTTTTACAGCGGCTCACTTTTGAAAAGCGCAAAAGTAAGCAAAACGCTCTTGCCCCACCACTCGGCACCTCGCTTAGGCTCGGTGTGCCCGTAATCCGCCATGGATTTGGGGGGCCGCCGCCACGCGCCATCCATGGCGCGGGGCGGCTAAACCGGCATCCCTGCCGGTTTACCCCCCAAATCCATGGCGAATTCCGGCCAGCGTGGTTTAACGGGGCGCCTAAGATCAAAAGCCAGATCAAGAGCAAGAGCGACTCGCTTCGCATCGTGGTTACGGTTGAGCGCTACAGAGTTGTGTAGATACCTTTGCCCCGATGAGGCCTGACGGTGCAACACCTCAACCGGCATTTGAAATGAAAAAGCCCCGCCATTCTCATGGCGGGGCTTCTGTTTTTTCAGCGTGTCACTCAGTACTGCGGGTCGCCCACGTGCAGGATCTTCATGCCATTGGTGCCACCGGTGGTGTGGTAGCTGTCGCCCTTGGTCAGGATGACCCAGTCGCCTTTCTCTACGACGCCGCGTTTGACCAGTTCGTCGATGGCTTTCTGGCTGACTTCGTTGGGTGCCAGCGAGGCCGGATCGAAGGGGATGGTGTACACGCCGCGGAACATCGCCGCGCGGGCCTGGGCTTCGCGGTGAGGGGTGAACGCGTAGATCGGCACCGAGGAACGGATGCGCGACATGATCAACGGCGTATAGCCACTTTCGGTCAGGGCGATGATTGCCTTGACGCCCGGGAAGTGGTTGGCGGTGTACATGGCCGCCAGGGCGATGCTCTGGTCGCAGCTTTCGAAAACCTTGCCGATGCGGTGGCTGGAGGTCTTGCTGGTGGGGTGCTTTTCAGCGCCGACGCAGATGCGCGCCATGGCCTGGACGGCCTCCAACGGGTACGGGCCGGCGGCGCTTTCAGCCGAGAGCATCACGGCGTCGGTGTAGTCGAGCACGGCGTTGGCCACGTCGGACACTTCGGCGCGGGTCGGCATCGGGTTCTGGATCATCGACTCCATCATCTGGGTCGCAACGATCACCGCTTTGTTGTGGCGGCGCGCGTGCAGGATGATTTTCTTCTGGATACCGATCAGCTCGGCGTCGCCGATTTCCACGCCCAGGTCGCCACGGGCAACCATCACGGCGTCCGACGCCTTGATCAGGCCGTCGAGGGTTTCGTCATCGGCCACGGCTTCGGCGCGTTCGATCTTCGCCACCAGCCAGGCGGTGCCACCGGCTTCGTCGCGCAGTTTACGGGCGTATTCCATGTCGGCGGCGTCGCGCGGGAAGGACACGGCGAGGTAGTCCACTTCCATCTCGGCGGCGAGCTTGATGTCGGCCTTGTCTTTTTCAGTCAGGGCCGGCGCGGTCAGGCCACCGCCGCGACGGTTGATGCCTTTGTGGTCGGACAGCGGGCCGCCGATGATCACGGTGCAATGCAGTTCGGTCGGGGTCGCGGTGTCGACGCGCATGACCACGCGGCCGTCGTCCAGCAGCAATTCGTCGCCGACGCCGCAGTCCTTGACCAGGTCCGGGTAGTCGATGCCGACGATGTCCTGGGTGCCTTCAGTCAGCGGATGGCTGGTAGAGAAGGTGAATTTGTCACCGATCTTCAGCTCGATCCGCTTGTTGGCGAATTTGGCGATACGGATCTTCGGGCCTTGCAGGTCACCCAGCAGCGCCACGAAACGACCGTGTTTGGCGGCCAGGTCACGCACCAGCTTGGCGCGAGCCTTGTGCTCGTCCGGGGTGCCGTGGGAGAAGTTCAGACGGGCAACGTCCAAACCAGCCAGAATCAGCTGTTCGAGGACTTCCGGCGAGTTGCTGGCCGGGCCAAGGGTGGCGACGATTTTGGTACGACGGACGGACATGCACAGACTCCTGAGTTCAAGCGCTGGGGAAGGCTACTATGCTCTTTCGTTGTAGTCATTGTTCGTTTGCACTACTTATTGACGAACGGCTTGTTTTTGCTGAGGTTGAAAAGACGAACAGTCTTGAAGATTTTCGGCGCGGGGTCGATACACTGCACAAGACAGGAGAACCCCCATGCGAATTTTGCTCGTTGCTGCCCTGGCCGTCAGTGTTGTCGGCTGCACCCGCTGGTCAATGGACCACCATTTGAACAACGCTTACCGTGCCTATGGGGTGGGCGATTGCGCGCGGGTCACGCTGGAGTTGTCCCAGGTCGACCGCGAGAGCCGCACCCGTCGTTATGTGCAACCCGAGGTTTCGATGCTGCGCGGGCAGTGCCTGGAGCGGCAGAAGCTGTTCGTCGATGCCGCGCAAACCTATCAATTCATCATCAGCCAATACCCGTCCAGCGAGTACGCTTATCGCGCCCGTGCCCGGCTCGATACCTTGCGCCAGTTGGGGCATGACTCCGGCGCAAGTGTGGCGCAACCACGGCCGACCTCGCTGTAGTGCTATTTGTCGCTTGAGAACTGGCCTGGTGCCAGTCTTGGGCTATTCTTTGAATATCAGTTTGTACAACTTTCTATTCAAAACAGTGCAACGCCCGGATTCGGCAGCGGTCGCGTGACAACGCGCGCTTTTCACACCGATATCAGGGAGAGCGAGCGATGGGCTCGTTTCGAATCACTGGCTTTATGGGATGGCAACCTCACCATGTTTATCGAACGACGGATCGAACGGCATCAGCTGCCTTATTTCTTGCAGGTGTTCAATCGGCTTACGGACAAGCCAATCGGTTTTCTGGGCGACGTTTCCGAAGACGGGCTGATGCTGATCAGCCAGTTACCGATGATGATCGGTGCAGACTTCGAGCTGCGCTTGAAAATTCCCGGGCTGCACGGCGAATTCCAGGCTGTTGATCTTACCGCGACTTGTCTGTGGAGCCGGGAAGACGTCAACCCGCAACATTACGATTCGGGGTTCCGCGTGCTTCAGGCATGCGAAGAATACGCACAGCTGATCAGCGCCTTGTTGCATTACTTCAGTTTCGATCCGCTGCAGGCATCCGCCTGAACGGCGGGTGCAGTCGGCTACGGCGGCCGTGTCCACCGTGGCCGTGCGCGTGCGTTCAGAACACGCCGGCTTTTTTCCAGCGCAGGTAACGCGTCACCAGCGCGGCGCCCAATGTTGACGGCAAGCTATCCAGCACGGTCAGCCCATGGGCACCCAGGCGGTCATGCAACTGGTTACGCATGTTGAGGTAGTCAATTGCGCCGCTGTAGGCCAATGCTTCGGGCAGGGTTTGTACCGGGGCCTGGCGCAGTTGATCGAGCACTTCCTCTCGCAAACTCGCGATCAGCACCCGATGGTGCCGACCAATGCGCTTGATCGCACTCACCAGTGCTTCATCGTCTTCATCACGCAGGTTGGTGACCACGATCACTAATGCGCGCCGTGTTTGCCGAGCCAGCAATTGGCTGGCGGCGGCCTCGTAGTCGGCTGTCTTGCGTGTGCTGTGCAAGTCATAGACGGCATTGAGCAAGACGTTCAACTGACCGCTGCCCTTGACCGGCGCCAGGTAACGCGGCTGGTCGCTGGCAAAGGTACACAGCCCGACTGCATCGCCTTGGCGCAAGGCGACGTAACTCAGTAACAGACAGGCATCCAGAGCGTGGTCGAAGTGGGACAACTCGTCGTCCTGGCTGCGCATGCGCCGGCCGCAATCGAGCATGAACACAATCTGTTGGTCACGTTCATCCTCATATTCCCGGGCAATCGGCGTGCGTTGTCGTGCCGTGGCTTTCCAGTCGATCTGACGCAGGCTGTCACCGTCGCGAAACTCG
This sequence comes from Pseudomonas sp. 31 R 17, assembly GCF_900004915.1. Lineage (NCBI taxonomy): Bacteria > Pseudomonadati > Pseudomonadota > Gammaproteobacteria > Pseudomonadales > Pseudomonadaceae > Pseudomonas > Pseudomonas sp. 31 R 17. Next base: position 146,572 of record NZ_CVTN01000079.1, read on the forward strand.
CGTAATTGATGAAACTCCAGGCCCGGTCCACGCCGCTGATGCTGGCGCACACCCAGTTGGCTCAGCCAGTTATCCACCCCCTGCAACTGCGCACCGGATAAGCGTGCGAAGTCCGGGTACACGCGAGTGGCGTCCGTGACGTCGAGCCAGCGCCGCGCCGACCACAACCCCAGGGGGCTGGGCAGATGGATTTCGCAGCGGCTGAAGCTGAAATGTCCACGTCGCACGGGGCGCACACGATAGCCCAGTTCACCACGCTCGCCCGGACGCAGCAAAATGGATTGCGGCAGGTTATCCACAACCAGCCCGTCGGGCACGTGATCGAACACCTGCACGGTCAGCGGCTGTGGATAGTCGTGTTCCAGTGACAGGCGCACTTCTCCCCAGCGCCCCAATGCCAGGCTGCCGGGCAGTGTCCTGCGCACACGTACCGAAGGGCGGCGGCGTAACCGTATGGCGTCGAGCATCGCCAGCACCAGCAGGGCCAGTAGCAGGCCCCAGGCGATTGCGTGCAAGGTCTCGGGCACCTTGACCTGCAAGGCCATCGACGCGCCCAGCAGGATACTGAGGGCCAACAGGACACCCAGCCAGGTCAGGAACAGACGGGTCGGTTTCATGCCGGCGTTACTGCCTGGGGGCCGCAATCTGGTCGAGCAACTGCTTGATCACCTGGTCCACCTCCAGGCCATCGATGTCCAGTTCGGGCGCAAGCCGTACGCGGTGACGCAGCACCGCCAGGGCGCATCCCTTGACGTCATCCGGGGTCACGAAGTCGCCGCCGCGCAACAGCGCACGGGCACGGGCGCCGCGAATCAGGGCGATAGAGGCCCGTGGGCCTGCGCCGATGGTCAAGCCCGGCCAACTGCGCGTGGCCCGCGCCAGGCGCACGGCATAGTCGAGCACCTGTTCATCCAGAGGCATGCCGCTGGCGATCTGCTGCATCTGTACCACGTCTTCGGCCTGCAACACGGTACGCAACGGTTGCACATCGAGCATGTCGGCCCTGGATGAGCGCGTCACTTCGCGCACCATGTCCACTTCCTGCTGCGCGTCGGGATAGTCCATGCGCACCTTGAGCATGAAGCGGTCCAACTCGGCTTCGGGTAACGGGTAGGTGCCTTCCTGCTCGATCGGGTTCTGGGTGGCAAGCACCATGAACGGCGCGCCGATGGGCAATGCCTCGCCCTCCAGGGTGACCTGGCGCTCCTGCATGGCTTCGAGCAGTGCCGCCTGGGTCTTGGCCGGAGCGCGGTTGATTTCGTCGGCCAGTAACAAGTGGGTGAACAACGGCCCCTTGCGCAGCTTGAACTGTTCGGTCTGCAGGTCGTACACCGCGTGGCCGGTGACATCGCTGGGCATCAGGTCCGGCGTGAACTGGATGCGCGCGAAATCGCCGCCGAAACAACGGGCCAGCGCACGCACCAGCAACGTTTTGCCAAGACCGGGTACACCCTCCAGCAGCACATGGCCACCTGCAATCAACGCGGTGAGCACGTCATCGATCACCGCGTCCTGGCCAATCACTGCCTTGCGTAATTCAATGCGCAGGGCCTGGGCCTGTTGCGTGGCGTTTTGGACAGTCTGTTCTGCGGTCAGGGTTGTAGCCGTTGGAGAGTCGCTCATAGGGCATTCCTGAGGGTTTGCAGGCACGCCACCTGTTGGCTGAAATCGGCGCTGGAGAGCCGTTTCAGCGCAGGTGCGCCGAGTGCCTGGCGGATGATAGGGGAGGGTTGTTGCGTCAGGTGTTCCAGCACCTGACATTGTTCTGCCATGTCGAGGTGTTCAAAGCCGGGGTGACGGCGCCGGGCGGCGCGCAATAAATCCTGCTGCAAGGCTTGCAGCAAGGCGCCCTGGCCGCTGCGGCGTAGCAGGAAGTCGGCGCTGGCGCGCAAATGCTCCTGTAGCTGTCGACGCGCCTTGGGCGCGGGTGCCTGGATCGGGCCCTGGCGCATGCCGGCGTGCCAGAGTGCCAGGGCAAGCAGTGCGACCAGCGCGACGAGGGCCTGGGGGAAGTAACGGACCAGCAGGGTCAGCAGGTTGTCCGCGCCGCCGTTGAACAGCAGGGTGACGTCGGTGCCCTGGTTCAGGTACCACAGCAGCCAGGCATTGTCGTGTTTGCCGATGCTCGGGGTTTTCCACAGGTCGCTGTCGGTGAGCACCGTGACGCGGCCTGACCCGAGGTCAAGTTGCATCAGATGGCTGGACTTGGCGCTGTTGGCTGAAAACTGCGCCAGGTGCCTGGGGTCGGTAAGGTTGAAGTCGGTGTCAAAACTGAAATACGCCGGCGCGGTTTCATTGTCGACATACAGTTTAGTGAGGTCCGGCGCGATCTTTTTGCGCGGCGCCGCCGGCTCGTCGAAGTCATCGCTAAGGGTTTGGTGAAGATTGAGACGATCGAGCAGCAGGTCGCCGCTTTTACCGGTCTCTTCATCCCATAACGCCTCGGCCACCAGTAACAGGTGCCCCCCGGCTTTTGCCCACGCCAGCAGTTGTTCGACCTGGCCTGGGGTCATGTTGCCACGCTCCCCCAGCAACAGCAGGCTATGGCCTGGGGCGGGCAGATCGGCAAGCCGCTCGAGCCCGTTGGCATGTGTTACCGCCAGGCCTTGCCGGCGCAGGAAGTCCTCCGCCGCGAGGTAGGGGTTGGCCAGTGCGTCCGGCGATGGGCCACGATCCACAACCTCCTCATAGGGAATTGCCTTGTGCCAGGCATACAGGCCGCCCGCTCCCAACAGGCAGGCCAGCAGCGCGGCAATCCACAGTAATGGCCGTTTCATTGGCTGGTCCTGCTACTGAAGAGTGCGCGCCAATCGCTGCACAGCTTTTGCTGGGCGGTGGCGGGAGGCAGTCGATGGCCATAGGCAAGGTTTTGCCAGTGAGCGGTCAATTCGCGGCTGAATGCCAGCAACTGCGGTTGCTGCAACTGATGAACACGCTCCAGTACCTGGCCCTCGGTATCGGCACTTTTGAGTGGCAGGTCGAACTCATGCAGCAGCCGGCTGAGCAGGCCGCGATACAGCAGGCCGAGGGCCTCCCGTGGGCGGGTGGGCCATAGCTGTTCGGCGGCGCTGGCGATATCGTCGGGCAATGTCTCGACCCCCAGTTCCAGGCCGAACAATTGGGCAGGCGCAGGTCTTGCGGTGATGGGCTGAGGTCGCCGCCTGCGGCTGACAAATGTGCGCAGCCATTCACGGTAGCGCCACACCACCAGGGCCTGCCCGCCAATCACCACGCTCCATAGCAGTATCTCCAGGCCTTGGGCCACGTGCCTGAAGGTGTTGCTGTTGAGGTTGTCGAGCAATTGCTGGAGCCAGGCAGGTAATTTACCGTCCCCAGGGGCTTTGCGGGGCGTGGCGGGTTTTTCCTCGCCAAAACGATAACGGGTGACGGTTTGCGGATTCTTGAACGGCGGTTTTTCCAACAGCGCCTTGATCGATTGGCTGGCCGCCTGGGTGCCGAGGGGCTTGGGATCAGCTGTCTGATCGGCCAGCGCCGATGGGCTCAGTTGCACCAGCGTGAGCCCGACGACCAGCAGCAACAGCGGCGCGACACCGCTCAGGCGTTGGCGCAACCGGCGAAACACCAGTTCCAGGTCCCAGGCTTCCAGGACGGTGCGACGGTTGAGGTACAGGCTGAAACCGCAGGCGACGTAGATGGGTTCCCAGAACACCAGGACCAGCGCATAGAACGCGTTGCTCAGGTGTTCCAGCCAGAGCCCCTGCGGGCCTGTCGCCAGTACCAGCCGCTGCCAGTCCCACTGCAGTTCAACCTGCTCGGGGATAAATAGATAGAACAGCGCCATGCACCCGAACCATAGGCCGATCTCCAGATGCACCCCGATGATCGTCAGCCAGCGCGCGGCGCCTGCATTACGCTGTTGCAGTATGCCCAGGCGCTGTTGACGCACTGGCCCATCCAGGCCTTCGAGCTGGCTCACCGGCAGCATGAAGCTGCGGCTCAGGCTCAGCCGGCGCCAGGTCAGGCTGGCGAACAGTTGCCCCCTTAGCAGGCGTGGCCACTGGCGAACGGCCTGTTTCAGGCTCGGGGTTTCACCAAACAGGGCCTTGGAAAGAATGTACAACGGCAATCGTTCGAAGGCGGGCTTGAGCCACCAGAACAGGAATAGGGCGTAAGACGGGTACTGCCACAGCAGCGAGGTGAGCAGCAGGAACACAGGCAGGCTGACCAGGGCCCAACTGCCCATCAGCACTGCACGATGTTCACGGGCCATCAGTACGCCGAGGTCCATGGCTTCCCAGGAGGTACGCGGGCGGATGACCACGCTGGCGTCAGTCAGGCGCATGGCGAGTCCGGCCGGCGAAGATCAGGTAGGCGGCCACCAGCAGCCATAGTGCGCTGCCCACCAGGTATTTGATCCAGGGCGCAATGCTTGTGGTGGATGACCAGTAGGCTTCGATGAACGCTGCGATCAGCAGGAACACCATGACTGCGCAGAGCATCTGCACGCTTTTGCGGGCCGCCAGGCGCAGGGATTCGCTACGTGCCAACGGCCCTGGCGCGATCAGTGACCAGCCCAGTTGCAGGCCCGCCGCACCGGCCAGTGCGATGGCGCTGAGTTCGAAGGCACCATGGCCGATCACGAATGACCAGAAGGTCTGGCCGTAGCCGATTTCACTCAGGTACCCGGACACCGCCCCGATGGTCAGGCCGTTGAAGACCAGGAAGAACACGCTGCCCAGGCCGAACAGCAAACCGGCGGCAAAGGTCTGGAAGGCGATGCCGATGTTGTGCATCACGTAGTAGCCAAACATCATCCAGTCTTCGCTGGAGGCGCGTTCGGCCGCGCGGCCCAGGCGACTGGCGGCGGGGTCGTACATGCTTTGCATCTCGGCCACCTGTTGCGGGCTGACGATGCTGTAGATCAGGTCGGGAAACAGGTAGACCAACAGGGCTATGCCCAGCAGGCTGCCAAAGAACAGCAGGCTGGCGATCAGCACGAAGCGCCATTGTTCGCGTACCAGGCGCGGGAAATCGGCGAGGATGAAGGCCACCACGTTCGCCGTCGTTTGGCTGCGATGGCGATACAGTTGCTGGTGGCCGCGCAGCGCCAGTTGTTGCAGGCGGTCCACCAGGTAACTGCTGTAGCCGCGCTCCTGGGCCAGGGCCAGGTGTTGGCACAGACGTCGATAGTGATAAGGAAAGTCGGTCACCTCGCAGGCTTTGCCTCGCTCCAACTGGTTCAGTTGTTCGGCGAAAGTCTGCCATTGCTGCTGGTGCCGGCTTTCAAAAAGGCTCTGCTTCATGTCGGCCCCAACAAACCACGGGCCACACCGTTAAGTTGCTCCACGGCGCGGGCCGGGGACACCTGCAAGGGCGCGGCGAGGATTGCAGCCAGTTCATGCACCCGCTCGGCAGACAGGTCGGCCTGGCGTTCGGCGAAACCGAGGATTGCGCGCTGTTCGCTCAACGCCAGCGCGAAGGGCAGGCGCAGGGCGGCTGCCTGAGGTAGTGGCGGGCGGGCCAGCGACTGCTCGCGGTAGACCACCAGCGTACCCGCCGCCAGGTCGCCGAGCCGCTTGAAGTGCGGATGTTGCAGGCAACTGATGGCGCCGAAGAAGTAGCCGAAGGGCAGCATGTCGACAAACCGCAGCAGGTTGCGGATCAGTGATGCCGACCAACCGATGGCGGTGCCGTCATCCTGTACTACCCGCAGGCCCATTACTTGCTTGCCGGGCGAGCAGCCCTGGTTGAGCACTTCGAACAGCACCATGTACCACCAACTGACCAGGAACAGCAGCAGCGCGCCCAGGCCGAGGCCGAGGTTGCCAAGCAGCGCGAGGGGCACCAGCAGGATGCCCATGATCACGCCACGCGCGAGCAGATCGAAGGCGTAGGCCAATGCCCTTGGCGCAAGGCCGGCAGGGCGCAAGGGCAGGTCGATACCCTCGGGGGTCTCGATCTGGTAGCAGGTATCCAGAGGAGCTGTTGGCATTGCGATCCTTGGCAGTGCGAAGCGACTGAGAGACACGGATGCTAGCAGTGTCGAGGCGGGAAGCAACCCTTCAAGATTTTGCTGGATATTTGTCCAGTAAGGTATCGCTGGCCCCTGGCCCCTTGCAGCGCCTAGACTTTGCCGGTCTTCAGCACAGGAACAGCCCGTGACCTCCATTTTCTGGTACGACTATGAAACCACCGGAATCAACCCGCGCAGCGATCGCCCGCTGCAGGTAGCCGGCATTCGTACCGACCTCGAGCTCAACGAGGTCGGCCCGCCGATCAATCTGTATTGCCGGCCCAGCGACGATATCCTGCCCCATCCGGCAGCGTGTGCGATCACCGGTATCACGCCGCAGGTCCTGGCGCACAAAGGCCTTGCCGAAGCTGACTTCATGACCCGTGTGCACGCCGAACTCGCGGCCCCCGGCACCTGCGGCGCGGGTTATAACACCCTGCGCTTTGACGATGAAATGACGCGCTACAGTCTCTATCGCAACTTTTTCGACCCTTACGCACGCGAGTGGCAGGGCGGTAACAGCCGCTGGGACTTGATCGATGTGATGCGTACCGCCTATGCCCTGCGCCCGGAGGGGATTGTATGGCCCGAGCAGGACGGGCGCGTGACGCTCAAGCTCGAACGCCTGACGCAAGCCAACGGCATCGACCACGGCCAGGCCCACGATGCGTTGTCTGACGTGCGCGCGACCATCGCCCTGGCGCGATTGGTGCGGGACAAACAACCCAAGCTGTATGAGTGGCTGTTCCAGTTGCGGAGCAAGCAACGGGTGATGGACCAGGTGCGCCTGTTGCAGCCGCTGGTGCATATTTCCGGACGCTTCAGCGCCGAGCGGCATTATCTGGGGGTGGTCTTGCCGCTGGCCTGGCATCCGCGCAATCGCAATGCATTGATTGTGTGTGACTTGGGACTCGATCCCCAGGCCCTGCTCGAACTGGATGCCCAAACGTTGCGCGAGCGCCTCTATACGCGGCGCGATGAGCTGGCGCAGGGTGAGCTGCCGGTGCCTCTGAAGTTGCTGCACATCAACCGCTGTCCGGTCGTCGCGCCCTTGAAAGTGCTGCGCGCGCAAGATCGCGAGCGGCTGCAATTGGATATGGAGGTTTACCAGGCACGGGCGCTGCGACTAACTGACGCACAGGAAGTTTGGCGTGACAAGTTGGCGAGCGTTTACGCCGAGGAGGAATACGCGCCGAATGCCGATCCGGAGCAGCAGCTCTATGAGGGTTTTATCGGCGACCGTGACCGGCGCTTATGTGAACAAGTTCGCATGGCAGAGCCGGTACAACTGGGACGCCAGCAATGGCCGTTCGATGATCATCGATTGCCTGAATTATTATTCCGCTATCGCGCGCGTAACTTTCCTGAAACCTTGAACAATGAGGAGCAAGAGCGCTGGAGACTTTTCTGTCAGCAACGGTTGTCAGACCCGGTATGGGGCGCACCCAATACCCTGGCGGCATTTAAGCTGGCCCATCAGGAATTGAAAAACAGTGCGACAGCGTTTCAGTGCCAGGTACTGGATGAATGGCAAGACTATGCTGACTCTTTAGCGGCCCGCCTGAATCTGTAGCCGAGCAACTGCAAAACATTCAGACAATAAAAAACGCCAGCGAGCTGGCGTTTTCAATGTGTCGCGTATCGGGTGCAGATCCGACCAGGCTTAGCCCAGCAGGGTAGCCCAACCTTCTACCACGTCACCGCCCCACTTGGCTTTCCACTCTTTCAGCGTCTTGTGATTGCCGCCTTTGGTTTCAATCACTTCACCGTTGTGCGGGTTTTTGTACTGCTTGACCTTGCGAGCACGTTTGGTGCCGGTAGTTTTCACAGCGCCACGCGGTGCTTTAACTTTCGATTCCGGATCCAGCAGCGCGATGATGTCACGCAGGGATTTGGAGTATTCGCCCATCAGGGTGCGCAGTTTGCCTTCGAATTCCAGCTCGGTTTTCAGCTTGTCGTCTTGCGACAGGTTCTTCAAACGGGCTTGCAGCTCTTTGATAGCTTCTTCGGTGGCGCGGTATTCGTTGATCAGAGACATGTGGACTACCTTATGTAGAACGCTGATTGACAGGGTGAGTGGCCTAATAATAGTCAGGCAATTTCATCAAGTAAACATTTAAGCAGCTATTTACCTGAATTAGATTGAAGTTTTTCGCCCCGGTGTGAAGTCGAGTTAATTATCGGGCGCGCGGCTAAAAACAAACAGCTTAATTCTGCTAATTGCCGAGCTTGCTGTGTAAGGCCATATAATGCTGGTAAGACCTTACGCTGTTAAGGGGTGTTGCCAGCGCCAGGGATCAGAATAAGGCACAAGGAGTACTGCAGTTTTTCTGCGCAATCGCTAGAATGGCGGCCTTTGCGAAGTTCTGGAGTTTCCCCCTAATGCGCACTTTTCGGCTGGTGATTGCTTGCCCGGACCGGGTTGGCATCGTTGCCAAGGTCAGTAACTTTCTAGCTTCTCATAACGGTTGGATCACCGAGGCGAGCCATCACTCGGATGATCTCAGCGGTTGGTTTTTCATGCGTCACGAAATTCGTGCCGATACCTTGCCTTTTGGTCTGCAAGCCTTCCGTGAGGCGTTTGCGCCGATCGCCGAAGAGTTTTCGATGACCTGGCACATCACCGACACGGAGCAGAAGAAACGCGTCGTGCTGATGGCCAGCCGTGAATCCCACTGCCTGGCGGACCTGCTGCACCGCTGGCACAGCGATGAGCTCGATTGCGAGATCGCATGTGTGATCTCCAACCATGACGACCTGCGCAGCATGGTCGAATGGCATGGCATCCCGTATTACCACGTGCCGGTCAACCCGCAGGACAAGGAGCCGGCGTTCGCCGAAGTGTCGCGCCTGGTCAAGCAGCACGATGCCGACGTGGTGGTGCTGGCGCGCTACATGCAGATCCTGCCGCCGGAACTGTGCCGCGAATACGCGGGCAAGGTGATCAACATTCACCACAGCTTCCTGCCGTCGTTCGTGGGTGCCAAGCCTTATCACCAGGCGTCCCTGCGCGGCGTGAAGCTGATCGGCGCGACCTGTCACTATGTCACCGAAGAGCTGGACGCCGGTCCGATCATCGAGCAGGACGTGGTGCGCGTCAGCCACAGCGACAGCATCGAAGACATGGTGCGTTTCGGTCGTGACGTCGAAAAGATGGTGCTGGCCCGTGGCTTGCGTTATCACCTGGAAGATCGTGTGTTGGTGCACGGCAACAAAACCGTGGTGTTCTGACCGACGCGCCTGGTTGAACAAGCAAGGGTCCGGGAGTAAAACTCTCCGGACCCTTTTTATTTTCAGGAGGCGACCATGACCGACCCACTCGACAAGGCGACTTCCAGGCCACCCGCTACCCTGTGCGAGGGCTGTCTGAGTCGTTACGACCCGGATGCGCTGGGTGCTGAGGATGGTACTGACTTTCCCGGCGCCGCCCAGTTGTGGGAGCAGTTGCAGGGGGATGAGAAACCGTGTGCTTTTCCCGAAAAAGACGCTTGAGCAGCGGCTTGCCCACCATCAACAGAAACACGGGCGCACCGGCCAGCAGATAGAAGTAATAAGTCACTGCCCGCCAGATCAGAATGGCCGCCGCCGCTGTGGCATTGCCTACCATCGGCGCGAGCAGTGCCGCCGACGTCAACTCCGCCGCCCCGGCCCCGCCTGGCAGCAGGCTCAATTGCCCTGCAGTCAATGACAGCATCTGGATCAGGAAGCTTAAGGCCCACTGCACCTGCCCACCCAGGCCGCGCAGCGCCAGGTACAACACGCTGTAGCGTAATAACCAATGCAGGCTGGTCAGCGCGAACACCCCGAGCAGGGTGCTCCAGGGCAAATTCAGCGTTTGGGTGAAGGCCGCAAGGAAGTGCAGCAACCGGCGGGCCCACCGCCGGCGGGTGCCGACGCGCACCTTCATGGCTTTGAGTACACGTCCGGCCAGGCGAATCAGGCGGCGATGAAAGCGCACCACCACCACGCAGCCGACGACGCCACCGACCATCGACACGGCACTGAGCCCCAAAAGCTCTTCCAGGCGTGGGCTGAGGCTATGAAACAGCGCATACAGCACGATGCCCAGCAGTGCGCAGAAAAAGAACAGCAAGTCACTCAACTGGTCCATGGCGAACACCGCGCTGCCATGGGCGGGCCGTATGCCGTTGCGTGCCAGCAGGCCCATCAGCGTGAGGGGCCCGCCGCTGCCGCCAGGGGTGGCGCACATGGCGAATTCGGTCGATATCACCACGCCCAGGCTTTTGCGCCATCCCAGCCGACTGCGCTGCTGGCCAAGCAACAACCGTATGCGCAGGCTGTTGATCAGCCAGCAGCCGATGATCATGGCAAACATTCCCAGTAAAAGGGGCAGGGGAAACTGGCGCAGGCGCGCAACGGTTTCGCCGCCGCCCAGCCACACCGGGATCACCAGCGCGACCAGCAGCGCCAGGCCCAGCCAGATCAGCTGGCGCATGGCAGCGTCGACAGCCACGCGGACTTGGTCTGTGGCGTGCGTCCATCGTCAAGCAGGCGCTCCAGGGTCTGCAGCCAATACTGACGGGAAAATTCGTGACGCATATCGACGGGGTGCAACCCTAATCGGATCACCGGTGCGCTCTGCCAGCGCTGCTCGCGTCGATCGCTCAAGACCTTGGACAAGCCTCGGCGCCATGCACTGCGCGCGCTCCACACCAGGCCGGGGGCGTGGATGGCCGTGAAGTCGGGCAGGCGATACAGGTGCTGCGGGTCGCTGGTGTAGCTCAGCGGTAACTGGCGCAATGCCAACCGGGTGCCCTGGCTCATCAGCCAGGCAGGTGCGACAAACCCTTGCAGGGGCCAGTCATTGCGCTGGAATACCTCGATGCCGCCGGTCAGGCGCTGCAAGGCTTCGGCTTGCGATAACTGGTAGAACTCGCCCTCATGGGTATAGATGCGCCGCATGAACCATTCCCGGGGTGTACGCGGCCGGGGTTGGTCGTCGCAGTGGTAATACCCGTGCAAGGTGAGTTCATCGCCCTTGGCTACCCGGTTGTCGAGCAGGCGCCGGAAGTCGGCATGGGTGGCCAGGGCGTTGTGATGATGAAAGTCCGGAACCACCAGCCAGGTGACAGGAATATTACCGATGGCATCGACGGCTTCGACAAAGGGCCGGTAATCGGCCCAGGTGCTCGGCGCCACGTCGTGCAGCACCAGCATGACTGAACGTTCAACCATGGGCGAGCATCGGCTTTTGTGTGCCGAGCACGGCGTGGTAATGCCCCAGCAGGCTGTCCACCACCGCATCCCACGCGTAATGCTGTTCGACATGGCGCCGCGCCTGTTCCCCGAGACGGCGACTGTCGGCGCCAAACAGTTCGCGTACCGCATTGGCCATCGCATTGGGGTTGTTGGGCGCGCAGAGCAGGCCGCAGCGCTCGTCGACAATCTCGGTAAAGGCTCCCGCCGCCACGGCGACCACCGGAATGCCGCAGGCCATGGCTTCCAGAATGACCAGGCCGAAGGTTTCCTGGTCCCCGCCATGCAATAACGCATCGGCGCTGGCCATCAAGCGGGCCACGTGATCGGCCGGGCGGAAGCCATCGACTACGGTGACATTGTCCGGCACATTGGCCGGCATGCCGGAACCCACCAGCAATAAGTGATAACCCTCGCCCAGGCGCTTCATGCAGTTGAGCAGCACCGGCAGGTTTTTTTCCTTGGAGCCACGCCCGGCGAAAATCAGCAGCCGGGTGTCTTCAGCGATCCCCAGTTCGGCGCGCAGGCCGGGGTCGCGTACCTGTGGCGTGAAGGTTTGCAGGTCGACGCCCAAGGGTTGCACGAAGACGTTTTTTACCCCAAGCCCAATGAGTTTGTCGGCCATTACCTGGCTGGGCGCCAGTACCCGGTCAAAATTCCCATAGAGTTTGCTGACATAAGCTTCGACGTTGGGGGTAAACCAGGCGCCCATGCGGTTACGCACCAGCAGGGGGAGGTCGGAGTGGTAAAAACCGATGACGGGCACATCCAACTGGCGCCGGGCGTCCAGGGCGGCCCAGGCGGTCAGGTAGGGATCGCCGACTTCGATCAGATCAGGCTGCAAATCGTGCAGGACATTTCGCCATGGGGCGAGGCGCAGGGGGAAGCGGTAGCCTTTGCCGAAGGGCAGCGGCGGCGCCGGCACCTGGAAAATGCCATCGCGCTCGCTCAAGTGGGCGCCCGGCACCAACAGGCTGTGGCGAATGCCGGGCTTGAGCGCCAGGCGCCGGTGCTTGGCGTCCAGATAAGTGCGTACGCCACCGCTGGCCGGGGCGTAGAACATGGTTATGTCAGCGATATGCACGATGAACATCCCTCCGATCCATTGCTCTCCTTAACGTGGACCTGAGGTAAGGATAGATGTTCGATCGGGATTGGGGTCGTGCTGCGTGTTCGAGCTTGAAATGATGGGGGAGGGGGCTTGCCCTGATACCAGTCAGTTAAGCGAACACCGCCCTCTGTAGGAGCGAGGGGGGCGCCTAGCTCTTGCTCGCGAAAAACGCCAACGATAACGCGTGCTTCCTGAATGAGCGCGGCGCCTGTGAGTTTTTCGCGAGCAAGCTCGCTCCTACATAAAGCAGCCGCACCCACCCGTAACCACGATGCGAAGCGAGCCGCTCTTGATCTTGATCTTAGGCGCCCCGTTAAACCACGCTGGCCGAACGCAGGCTTGAATCCGTGGGTAACCCGGCAGGACGCCGGGTTAGCC
>NZ_CVTN01000079.1:159301-206794 GCF_900004915.1 Pseudomonas sp. 31 R 17
TTGCGCTTTTCAAAAGTGAGCCGCTGTAAAAGCGGAACCGTTAGCAGCCGTTACCGCAGAAACGGATATGTACTCGGTCCAATCCAACATCCTGATCGGCCCTGAGGCCGCCATCGGGGGCAAGCCCCCTCCCACATTTTTACCGAGTACCGCCAAGCTCCTCTGTGTATCAGATGCGGAAGCTGCCCACCAATTGCTTCAGGCGCGACGCCTGTTGCTCCAGGTCCGTGCAGGCGCGCAGTGTCGATTGCAGGTTTTCCACGCCTTCCTGGTTGAGGGTGTTGATTTCAGTAATGTCCATATTGATCGACTCCACGACCGAGGTCTGCTCTTCGGTGGCGGTGGCCACGGACTGGTTCATCCCGTCGATCTCGCCTATGCGCTGGGTCACGCTGTTCAGGCGCTCGCCGGCCAGGTTGGCGATTTCCACGCTGTCCTGGCTGTGGCGCTGACTTTCACTCATGGTGCTCACCGAGTCGCGGGCGCCGATTTGCAGTTCCTCGATCATCTTCTGCACCTGTTGCGCCGATTCCTGGGTGCGGTGCGCCAGGTTGCGTACTTCATCGGCCACCACCGCGAAGCCGCGACCGGCTTCTCCGGCACGCGCGGCTTCGATGGCGGCGTTGAGTGCGAGCAAGTTGGTTTGCTGGGAAATACTGGTGATCACTTCAAGGATCTGGCCAATGTTCACCGTCTTGCTGTTCAGCGCCTCGATATTGCTGCTGGAGGCGCTGATCATGCTCGACAGCTGGGTCATGGCCTTGATATTGCGCTCTACCACCTGCTGGCCGTCTTCGGCCAAATGCCGCGCATCACTGGCCTGGCTGGAGGCCTGCGCCGCGTTGCGCGCGATTTCCTGGGCGGCAGCGCCCAGCTGATTGATCGCAGCGGCGACGCTGTTGGTGCGGTTGGCCTGTTCGTCTGAATTGACCATCGACGAGTTGGACGCGCTGACCACCCGCAGTGCCACTTCATTGACCTGCTCGGTGGCCGATGACACTTCGCGGATCGAGGTGTGGATGCGCTCCACGAAACGGTTGAATGCGGTGCCCAGGGTGCCGAACTCGTCGTTGTTCTGGATGGTCAGGCGCCGGGTCAGGTCGCCTTCACCGTCGGCAATGTCCTGCATGGCGCGGGTCATCACGTGCAGCGGTTGCAACAACACGCGGATCAGCATGCCCAGCAACGCGATGATGATCACCACGGCGATGAGGGTGGCGATGACTGCCGACGTGCGGAACTGGGTGAGCATGGCGAACGATTTGGCTTTATCCACCGAAATGCCCAGGTACCAGTTTACCGAGGGCAGGCCCTTGATCGGGGTAAACGTAACGATATTGGTCTTGCCATTGGCCTGCACTTCGCTGAAATCAGCGCTGATCTTCGGCGTGTCGTTGGGGTAGACGTCGGCCAGGGTCTTCATGACCAGGGCCTTGTCCGGGTGCACCAGCACTTTGCCGTCGGCGCTGACCAGGAACGCGTAACCCATGCCGCCCAAGTCCAGCGCGCCAATGTTGTCCACCAGGGTTTGCAGGCTCAGGTCACCGCCCACCACGCCGATGCTCTGGCCGGCCTTGGCACTCGGTGTGGCGATGGAAATAATCAAACTCCCCGTGGCCGCGTCGATATAGGGCTCGGTCAGGGTCGAGCCGTTGCTGTTCTGGGCGTCCTTGTACCAGGGACGCACACGCGGGTCGAAACCGTCGGGCATCCTGGTGTCGGGGCGGATCGTGAACTTGCCCTGGCTGTCGCCGACGTAGGTGGCCATGAACGATGAGGTCAGGGCTTTCTGTTCCAGCAGGCTGGCAACCACCGACGGTTCGGGATTGAGGGCGATATTCTGTGCGGCGTTTTCGACCAGCGCGATACGCCCGGTGAGCCAGGTCTGAATACTGCCGGCGGTGACGTCGCCCATTTCATGCAGGTAGCTATTGAGATCGTCACGAATCGCATTGCGCTGAAGGTAGTCGTTATAGAGGGTAAACAACGCAAAGGCGGCGATGACGATAAGGGAGGCTGCAAGCAAAATTTTGTGGCTGAAGCGCAGGTTTTTATTCATGGCTTGTAAGGTCCGCTAAGGTCTTGATGTCCGGGGCGCGCCCTCTAGACAAGGCGCAAAATGGCAGCGTAAAAAAAGGTGTGATATTTCTGCTGATAGCTCCGTTGGTCCGTATAGGAATTATCTGACTATTTTTTAGTCTTTGTCGGGCTTACATCCGTCTATATCGACCTCGCGGCACTAAAGATTAACCATAGGTGACGAAATGCCTGACTCCACACAACTGCTTATCGGTGCCGGCCCGGATGGCCAGCCCATCGCCCAGCCCATGCGCCTGGCCAACCGTCACGGGTTGATCGCCGGCGCCACGGGCACCGGCAAGACCGTCACCTTGCAGCGCCTGGCGGAAGCGTTCAGTGACGCGGGGGTGGCGGTATTCGCCGCCGACATCAAGGGCGACCTGTGCGGCCTGGGCGCTGCGGCCAATCCCCAGGGCAAAGTCGCCGAACGCATCGCCGGGATGCCCTTCCTTGATTACGCGCCGAAGGCTTATCCGGTCACGCTGTGGGATATCCACGGTCAGTCCGGTCATCCGTTGCGCACCACCATCAGTGAAATGGGCCCGTTGTTGCTCGGCAGCCTGCTGGAACTCACCGACAGCCAGCAGTCGGCGCTGTACGCGACATTCAAGGTGGCCGACCGTGAGGGCCTGCTGCTGCTGGACCTTAAAGACCTCAAGGCATTGCTCAACCACCTGCGTTATCACCCTGAACTGTTGGGCGACGATGCGGCGCTGATGACCACCGGTTCCAGCCAGGCGTTGTTGCGGCGCCTCGCGGTGCTGGAGCAGCAGGGCGCCGAGGCCCTGTTCGGCGAGCCGGCCCTGCAGCTCGAGGATATTTTGCAGCCCGCCGGCGACGGGCGCGGCCGTATCCATCTGCTGGACGCCAGCCGCCTGGTGCATGACGCGCCGAAGGTCTATGCGACCTTCCTGTTGTGGCTGCTGGCGGAACTGTTCGAGCAACTGCCCGAGCGCGGCGACGGGGAAAAGCCGCTGTTGGCGCTGTTTTTCGATGAAGCGCACCTGTTGTTCGCCGACACCCCCAAGGCGTTGCAGGACCGTCTGGAGCAAGTGGTGCGGTTGATTCGCTCCAAAGGGGTGGGCGTGTACTTCGTCACGCAATCGCCGGGCGACTTGCCTGACACGGTGCTGGCGCAACTGGGCCTGCGTATTCAGCATGGCCTGCGGGCATTCACCACCAAGGAGCAAAAATCCCTGCGGGCGGTGGCGGACGGTTTCCGGCCCAACCCGGCCTTCGATGCCCTGGCGGTGCTGACCGAGTTGGGCACCGGTGAAGCGCTGGTGGGCACCTTGCAGGAAAAGGGCACGCCGGAGGTGGTCCAGCGAGTGCTGGTCGCACCGCCACAGTCGCGGATCGGGCCGCTGACCGAGGCCGAACGGGCGGCATTGATCGCCAGTTCGCCGCTGCAGGGCCGTTACGACAAGCCGATTGACCGCGAATCGGCCTACGAGGTGCTGATGGCGCGCAAGGACTTGGGGCCGACCGAGGAGACCAAGCCTGCGACGCAAGAGCCCAGCTTCACCGACAAGGCCGGTGCGTTCCTGGGAACCACGGCAGGCAAGGCGCTGAAATCCGCCATGCAGCAGGCCGCCAATCAGATGGGGCGGCAGTTGGTGCGCGGCTTGCTGGGCTCGTTGCTGGGCGGCAGCAAGCGCAAGTGAGGTTCAGGGTTTGGGCCTGGCATGGGCGGCCAGCCGTTGCAGTGCCGCGCGCAGACCCGGATCGTTGATCCCTTCAGCGGTGGCCTGGAGGGTTTCGGCGGCATTTTCCGACAGGTCCATCGTATGCCCCGCCGTGCTGCGCAGCACGGTGGGCGGCTGGACCTTGAACTGGATACGCACCAGGCCGGCAAACTCATCGAACACCATCAATTGGCGCTGCAGGCGTTTTTGCTGGTAACGCAAACGGGTCGCCCAATGGCCGTCAGTGACAATTAATAGCAGATTGCCTTCACGCCAGGACGCCACATGACAGTGTTCGCGCGCGGCCGGTTGCAACTGGCTTTCGAGCAGGCGTTGCAAATGCCCCAGCCGTTTCGCGTGGCCGAAGATGGCTTTCAACGGCTTGGCTTCGCGAAGCAACACGCCGGGAGCGCGGGCTGGAAGAGGGCGAAAGGCCATGTTTAGACACCTTAGGTAACAGAGCCGCCATCTTAACAGAAAGCGTCCGTGGGCCCCGAAGCCATGCATCGGCAGGGCTTTTCCCGTGAAATCAATAAGTAACTTCTGCGCTTGATGGGTTGAAGTTCCAGCAAAAGCCCTTATTTTAAACAGGCGCTCTCACAGCGCCGTGCCCGCATCCGGGAACAACGCCACTTTCCTCACCCACGATTCCGGGTAGAATGCGCGTTCGCATGCGGCCGTGAGGGCTGCTCGGGCCACTGACGGTGCGCCCTCCATCCCTATGTGTGGAAGAACCTGCCGATATGTTTGCGCCTTTGTTAAAGAAACTTTTTGGAAGCAAGAATGAGCGCGAAGTCAAACGCATGCTCAAGACGGTGCAGCTGGTCAATGCCTTCGAAGAGCAGATGGTTGCCCTGTCGGACGAGCAATTGCGCGCCAAGACCGAAGAGTTCAAGGCCCGCATAGCCAAAGGTGAAACCCTCGACAAGCTGCTTCCCGAAGCCTTTGCGGTCGCCCGTGAAGCCGGTAAGCGCGTCATGGGCATGCGCCACTTCGACGTCCAGTTGATCGGCGGCATGACCTTGCATGAAGGCATGATTGCCGAAATGCGCACCGGTGAAGGCAAGACCCTGGTGGCAACCCTGGGCGTTTACCTCAACGCATTGTCCGGCAAGGGCGTGCACGTTGTGACGGTGAACGACTACCTGGCTCGCCGCGACGCCAACTGGATGCGCCCGCTGTATGAATTCCTCGGCCTGACCGTCGGCGTGGTGACGCCGTTCCAGCCGCCGGAAGAGAAGCGCGCCGCCTACGCCGCCGACATCACCTACGGCACCAACAACGAATTCGGTTTCGACTACCTGCGCGACAACATGGCGTTCAGCATGGAAGAAAAATTCCAGCGCGAACTCAACTTTGCCGTGATCGACGAAGTCGACTCCATCCTCATCGACGAAGCCCGTACCCCGCTGATCATCTCCGGCCAGGCCGAAGACAGCTCGCGCCTGTACACCGAGATCAACAAGTTGATCCCGCGTCTGGAGCAGCACATCGAGGAAGTCGAAGGCGTGGTGACCAAAGAAGGTCACTTCACCATCGACGAGAAGACCCGTCAGGTCGAACTCAACGAAGCCGGTCACCAGTTCGTCGAAGACATGCTGACCCAGATCGGCCTGCTGGCCGAGGGCGAGAGCCTGTACTCGGCGCATAACCTGGGCCTGCTGACCCACGTGTATGCCGGCCTGCGCGCGCACAAGCTGTTCCATCGCAACGTCGAATACATCGTGCAGGAAGGCCAGGTCGTTCTGGTCGACGAACACACCGGCCGTACCATGCCCGGTCGTCGTCTGTCCGAAGGCCTGCATCAGGCCATCGAAGCCAAGGAAATGCTCAACATCCAGGCCGAGAGCCAGACGTTGGCATCCACCACCTTCCAGAACTACTTCCGTCTGTACAACAAGCTGTCCGGCATGACCGGTACAGCCGACACCGAAGCGTTCGAATTCCACCAGATCTATGGTCTGTCGGTAGTGGTCATCCCGCCGAACAAACCACTGGCGCGTAAAGACTATAACGACCTGGTGTTCCTGACCGCCGAAGAGAAATACGCGGCGATCATCAACGACATCAAGGACGGCATGGCCAAGGGCCGCCCGATCCTGGTGGGTACCGCGACCATCGAGACGTCCGAGCACGTGTCCAACCTGCTCAACAAGGAAGGCATCGAGCACAAGGTCCTCAACGCCAAGTTCCACGAGAAGGAAGCCGAGATCATCGCCCAGGCCGGTCGCCCCGGCGCGCTGACCATCGCCACCAACATGGCCGGTCGTGGTACCGACATCCTGTTGGGCGGTAACTGGGAAGTGGAAGTGGCCTCCCTCGACAACCCGACCCCCGAGCAGATCGCCCAGATCAAGGCTGACTGGCAGAAACGCCACCAGGCCGTACTGGAATCCGGTGGTTTGCAGGTGATTGCGTCCGAGCGTCACGAATCGCGCCGTATCGACAACCAGTTGCGTGGTCGTGCCGGTCGCCAGGGTGACGCCGGTTCCAGCCGTTTCTACCTGTCCCTGGAAGACAGCCTGATGCGTATCTTCGCCTCGGACCGGGTGAAGAACTTCATGAAGGCCCTGGGCATGCAGTCCGGGGAAGCGATCGAACACCGCATGGTGACCAACGCCATCGAGAAGGCTCAGCGCAAGGTAGAAGGCCGCAACTTCGACATCCGTAAACAGCTGCTCGAGTTCGATGACGTCAACAACGAACAACGTAAAGTGATCTATCACATGCGTAACACGTTGCTGGCCGCCGACAACATTGGCGAAACCATCGCTGACTTCCGCCAGGACGTGCTCAACGCCACCGTCAGCGCGCATATCCCGCCGCAGTCGCTGCCTGAGCAGTGGGATGTGGCCGGCCTGGAAGCCGCGTTGAAGAGCGACTTCGGCGTCGACCTGCCGGTTCAGCAGTGGCTGGACGAGGACGATCACCTGTACGAAGAGACGCTGCGCGAGAAGCTGATGACCGAGCTGCTGGCCGCGTACAACGAGAAAGAAGAGCAGGCGAGTGCCGAAGCACTGCGCACCTTCGAGAAGCAAATTGTCCTGCGCGTGCTGGACGACCTGTGGAAAGACCACCTGTCGACCATGGACCACTTGCGCCACGGTATCCATTTGCGTGGCTACGCCCAGAAGAACCCGAAGCAGGAGTACAAGCGCGAGTCGTTCACGTTGTTCTCCGAGCTGCTGGATTCGATCAAGCGCGACTCGATTCGCGTGCTGTCCCACGTTCAGGTGCGTCGCGAAGACCCGATCGAGGAAGAAGCACGCCTGCGTCAGGAAGCCGAGGCACTGGCTGCGCGCATGCAGTTCCAGCATGACGAAGCGCCTGGCCTGGACGCGCCTGAGGTGTTGGGCGAAGAGGTCGATGTGGCCCTGGCTCAAACCCCGGTACGCAATGATCAGAAGCTGGGCCGCAATGAGCTGTGCTACTGCGGTTCGGGCAAGAAATTCAAACACTGCCACGGCCAGATCGAATAAGATTTTCGCCTGACGCTGCAACATCCTGCGCCGCGACCGGCATCAGCCGTCGCGGCGTTTTGCCATTAATTCCCGTCGACAGTGACGGCATACACATCCTCTCTCTCAAGGAGCGCATACATGGCTGTTGGTCTTGGTCCTTTGCCCACATTGCACCCGGTCGCCGGTTTTGAACTCGGTATCGCTTCGGCCGGTATCAAGCGTCCGGGGCGCAAGGATGTGGTGGTGATGCGCTGTGCCGAAGGCTCGACCGTCGCCGGTGTGTTCACCCTCAACGCCTTTTGCGCTGCGCCGGTGATCCTGGCCAAGCAACGTGTGGCCGGGTCGATTCGTTACCTGCTGACCAACACCGGCAATGCCAACGCCGGTACCGGCGAGCCTGGCCTGGTCGCCGCTGCGCGCACCTGCGCCAAGCTGGCTCAGTTGACCGGCGTAGACGCCAGCCAGGTGATGCCCTATTCCACCGGCGTGATCGGTGAGCCCTTGCCGGTGGAGAAAATCGAAGGCGCCCTGCAAGCCGCGCTGGATGACCTGTCTGTGGATAACTGGGCGGCTGCGGCCACCGGCATCATGACCACCGACACCTTGCCCAAGGGCGCGAGCCGTCAGTTCGTGCACGATGGCGTCACCGTCACGGTGACCGGTATCAGCAAGGGCGCCGGCATGATCCGCCCGAACATGGCCACCATGCTCGGTTATATCGCCACTGACGCCAAAGTCTCCCGCGATGTGTTGCAGCGCCTGATGCTGGACGGCGCCAACAAGTCGTTCAACCGCATCACCATCGACGGTGACACCTCCACCAACGACTGCTGCATGCTGATCGCCACCGGCCAGGCCAACCTGCCGGAAATCACCTCCACCGAAGGCCCGCTGTTTGCAGCGTTGAAGCAGGCGGTATTCGAGGTGTGCATGGACGTGGCCCAGGCCATCGTGCGGGACGGCGAGGGCGCGACCAAGTTCGTCACCGTTGAAGTCAACGGCGGCGGCAACCATCAGGAATGCCTGGATGTGGGTTACACCGTGGCGCACTCGCCGCTGATCAAGACCGCCTTGTTCGCTTCCGACCCGAACTGGGGCCGCATCCTCGCAGCCGTTGGTCGCGCCGGGGTGCCTGACCTGGACGTGAGCAAGATCGACGTGTTCCTCGGCGACGTGTGCATTGCCAGCCGTGGCGCTCGCGCCGAAACCTACACCGAAGCCCAGGGCTCGGCAGTGATGCAGCAGGAAGAAATCACCATCCGCATCGAGCTGGGTCGCGGCGAGTGCAGCGAAACCATCTGGACCACGGACCTGTCCCACGAATACGTGAAGATCAACGCGGAATATCGCACCTGAAAGCAGGAGCGAGCTTGCTCGCGAAAAACTCAACGCCATCGCGTTCATCCAGGGTGTACGCGATATGGTTGACGTTCTTCACGAGCAAGCTCGCTCCTGCAAGGGTTACAACGAGAGGAAGCAGTGGCGGTGAAACGAGTGCATGTAGCAGCAGCGGTGATCCGCGGTGTCGAGGGCAGGATCCTGCTGGCACGCCGCGCCGATACTCAACATCAAGGCGGCCTCTGGGAATTTCCCGGCGGCAAGGTGGAGGCCGATGAGTCGGTCCCCACGGCCTTGTCCCGCGAATTGCAGGAAGAGCTGGGTATCCAGGTCACCACCGCGCGGCCGTTGATCCAGGTGCAACATGACTACCCGGACAAACAGGTGCTGCTGGATGTCTGGGAGGTCTCGGCCTTCACCGGCGAGCCCCACGGCGCTGAAGGGCAGCCGTTGGAGTGGGTGACGCCACGGGACCTGGTCAACTATGCGTTCCCGGCGGCGAATACACCGATTGTCGCCGCTGCGCGCTTGCCCGCCGAGTACCTGATCACCCCTGGCGAGCTGGAAACCCCGACGCTGCTGCGTGGCATCCAGAAGGCGATCGCCGGTGGCATCAAGCTGGTTCAACTGCGCGCACCCAACGGCTACGACCCCAAATACCGTGACCTGGCAGTGGATGCGGTGGGCCTGTGTGCCGGCAAGGCGCAATTGATGATCAAGGGGCCGTTCGAATGGCTGGGGGATTTCCCCGCAGCCGGCTGGCACATGACCTCGGCGCAATTGCGCAAATATGCGAGCAAGGGCCGTCCGCTGCCTAAGGATCGTTGGCTGGCGGCTTCTTGCCACAATGCTGAAGAGCTGGCGCTGGCGGAATTGATGGACGTGGATTTTGTCACGCTGTCACCGGTTCAGCCGACTCAAACCCATCCCGAGGCCCAGCCGTTGGGTTGGGAGCAGGCGGCGGAGCTGATCCGTGGGTTCAGCAAGCCGGTGTTTTTATTGGGCGGCGTTGGGCCTGCGCAGCGTGAGCAGGCGTGGGCGGCTGGCGCGCAGGGTGTGGCGGGGATTCGGGCGTTTTGGCCCGAAGACTGATGCTGCTCTGACGGGCGCTATCGGGATGTAGGAGCGAGCTTGCTCGCGAAAAGCGTCAACGATAACGCGTGCTTTCTGAATGGGCGCGGCGCCTGTGAGTTTTTCGCGAGCAAGCTCGCTCCTACACCCCGATGAGGCCCTGCCAGCCCCCGAAAAACATCAGTGTGGCTTGGCAGCCGCCTGCCACAACACCTCGGCAACCCCCTGGCGCCTGGCAATTACCCTGGCCGCCACGAACAGCAAGTCCGACAACCGATTGATATACGCCAACCCCACCCCCTCCAACGGTTCTACCGCATTCAAGTGCTGACAGCGACGTTCGGCACTGCGCGCCAGGCTGCGGCACACATGGGCCTGGGCGATCAGCGCTGAACCACCGGGCAGGATGAAATTCTCCAACGGCCCCACCTCTTCGTTCCAGCGATCGATTGCCGCTTCCAGCCGATCCACTTCCGCTGCAGTCAACGCCTTGTAAACCGGCATCGCCAGCTCGCCGCCGAGGTCGAACAATCGATGCTGACAGGGCGTGAGCACTTCGATGACATCATTCAATTCGGGGTGCTTGCCGCTCTGTTCCTCCAGATTGGCCAACAGCAACCCCAACTGACTGTTCAGCGTATCCACCTCGCCAATGGCCTCGACCCTGGGGTGATCCTTGGGCACGCGGCGGCCGTCGCCAAGGCCGGTTTCTCCCTGGTCGCCGGTGCGGGTATAGATCTTTGACAGGCGAAAGCCCATGGTCATTGCTCCAGTCGGGTGAGTTCAGCAGGGGATAATTGGCTGCCGGCCAGCGGCAGGCGCAAGGTGAAACACGTGCCTTGGCCGAGGGTCGAGTGCACTTCCATCTGGCCCTTGTGGTTATTGGTAATGATGAAATACGACACCGACAATCCAAGCCCGGTGCCCTGGCCTATTTCCTTGGTGGTGAAGAACGGCTCGAAGGTGCGTTTGCGCACGTTTTCGCTCATGCCGATGCCATTGTCTTCCACCTGGATCTCGGCCCAGGGCGGGTTGAGGCGGGTGCGCAGGATGATGCGCCCCGGTTCGCTGTCGTCCTCACGCAGGTGAATCGCCTGGGCGGCATTTTTCAGCAGGTTGAGCAGCACTTGCTCCAGTTCGTTGGCCGTGCCCGGCACCGGGCCCAGTTGCGGATCGAACTGGCGGATGATTGCCTGGCCCTTGAAGTCAAAGCCGATGGCCAGGTCGAAATCGTTACCCGCGATCTCCACGGCCTGGTCGATCAGGGCCGGCAAGTCGCAGGGCGCCATTTGCCGATTGCTGCGTCGGCTGAAGCTGAGCATGTGCGTGACGATTTTCGCTGCACGCGCGCCCGCCTGTTGAATGCCGTCAAGTAACTGCGGGACTTCGCGCGCTTGCAGGTAACGGTTGACGGTTTCCAGTTCGATACCTGCCTGTTCGGCGTGTTCCAGGTTCCTGGGCAGGTCGGGTGACAGGCGCCGCCGGATGTTTTGCACGTTGTGCAGGATCGCGCCCAGCGGGTTGTTGATTTCATGGGCCATGCCGGCCGCCAGGCCGCCGACGGAGAGCATTTTTTCCGATTGCACCATCATTTCTTCCAGGGACAGGCGCTGGGTGATGTCGTCGATGCGGATCACCACGCCACGCCCGGCACCGCCCATCAACGGGTAGAACGTCAGGGCGTAGTGCTTTGGCTCGTCGTCCTTGACCCAGGTGACCCGCTCGATCCGCTCCACCGTGTGCTGTTCCACCGTGGCCTTGATTTGCGGCAGGTACGGCTTGAGCGGTTGGAACGCGAGGAAGATCGGCTGATTGAGGGCTTCATCCAGGCGCGTGCCGGAAAGCGCAGTGGCTTCCTGATTCCACTGGGTGACGTAGAGCTGTTCGTCCAGGGCAATCAGCGCTGAAGGCATTGAGTCGATAATGCTGTTGAGGTAATTCTGAAAACCGGTGAGTTTTTTCTCGATTTTGCTGCGCACCTGGACTTCCAGTTCCAGCTTGCGGTTGGTATGGCGGGTTTCCTCGGCCAGGCCCTGGGCCTGGTCGTAGGCGGCCTGGGAATCATCCCGCGCACGTTTGAGCTGTTGTTCACGGGCCTCGATGCGCGACAGCATGGTGTTGAACGCTTCCGCCAGGCTGCCGATTTCGTCACGGTTGCCGGGGCCTGCGCGCAGGGCGTAGTTCTCTTCGCGCGTCACCTGGCGCGACAGTTCTTCAAGCTCATGGATGGGGCGGGTGATCAAGCGTTTGATCTGCCGGGCAATCACCAGCCACAGCAAGACGCTGAAAATCAGGATGCCCAGGCTCGCGGTCAGGGTGCCGGTATAGAACGCCACCGGTAGCTCACTGCTGGCCACCAGCAGCAGATGCCCCGAAGGCTGGCCGGGGCGGGGCAGGGTGATGATCTGGTTGCTGCGAAACTCGGTGAGGCGCCAGGCTTCGACATGCCGGTAATTGTCGGGCAGGTGCAGGCGGTCGCCGTGTTGCATCTGCGCCAGGCGATTGCCCTCGCCGTCGTACAGGGCGGCGGCGCGCAACGGCGAATAGCTGGTCAGCTCATTGAGCAGGGCATCGGCCTTGTCCGGGGATTGAAGGGCCTCGGCGGCGAGTGCCGGGTTGGACACCAGTCGACCGATGGCCTGCAACGCCTGGGGCGCCATGCTTTCCTGGGAGATCCAGTAGGCGGCGCTGATAAAGGTCAGGTTGGCCACCAGCAATACGGTGGTCAGCAGTACCAGCAGGGCGGCCAGCAATTTCTGCCCTACCGGTAAGTTTTCAAGACGCTGGCGCAGTGGCATCAGGTTTTTCGCAGGCAATAGATATAAGGCAGGGTAGCGCGTGCCTCAGTCGTGGGGCAATCGGCGTGCAACCAAGTGCTCGATCAAACGCGCCTGCACCTGCTGCAGATGCGGCAGCACTCGTTGATGACGAGCCGCCGCCTGGCAGGCGTAGCCCAATAAGTAGCTGATTTCGGTACGCCGCGCGTTGGCCACGTCCTGGTACATGGACGAGTAGTTGGCCGCGGTGGCCTGGATCACCCGTTGCACTTCACTGAGCAAATCCTGCGCAGCCGCAGGCTGGCCGCAGCACTCCAGCAGTTCGCTCAATTCGGCGCACAAGGTGGCCACTTCGCATTGATGGGCCTGGAGTCCCCCGTTGCGGCACTGGTAAAGCACGGTCAGCGGGTTGATCGCGCAATTGAGCGCCAGCTTGTGCCATAGGCGCGTGAGAATATCGGTGCTCCATTCATGGGCAATGACGGCGGCCTGCAAGTCCTCCAGCCACAGCGGCGCGGTCGGGCGCGCGGGGTCCCCCAGCCAGGTGTAGCCGTGGCCGGCAAATACCACGCGCCACTCGCCATCGCGGAACGCGCCTTCGGTGCTGGAGGCAAAGATGCAACGCGCCTGCGGCACCTGCGCGGCGACGGCATCCTGGCTGCCGAGGCCGTTTTGCAGCAGGATCAGTTCCGCGTCAGGCGCCAGGCGATGTTTCAACTGTGCGACAGCGCTTTGGGTATCGTAGGCTTTGCACGCCACCAGCAGGCGGTGGATAGGTTCAGGGCTGTCGGGCGTTTCGCCGGTTACGCGGTAGGTGTGCGCAACGCCTTGTTCGACCAGGGTCAGGCCCGCGCCCGACGCATAGCTGGCCAGGCGCGCCTGATCGCGCAGGATCAGCCGCACCGGCACGCCCGCCCGCGCCAGACGCGTGGCCCAGAGGGTGCCCAGGCTACCGGCGCCGAGAATATGCCAGGTGGTCGCCATCAGTGTGTGCTCCTTGGGGTCGCCAGCGGTGAACGCGGCGAAAGAACCGCTATAATGCCCCGGCATTTTAGCTCGGGCGCGCTCCATCTCTACTGAGCCCGCCCCTTATATTGGAGAAATGACATGCCTTCGTTCGACGTGGTATCCGAACTGGACAAACACGAAGTCACCAACGCCGTCGAAAACGCCGTCAAGGAACTGGACCGTCGCTATGACTTGAAAGGCAAGGGCAGCTTCGAATTCAAGGAAAAGGAACTGACCGTCAACCTGACCGCTGAAGCCGATTTCCAGCTGGAAGCGATGATCGAAATCCTCAAGCTGGCCCTGGTCAAGCGCAAGATCGACGTGCAGTGCCTTGAAGTCAAGGACGCCTATGCTTCCGGCAAGCTGATGAAGCAGGAAGCCGTGCTCAAGGAAGGCATCGACAAGGAGCTGGCGAAGAAGATCGTCGCCCACATCAAGGATGCCAAGCTCAAAGTCCAGGCGGCCATCCAGGGCGAACAGGTGCGTGTCACCGGCAAGAAGCGCGACGACCTGCAAGAGGCCATCGCGGCCCTGCGCGCCAAGACGTTCGACATGCCGCTGCAATTCAATAACTTCCGCGACTGATGGCCATTTGTGGAACCTGTGGCCGTTTTTGACGTCCCACGGCCCAGAATCGGCGCCTACAATTGAGCCCTACGGGGCTCAATTGCGTTTTCAGGCAGTCAATCAAGCCGCATATCCGCTAAGACAGGAGAAGCTACATGGATTTAAACGCAGAAGTGGATCACTTGATCAAAACCTCGCAGTCCTGGATCCCGATGATCATGGAATACGGCAGCCGGGTGCTGCTGGCCGTTATCACCCTGGCCATCGGTTGGTGGCTGATCAACGTGTTTACCCACCGCGTAGGGCGCCTGCTGGCGCTGCGTAACGCCGACCTGGCGCTGCAGCACTTCATCACCAGCCTTGCGAACATTGCGCTGAAAGTCATGCTGATCGTCAGCGTGGCGTCGATGATCGGCGTGGCGACCACCTCGTTCGTCGCCGCCATCGGTGCGGCTACCCTGGCTATCGGCCTGGCACTGCAAGGCAGCCTGGCCAACTTCGCCGGCGGCGTGCTGATCCTGCTGTTCCGTCCGTTCCGTATCGGTGACTGGATCGAAGCCCAGGGCACCTCGGGCACCGTCGACAGTATCCAGATTTTCCACACGGTGCTGCGTACCGGCGACAACAAGACCGTGATCGTGCCGAACGGCATCCTGTCCAACGGCATCATCACCAACACCAACCGCCAGCCGACCCGCAAGGTCGTGTTCGATGTGGGCGTGGACTACGAGGCTGACCTGCAGAAAGCCCGTGAAGTGTTGCTGGAACTGGCCAAGGACCCGCGCGTGCTGGCCGACCCGGCGCCCGTCGCAGTGGTATCGACCCTGGGCGACAGTTCCATCACCGTTTCCCTGCGCTGCTGGACCAAAACTGCGGATTATTGGGATGTTGTGTTCATGCTCAATGAACTGGCGCGCGACCGCTTGAAAGCGGCGGACATTGATATTCCGTTCCCGCAGCGCGTTATTCGCGTGATGCAGGAAGCCCCGGTGAAGTGATAAAGCCGTGTTGCCTTTAAGTTGGCCGAAAGGTCAGCTTAAACGCGACAGTGAAATATCGTTACTGGCTGTCATACGGAATAGTTACTTAGCTTGCTAGTTACTTTTTCGTTGCCATATAACTGCAATAAAAAAGCCGCTCCCTTGTAAACAGGGGAGCGGCTTTTTATTCAAGGTCGAAACCTTAAGTCATCGTTGTAACGGCTTGTGCAATTACAGGATGTTCAACGGGTAGTTCGCGATCAGACGCAGTTCGTCGATCGAAGGCGAACCGTAGTAAACGCCATCACCGGAACGATAGGTCGCTTGACGCAGACGCAGGCTGAGGTTTTTAGCCGGGCCGCTCTGGATCACGTACTTGGCTTCGATGTCACGTTCCCACTCTTTACCGTTGCTGGTGGTGGCCGTGTTGGCGCCGCTACCGGTAACGTAACGGGTCATGAAGCTCAGGCCGGGAATGCCGAAGGTCGCCATGTTGATGTCGTAACGCGCCTGGTAGGACTTCTCGCCTTCGGCGTTGAAGTCGGAACGGGCGATGGAGTTGGCCAGGAACACGGTGCCGCCGCCATCTACGCCATAGCCGTAGTCGCCGTCGCCGGAAACCTTCTGCGCAGCCAGGGTAAAGGTGTGAGCGCCGATGGTGTACGCGCCCTGCAGGCTGAATGCGCGGTTGTCGAGCTTGGTCACGCCATCTTTCGCCGCGCGCTGCAGGCCGGCGCCTTCGCTCTTGGTGTCGTAGATGTTGAAGTCCAGCGCGAACGACTGGTCATCGCTCAGGGCGTGGGTCCAGTTCAGGTTGCTGTAGTACTTGCGGAAGTAATCTTCGGTTTTCGCGTAGTACAGGCTACCGGTGACTTCAGGCGTGAAGGCATAGACACCGCCGACAAAGTCGGTCTTGGTCAGGCCCAGGCTGTCATGGAAGGTCTGGTTCTGCGCGACGCTGGAAGTGAAGTGACCGCCTTCGAGCTTCAGGCCCTTGATTTCGTTGCTGGTGATCGAGATACCTTGAGGCAGCTCGGGCAGCAGACGGCTGTCATCGGAAGCGAATACAGGGGCTGTGGTGTACTGGTCACCGATTTTCAGCACGGTATTGGAGATGCGGAACTTAACGGCAGCGCCGCCTTTGGAGTAATCGTCCTGCGAGCGACCGTCGGAACCGGTAGGGAACAGGCCGGTGCCGGCGCGGCCCTTGCCGCTGTCGAGCTTGAGGCCCATCAGGCCGATCACGTCGACACCGACACCAACGGTACCCTGGGTGAAGCCCGATTCGTACAACGCGTTGAAGCCCAGGCCGGTTTCTTCGGCACGGCTTTTGGAGCCGGGGCCCGACGGGTTGTTACGGAAGTCGCGGCTGAAGTACAGAGCGCGAGTATTGATGCTGAAAGTGCTGTCTTCAACAAAGCCCTTGGAATCGTCCTGGGCGGACGCCATTGCGAACTGCGAGGTGCCTGCTGAAACAGCCAGGGCGATCATGCTCCACTTCATCACGCGCATCGTGATTTGCTCCTTTGGTTTTAGGAAGAGTACTGCCGTCCCACCTGTATTTTTATCTGGGCGGCTCTTTCTTTATTGTGTCGGCGCAAAGTTATCTCACGCCGGCGCTATTGACGATACTTACTCAACTATCCTTTCAGCTTCTTTACGAGGCTGTCGTAAATTGCTAACTCCGTGTCGCAAATCACAGCCCGGCTATCACCCGGCTGACAACTTCAATGTTCTCTTCAAACGGTTTAAAAGTTTGAAACTCGTCCCTGATACACATTGAAACGCTACTGTTTCCTATCGCGAAACCCTGGCATCCCTCCAGGTGTCGTTGCCGACGATAAGGAGGTGAATGCAACAAGCGTGCACAAAGCGCTGATCGAATGTCATTTTTTCGTGAAAAACGTTACGGGAATGTAAAAACCGCATAAACACGGGCCCTTTAAGCCGTTTGGTTCTCACTTGGCATGCGCGTGTTAACCCCGGTCAGGTGGTCCGCTACATTCGCACCTGAGCAAAACGTTACCGATTGACCCTCCAGTGGGTAGCCTTGGACCTCTTTGAGGCACGGCTGGGTCATTTTGGTGCATCCCCTCGAGGCCCGAGTTAGGGTGGTTCAAACCTCCCGTTGCCTCGAAAGGGTGCGTGGATGCGATCCGTCTGCCTCAAGGCTTCCTGCGCATTCACCGTGAAGCCGTGAGCATTCGGCGTTATGCTGGGCACCTGAAATTGACCTGCCGAACGGAGTGCCCACGTGTTCGCTTTAGATCAACGCCTGCAACAAGACACTCTGGCCATTGGGGACTTCCCGCTCTGTTGCCTGCTGCTGTCCAATGACGCGAACTACCCCTGGTTCATCCTGGTGCCGCGTATCAACGGTATCAGCGAAGTGTTTCAGCTGGATGTCGCCGATCAACAGCGGTTGTGGCAGGAAACGACGACCCTCGCCCAACTGCTGAACGAAGGCCTGTGCGCCGACAAGATGAACATCGGCGCGCTGGGCAATGTCGTCAGCCAGTTGCATGTGCATGTCATCGTGCGCAAGCGCGATGACGCAGCCTGGCCGGCGCCGGTGTGGGGCAGGCATCCGGCCGTTTCCTACAGCCCGGAGCAGGTGGCGGCGATCCGCAGCCGACTGCGTGAATTGCTGCCTGCCGACTTCATTTTTACCCAGGACTGAACCATGGACCTGCAAGATCGCGTCACCGATCTGGAAAGCCGCCTGGCCTTCCAGGACGACACCATCGAAACCCTCAATGACATTCTGGTCGCCCAGCAGCACGCTGTGGAGCGCCTGCAATTGCAGATGAACGCATTGCTCAAGCGCCAGGAAGAGATGGGCGGCCAGTTCGAAACCTCGGAAGAAGAAGCACCGCCGCCGCACTATTGAATGAGGGCGCAATAAAAAACCGCGATCCGGGCAACGCCGGATCGCGGTTTTTTTTGCAGCGCCGTCTGGAATCAGCGACGCGGCAGGGCAGCGATTACATCTTCAGCTTGCAGGCCTTTGTCGCGGTTCATCACCGAGAACTCCACGCGCTGGCCTTCGACCAGGACGCGGTGGCCTTCACCGCGGATAGCCCGGAAGTGGACGAAGATATCGTCGCCCGAGTCGCGCGAAATGAAGCCGAAGCCTTTGGAGGTGTTGAACCACTTGACGGTCCCGGTATCCCGGTTGGTCATGTCGTAGTTTTGCGACGCGGCCGCTGGGGACGAACGGTAGAAGCTGATGGCCAGGTGAAGAACGATGGCGACCACAGCAATCACCAGGCTGAGCAGGATGGCCGGGTGGCCGCCCACTTCAGGCATGGGTGCCAGCAGGGTGAGGGTTTGAACGACAACGGTCAGTACCAGCAGCGCGCTGACCAGGTTTTGCAGTTGATGACGCGTGCCTTTGTTCCAGTAAGGGATTACCGGTGCCAGTGTCAGGTTGAGAAGGCCGAACAAGGCCAGGTATAGAGCGTCGTGTTGTTGCAGGTAGGGCAGGCTTTCAGGCTGCAGGCTCGGGATAAAGGACAGCAGCAAAGCCGCAACGCCCGTCAGCAGGTGGACGATTTTCAACATTTTGATTAACTCACGTTAAGACGGATCACAAGGAAGAGCTGACTGGCACGGTTCGCTTCTGAACAATGGGAGGCGTTGAGCACGTGCGCGGGTATCAGCCTATGTGACGTGCCGCAGAAATGAACGGCAGCCACACGGCGCCTATTTAACAGCAAAGGCTGTGCCTACTCAAATCAAGCGTTTCGGGGTGTTGCAATCGCGGCGGCATTTTTGCGCCGAAGGCTTGTCCTAGACGGGTGCAGGTAATTTGAGCGGCCTCTCGAGCGTTTTTCCTACAGGATACAGGCTCGCCGGCCGCTGCCTCGCAAGCGATGCGGGGCGATTTGCCGCACGTCGCCTGGACGTGCCGGGCTGCACGTGAGCGACACTCTTGCTAGAGTGGTCCTGCACCTGATCAATGAATGCTCATCAATTGAAGGGGAAAAACATGGCAATCGATATTGGTATCAGTGAAGAAGACCGTAAATCCATCGTCGACGGACTTTCGCGGCTGCTGTCCGATACCTATGTACTGTATCTGAAGACCCACAACTTCCATTGGAACGTCACGGGCCCCATGTTTCGTACGCTGCACCTGATGTTCGAGGAGCAGTACAACGAACTGGCGCTGGCGGTGGATTCCATCGCCGAGCGTATCCGTGCCCTGGGCTTTCCGGCGCCGGGTGCCTACTCGATCTACGCCCGTCTGTCTTCGATCAAGGAAGAAGAGGGGGTGCCGAGCGCCGAAGAGATGATCAAGCAACTGGTGGCCGGCCAAGAGGCCGTCACTCGCACCGCGCGGGGCATTTTCCCGTTGCTCGACAAGGTCAGCGATGAGCCGACGGCCGACCTGCTGACCCAGCGTATGCAAGTGCACGAAAAAACCGCCTGGATGCTGCGCTCGCTGCTCGAAAACCAGTAACCGTCAAGCTTGGGTGGCGTCTTCATGCCGCCACCCACTTGTTTCCCTGTGTTTCCTGGCGTTGTCCTACGACGCCCAACTCCCGCGTCTTCTGGCTGCCCATCGCTTCCTGCGGTTTTATAGGGCTACCGTCCAATGGGACAAACCCATGGACTGCTGTTTGGCAAGGGAGTGTCAGGTGTATGTCGTGTGGATTGGGTAAGGGCGTGGAAACCGCAGGTTTTCACAAGATAAAGGTCGACCCTTTCGCGAAAGGGTTCGACATGGGGCTCGCCAAACCCTTATCGCGGTCGGTGCGCCTCAACGGGTTTTCCACGTGCCTGCGGCTTGAACAGATCTATTGGAACATCCTGACGGAAATAGCCAGGATCAATACCTGCTCGGTCAGTGCGTTGTTGTCCTATGTCGACCGCGAAGTGCATCTGCGTTATGGCGGCGTGAAGAACTTCAGCGGGCTGGTGCGGGTGGTGTGCGTCGTTCACCTGTTGAAAGATCGCGTCGGCACCTGCGGGTCAGTCTGACTGGAGGGCGCCAGGGCCCGGCCCATGCTTGCGGCGGGCCGGGCCTCCGGCAGAAAGCCGGCTGCGCTGCCTCGATTTACCAGATATAATCCCGCGCTTTGCTGCGCATGCCGGGTTATATGCACGACGGCAAGGCGTGGCGCCGTTACGATCTGATCGCCGAGACATCTCCATGCCCATGTACGACTATCAATGTGCTTCCTGTGGTCATCAGTTGGAAGCCATTCAGAAGATCAGCGCCGCGCCGTTGGTCGATTGCCCAGCCTGCCAGGCACCTGAGTTGAAAAAGATGTTGTCCATGCCGGGCTTCCGCCTGAGCGGCAGCGGCTGGTACGAGACCGATTTCAAGACCGGCGCCAAGAAGAACCTGGCGGGCGGCGACAAAGCAGACTGAGTTGAACTCTACGCGCAGGCTCCTGCATTATCCGTCCCCTGCTTTAATGTACGGTGACGCGGCAGGCCTGCCACCGAATTTCGAATTACGAGAAGTGAAACCACTACCATGATGCGCAGCCACTATTGCGGCCAACTGAACGAGACCCTGGAAGGTCAGGAAATCACCCTTTGCGGATGGGTTCACCGTCGCCGCGACCACGGCGGGGTGATCTTCCTCGATATCCGTGATCGTGATGGTCTGGCCCAGGTGGTGTTCGACCCGGATCGCGCCGAGAGCTTCGCTGCCGCCGACCGCGTGCGCAGCGAATACGTCGTGAAAATCACCGGCAAGGTGCGTCTGCGCCCGGCCGGTGCGGTGAACAAGAACATGGCGTCCGGCGGCATTGAAGTGCTGGGCTATGAGCTGCAGGTGCTGAACGAGTCGGAAACCCCGCCGTTCCCGCTCAACGAATATTCCGACGTTGGCGAGGAAACTCGCCTGCGCTATCGCTTCCTGGACCTGCGTCGCCCGGAAATGGCCGAGAAGCTGCGTCTGCGCTCGCGCATGACCACCAGCATCCGCCGCTTCCTCGACGAGAACGGCTTCCTTGACGTTGAAACGCCGATCCTCACCCGCGCCACTCCGGAAGGCGCGCGTGACTACCTGGTGCCTAGCCGTACCCACCCAGGCAGCTTCTTCGCCTTGCCGCAATCGCCGCAACTGTTCAAGCAGCTGCTGATGGTGGCCGGCTTCGACCGTTACTACCAGATCGCCAAGTGCTTCCGCGACGAAGACCTGCGCGCCGACCGCCAGCCGGAATTCACCCAGATCGACATCGAGACCAGCTTCCTCGATGAAAAAGAGATCATGGGCCTCACCGAACAAATGATCCGCAACCTGTTCAAGGAAGTGCTGGACCTGGAGTTCGGCGACTTCCCGCACATGACCTTCGCAGAAGCCATGCGCCGCTACGGTTCCGACAAGCCGGACCTGCGTAACCCGCTTGAACTGGTGGACGTGGCCGACCAGTTGAAAGAAGTCGACTTCAAGGTGTTCAGCGGCCCGGCCAACGACCCGAAATGCCGTATCGCCGCCCTGCGCGTGCCGGGCGGCGCGAGCATGCCGCGCAAGCAGATCGACGACTACACCAAGTTCGTCGGCATCTACGGTGCCAAGGGCCTGGCTTACATCAAGGTCAACGAGCGCGCTAATGGCGTTGACGGTCTGCAATCGCCGATCGTTAAAAACATCCCGCTGGACAACCTGAACGAAATCCTCGATCGCGTTGGTGCAGTCGATGGCGACATCGTGTTCTTCGGCGCCGACAAGGCCAAGATCGTCAGCGAGGCCCTGGGCGCGCTGCGCATCAAGCTCGGCCACGACCTGAACCTGCTGACCTGCGAATGGGCGCCGATGTGGGTTGTCGACTTCCCGATGTTCGAAGAAAACGACGACGGCAGCTTCAGCGCCTTGCACCACCCGTTCACCGCGCCGAAGTGCTCCCCGGCCGAGCTGGAAGCCAACCCGGCCGGCGCGCTGTCCCGTGCCTACGACATGGTGCTCAACGGCACCGAGTTGGGTGGCGGCTCGATCCGTATCCACCGCAAGGAGATGCAACAAGCGGTGTTCCGCCTGCTGGGTATCAACGAAGCGGAACAGGAAGAGAAGTTCGGCTTCCTGCTCGACGCGCTCAAATACGGCGCGCCGCCCCACGGTGGCCTGGCGTTCGGCCTGGACCGCCTGGTGATGCTGATGACCGGCGCCCAGTCGATCCGTGAAGTGATTGCGTTCCCGAAAACCCAGAGCGCCGCGGACGTCATGACCCAGGCCCCGGGTGTGGTGGATGCCAAGGCACTGCGCGAACTGCACATCCGTCTGCGCGAGACGCCGAAGGCTGAGTAAGGCTGCTGCGTGAAAGCGCGATAAGGTTGTAAGCAGTCAAAAAGGCGCATCTTCGGATGCGCCTTTGCGTTTAAAAGAGGGAAATCTCGCCGGCGGCGGGATTGATAGGTTTCTAGAGAATTTCGGAGTTGTGTTATGGCTGGCCATTCCAAGTGGGCGAACATCAAGCACCGCAAAGAGCGTCAGGATGCCAAGAAAGGCAAGATCTTCACCAAGTGGATTCGCGAACTGACCGTCGCCGCCCGCCAGGGTGGCGGTGACCCGGGCTCCAACCCGCGCCTGCGCCTGGCGCTGGACAAGGCGCTCGGCGCGAACATGAGCCGCGACATCATCGACCGCGCTGTGGCCCGTGGTGCCGGTGCGGCCGATACCGACGACATGGTCGAATTGACCTACGAAGGCTACGGCCCGGGCGGCGTGGCGGTGATGGTCGAATGCATGACCGACAACCGCAACCGTACCGCCGCAGCGGTGCGCCACGCGTTCAGCAAGTGCGGCGGCAACCTGGGGACCGACGGTTCGGTGGCCTACCTGTTCGAGCGCAAGGGGCAGATCACCTTTGCTCCGGGCACGGATGAAGACGCGCTGATGGAAGCCGCGATGGAGGCGGACGCCGACGACGTCGTCACCAACGAAGATGGCTCCATTGACGTGTTCACCTCGTTCGCCAGCTTCTACTCAGTGCGCAATACCCTGGAAGCCGCAGGCTTCAAGGGCACCGACGCGGAAATCGTGATGCTGCCGACCACCAGCGCCGAACTCGACCTGGACGGTGCGCAGAAGGTGTTGAAGCTGCTGGACATGCTCGAAGACCTGGATGATGTGCAGAATGTGTACTCCAACGCCGACATCCCCGAGTCCGTGGCTGAACAGCTAGTCTAAAAAGCGATGAGGTCAAAATGTGGGAGGGGGCTTGCCCCCGATGAGGGAGTGTCAGTAGGCACATTTGTGACTGACCCACCGCCATCGGGGGCAAGCCCCCTCCCACATTGAAACTACGGTGTGTCAGAAATTGTATTTATCCAACCCGCAGGCGTTATGACTTTAATCCTAGGTATCGACCCCGGTTCGCGCATCACCGGTTTTGGCGTGGTGCAGCAGACCCCGCGCGGCTGCGTGTATGTCGCCTCGGGCTGCATCCGCACGGGCGCTGGGGAACTGGCCGAACGCCTGCAGATCGTCTATCGCGGCGTACGGGAAGTCATCCAGACCTACGGCCCGGTGACCATGGGCATCGAAAAAGTCTTTATGGCCAAGAATGCCGATTCGGCGCTCAAGCTCGGCCAGGCGCGTGGCGCGGCCATCGTGGCGGGGGCCGAGGAGGGCATGGAGATCGCCGAATACACCGCGACCCAGGTCAAGCAGGCCGTCGTGGGTACGGGTGGAGCCAATAAAGAGCAGGTGCAGATGATGGTCATGCACATGCTCAAACTCACCTCAAAACCCCAGATCGACGCCTCCGACGCCCTGGCCATCGCCATTTGCCACGCCCACACCCGCTCCAGCCTGCTGCCCCATGGCCTGGGTGCGGCACGCAGTCGTGGCGGACGCCTGCGTCTCTGATAGCATCAGCGCAATCGTTATTTCCGGTCAGGCCTGCTCTGACCCCCAAGCTTTAAGGATCTGAACCGTGATTGGACGCTTGCGCGGCACCCTGGCCGAGAAACAGCCGCCGCACCTGATTCTGGATGTGAATGGATTGGGTTATGAGCTTGAAGTGCCCATGACCACCTTGTACCGCTTGCCGTCGGTCGGCGAGCCGATAACCTTGCACACGCATTTAGTGGTGCGCGAAGACGCGCAACTGCTCTATGGTTTCATCGGCAAGCGCGACCGCGATTTCTTCCGCGAGCTGATTCGGCTCAATGGCGTCGGGCCCAAATTGGCCCTGGCATTGATGTCGAGCCTGGAAGTGGATGAACTGGTACGCGCCGTTTCAGCCCAGGACACCTCGGCCCTGACCAAGGTGCCGGGTGTGGGCAAGAAAACCGCCGAGCGTTTGCTGGTGGAACTCAAGGACCGTTTCAAGGCCTGGGAAGTGGTGCCGAGCATGTTCGCCCTGGTCCCGAACCAGCCGGATATGCCGGCAGGCCAGGTCGCCAGTGCCGAAAGCGATGCGGTCAGTGCGTTGATCTCCCTGGGCTACAAGCCGCAGGAGGCCAGCAAGGCCGTATCGGCCATCAAGGACAAGAACCTGAGCAGTGAAGACATGATCCGCCGAGCCCTGAAGGGAATGATTTAAGTGATAGAAGCTGATCGTCTGATCGCGGCTACCGGCCCGCGCGACCGTGAAGAAGTCCAGGACCGCGCCATCCGCCCCCTGAGCCTGGCCGACTATATCGGCCAGCCCACCGTGCGCGAGCAGATGGAGCTGTTCATCCAGGCCGCGCGCGGGCGCAGTGAGTCGCTGGACCACACGCTGATCTTCGGCCCGCCGGGCCTTGGCAAGACCACCCTGGCCAACATCATTGCCCAGGAAATGGGCGTGTCGATCAAGTCCACGTCCGGCCCGGTGCTGGAGCGCCCCGGCGACCTGGCCGCGTTGCTGACCAATCTGGAACCCCACGACGTCCTGTTTATCGACGAGATCCACCGGTTGTCGCCGATTGTCGAAGAAGTGTTGTACCCGGCGATGGAGGACTTCCAGCTTGACATCATGATCGGCGAAGGCCCGGCGGCCCGTTCGATCAAGCTTGACCTGCCGCCGTTCACGCTGGTGGGGGCCACGACCCGCGCGGGCATGTTGACCAACCCGCTGCGAGACCGTTTCGGCATTGTTCAACGTCTGGAGTTCTATAGCACGGCAGACCTTGCGACCATCGTCAGCCGTTCGGCGAACATCCTCGGCTTGCCGCTGGACCCGGAAGGCGCGTTCGAAATCGCCCGGCGTGCCCGCGGTACACCTCGGATTGCCAACCGCTTGCTGCGCCGTGTGCGCGATTTTGCCGAGGTACGCGCCAAGGGGCATATCACCAAGGCGGTCGCGGACCTGGCCTTGAACCTGCTGGATGTGGACGAACATGGCTTCGATCACCAGGATCGGCGTCTGCTCCTGACCATGATCGAGAAGTTCGACGGCGGCCCGGTGGGCGTGGACAGCCTCGCTGCAGCCATCAGTGAAGAGCGTCACACCATTGAAGATGTACTGGAGCCCTACCTGATCCAGCAGGGCTATATCATGCGCACGCCGCGGGGCAGGGTGGTGACGCGTCATGCCTATTTGCACTTTGGGCTAAACATTCCGTCACGATTGGGAGAGATGCCTGTGGTAGACGAATTTCTCGATGCGGTAGACGATTAAAAAACTGTAGGAGCGAGCTTGCTCGCGAAAAACGTCAACGATAACGCGATATGCCTGGTTATACGCGGCGGCCTCAGGTTCTTCGCGAGCAAGCTCGCTCCTACAGGGTATTTGCGATGTGGGGTGATTTATCCGGGCTTTGTGCTGTCCCAGTGTCTGGCGTCGTCATTTGTCACTGAAGAAAGTGTCAGGAATGCAAAAACAGTTGTCCAGCCGGATTGGCAACCTGAGGAGTAAGCACTAGAGTATGCGCGCGCAAAACGGGGATCAGTCGTTCGCACATCGCTGTCGCGTTTATTACG
Source organism: Pseudomonas sp. 31 R 17 (assembly GCF_900004915.1). Taxonomy (NCBI): domain Bacteria; kingdom Pseudomonadati; phylum Pseudomonadota; class Gammaproteobacteria; order Pseudomonadales; family Pseudomonadaceae; genus Pseudomonas; species Pseudomonas sp. 31 R 17. Next base: position 185,135 of record NZ_CVTN01000079.1, read on the forward strand.
AGGACACGGATGCCGGCGGCATCGTTTATTACGTCAATTACCTGAAATTCATGGAACGGGCTCGAACCGAGCGGCTAAGGGAGCTGGGCTTTGCCCAATCCACGCTGGCCGGGGAGGACCTGTTATTCGTCGTGCATTCCAGCGAGGCGCGTTACCACGCACCGGCGCGACTGGACGATGAGTTGCTGGTCAGCGCTGAAGTCATCGAATTGAACCGTGCCAGCCTGCGATTCAAGCAGCAGGTCAGGCGGGCTACGGATGCAACGCTGCTCTGTGAGGGGCAGTTCCTGGTGGCATGTGTACGCACCAACAGTTTGAAACCTCGGGCCATTCCCGAAACTCTACGTGCGGCCTTTGCTGCCGTGAGCGGCGCGGGTAAACAATCAAAGCAGGAGATTTAGCGTGGAACCTACCGTCGTCGACCATTCCTCGATGTGGAGCCTGGTCAGTAATGCCAGTATCGTGGTGCAATTGGTCATGCTGACCCTGGTAGCCGCATCGGTTACCTCTTGGGTCATGATTTTTCAGCGCAGCAACCTGCTGCGTGCCGGTCGACGCGCCCTGGAGAGCTTCGAGGAGCGCTTCTGGTCGGGTATCGACCTGTCCAAGCTGTATCGCCAGGCCGGCAGCAATCCGGACCCGGATTCGGGCGTCGAGCAAATCTTCCGCGCCGGCTTCAAGGAATTCTCGCGTCTGCGCCAGCAGCCGGGCGTTGACCCGGAAGCCGTGATGGAAGGCGTGGCCCGAGCCATGCGCGTGGCCATCTCCCGCGAAGAAGAGAAGCTGGAGCAAAGCCTGCCGTTCCTGGCGACCGTCGGCTCCGTCAGCCCGTACATCGGCCTGTTCGGTACCGTATGGGGCATCATGAACTCCTTCCGGGGTCTGGCCCAGGCACAGCAGGCGACCCTGGCCACCGTGGCTCCGGGCATTGCCGAAGCCCTGATCGCCACCGCGATCGGCCTGTTCGCCGCTATCCCCGCAGTAATCGCCTACAACCGTTTTGCCGCCACCAGCGAAACCTTGATCGGCCGTTACTACACCTTCGCCGATGAATTCCAGGCGATCCTGCACCGTAAAGTGCACACCAGCGAAGAATAAGCAGGTAATTCCCAATGGCTTTAATCGCTCGAGCTCGCAAAAAGCGCAAGCCGGTCGCCGAGATGAACGTAGTGCCCTACATCGACGTGATGCTGGTGCTGCTGGTTATCTTCATGGTGACCGCGCCGATGCTCAACCAGGGCGTGAAGGTTGATCTGCCCAAGGTTTCCAGTGAAGCCTTGCCGCAGGACAACAACACTCAGGTCCTGACCATTTCGATCAAGGCTGACAAGACCTACTACTGGAACCTTGGCAGCGAAGTCGACACGCAAAAACAGCAGGACAAGGCCCTGACCTTGCCGGCGATGACCGATGCCGTGACCAAGATCATTCGCTCCGGCAACGAAGGCGGCAAGCACACCCAGGTGTTCATCCGCGGTGACAAGTCGGTCGACTACGGTTCCGTCATGGGCGCCATGGGCGGGCTGCAGAAGGCCGGCGTGGGTAACGTTGGCTTGATTACCGAGGCGCCCTGATGCAGCAACAGCGAGAGCCGTCCGCCTCGGAAAGCTTCTTCTGGCCTAGCGTCTGGGCAATTGCCCTGCACGTCCTGGTGTTCGGCATGCTGTTTGTCAGCTTTGCCATGACCCCGGACCTGCCGCCAGCCAAGCCGATCGTGCAGGCGACCCTGTATCAGCTGAAATCGAAAAGTCAGGCCACCACCCAGACCAATCAGAAGATTGCGGGTGAGGCCCAGAAGTCGGCTGCGCGCCAGACCGAAGTCGAGCAGATGGAACAGAAGAAGGTCGAGCAGGAAGCGGTGAAGGCTGCTGCGGAACAAAAGAAAGAAGAGGCGGCTCAAAAGGCCGAGGAATCGAAAAAGGCTGACGAAGCGAAGAAAGCCGACGAGGCGAAAAAGGCTGATGAAGCCAAGAAGTCCGAGAAAGCTGCCGAAGCCAAAAAGGCCGAAGAGAAACAATTGGCTGATATAGCCAAGAAGAAGTCCGAAGAAGAAGCCAAGAAAGCTGCCGAAGAAGAGGCCAAGAAAAAGGCCGCTGAGGAAGCCAAGAAAAAGATCGTCGAAGACGCGAAGAAGAAAGCCGCCGAAGACGCCAAGAAAAAAGCTGAAGCAGACGAGGCGAAGAAGAAAGTCGCCGACGACGCGAAGAAGAAAGCTGCCGCCGACGCCTCCAAGAAAAAGGCCCAGGAAGCAGCCCGTAAATCCGCCGAAGAGAAAAAGGCCCAGGCCCTGGCAGATTTGCTTTCCGACACGCCGCAGCGTCAGCAAGCCTTGGCCGATGAACGTGGCGATGAAGTCGCGGGCAGTTTTGACGACCTGATCCGGGCGCGGGCAGCGGAAGGCTGGACACGTCCACCTTCGGCACGTAAAGGCATGACAGTAGTGCTGCAGATCGGCATGTTGCCGGACGGTACGGTGACTTCGGTCAGCGTGGCCAAGTCCAGTGGTGACGGTTCGTTCGACAGTTCGGCGGTTGCCGCAGTCAAGAATATTGGCCGGTTGACCGAGATGCAGGGAATGAAACCAAGCGACTTCGCTCCCTATCGTTCATTCAAGATGACATTCACACCTGAGGATCTAGCCTTGTGAGAAACCTTCTTCGAGGAATGCTTGTCGTTATTTGCTGTATGGCAGGGATAGCGGCGGCGGATGAAAAGAACATCCTGGTTACCAGCGGCAGCGATCGGGCCACCCCGATCGCGGTAGTACCGTTCGGCTGGCAGGGCGGCAGCGTTCTGCCGGATGACATGGCCCAGATCGTCAGCGACGACCTGCGCAACTCCGGCTACTACGCACCGATTCCAAAAGGCAACATGATCAGCCAGCCCAACCAGGCCAGTGAAGTCGTGTTCCGTGACTGGAAAGCTGTGGGCGCGCAGTACCTGATGGTCGGCAACATCACGCCGGCCGGCGGTCGCCTGCAAATCACCTACACCTTGTTCAACGTGGCCACCGAGCAGCAGGTCCTGACCGGCAATGTCTCCGGCACCGCTGAACAACTGCGTGACATGGCCCACTACATTTCGGACCAGTCGTTTGAAAAACTCACCGGTATCAAGGGGGCGTTCTCCACGCGCCTGTTGTATGTGACCGCTGAGCGTTTCTCTGTCGACAACACCCGCTACACCCTGCAGCGTTCGGACTACGACGGTGCGCGTGCGGTGACCTTGCTGCAGTCCCGTGAGCCCATCCTGTCGCCGCGCTTCGCGCCGGACGGCAAGCGTATTGCCTACGTATCGTTCGAACAGAAGCGTCCACGTATCTTCGTCCAGCACATTGATACCGGCCGTCGCGAGCAGATCACCAACTTCGAAGGCCTCAACGGTGCACCGGCCTGGTCGCCGGATGGTTCGCGCCTGGCATTCGTGCTGTCCAAGGACGGCAACCCGGATATCTACGTGATGAACATGGCCTCGCGTCAGCTCTCGCGTGTGACCAGCGGCCCGGGTATCAACACCGAACCGTTCTGGGGTAAAGATGGTTCGACCATCTACTTCACCTCTGACCGTGGCGGCAAGCCTCAGGTCTACAAGGCAAATGTGAACGGTGGCGGCGCGGAACGTGTGACCTTTATCGGTAACTACAACGCCAATCCCAAGCTTTCGGCCGATGAAAAGACGTTGGTAATGATTCACCGTCAGGATGGTTTCACTAATTTCCGGGTTGCGGCCCAGGATTTGCAGCGCGGAACCGTGAAAATCCTTACAGATACCAACCTTGATGAGTCAGCCACTGTTGCGCCCAACGGCACCATGGTAATCTACGCCACCCGCCAGCAGGGCCGGGGAGTCTTGATGCTCGTGTCCATCAACGGACGCGTAAGGCTCCCGCTTCCTACCGCACAAGGCGAAGTCAGAGAACCATCCTGGTCCCCTTACCTGAACTGACGCGGCGCTACAAAAAGAAGTACTTAACACACTGGGGTTCATTAGGAGTTTCACGATGGAAATGCTGAAGTTTGGTAAGTTTGCTGCTCTGGCTCTGGCTCTGTCCGTAGCCGTTGGTTGCTCCTCTAAAGGCGGCGACAATGCCGGTGAAGGCGCAGCTGTTGATCCAAACGCTGGTTACGGCGCTAACACTGGTGCAGTCGACGGCTCCCTGAGCGAAGAAGCTGCTCTGCGCGCGATCACCACTTTCTACTTCGAATACGACAGTTCGGACCTGAAGCCAGAAGCCATGCGCGCTCTGGACGTTCACGCCAAGGACCTGAAAGCTAACGGCGCTCGCGTTGTTCTGGAAGGTAACACTGACGCCCGTGGTACTCGTGAGTACAACATGGCTCTGGGCGAGCGTCGTGCGAAAGCCGTTCAGCGCTACCTGGTACTGCAAGGTGTTGCTCCAGGCCAACTGGAACTGGTTTCCTACGGTAAAGAGCGTCCAGTTGCAACTGGCAACGACGAGCAGTCGTGGGCTCAGAACCGTCGCGTCGAACTGCGTAAGTAATTCGTCATGCGAACGTGCCGTCGTGCTCTGACTGTATTGGCTCTCAGCCTCGCACCGCTTGCGGTGTGGGCTGCGGTTCCTGTAACGGATAGCAACTCTGGCTATAACAATAGCGGCAGCAGTTATCCGCCAGCAGGTTATGGCACGAACGGCGCCTATGCTGGGGGCGCGGCTACGGCCGCGCCCTCGGCACAGGGCGAGCTGTTCAACCAGCTGCAACGCATGCAGGATCAATTGGCCCAGCAACAAGGCGCCATTGAAGTTCTGCAGAATCAAGTGAACCAACTCAAGCAAGAAGGCCTGGAGCGTTACCAAGATCTTGATCGACGTATTGGAGCCGGTGTTGCACCTGCCGCTACTCCTGATAATTCTTCTACCGGTGGCGCGCCCAGTGCCGCTGCCGGTGGTGCCGCTGCCGGTGGCGCAGCAGCGGGGGCCGCAGCAGCTGCCCCTGCCGCGAGCAGCGAACCGGGCGATCCGGCGAAGGAAAAACTGTATTACGATGCAGCCTTCGACCTGATCAAGGCCAAGGACTTCGATAAGGCCAGCCAGGCCTTTACCGCGTTCCTGCGCAAGTACCCGAACAGCCAGTACGCGGGCAATGCCCAGTACTGGTTGGGTGAGGTCAACCTGGCGAAAGGTGATTTGCAGGGGGCGGGCCAGGCGTTTGCCAAGGTCAGCCAGCTGTACCCCAAGCATGCCAAGGTGCCTGACTCGCTGTACAAGCTGGCTGACGTAGAACGCCGCCTGGGTCATACCGACAAGGTCAAAGGCATTCTGCAGCAGGTGGTTGCCCAGTATCCGGGCACCTCCGCCGCGCAGTTGGCCCAGCGGGACCTGCAACGCTTGTAGGCAATGCAGCCCGTTTAGAAGAAACCCGCGCCTGGCGCGGGTTTTTTCGTTAGAATCCACGCCCTTTTATGAAACACGCTTCCTGGGGTTGACGCGTTGGCGCAATCCCTTGAAGTGCCTGACGGAGGCGGACAGCCTGTTTAGCTGTTACGCCCGTGGCGACTATGCAAGACACATTACGTATTACCGAAGTTTTTTACTCGTTGCAGGGTGAAACGCGCACTGCCGGCCTGCCCACCGTATTCGTACGGCTCACCGGCTGCCCCTTGCGTTGCCAATACTGTGACAGCGCCTATGCCTTCAGCGGCGGCACCGTTCGCACCCTGGATGACATCCTGGAGCAGGTTGCCGGTTACCGGCCGCGCTACGTCTGTGTAACGGGCGGCGAGCCGTTGGCGCAACCCAATGCCATCCCCTTGCTCAAGCAGTTGTGTGATGCCGGTTACGAGGTCTCCCTGGAAACCAGCGGCGCCTTGGACATCTCTGCGGTAGATCCGCGTGTCAGTCGGGTCGTCGATCTAAAAACCCCTGACTCCAAGGAAGCCCATCGCAATCGCTACGAGAACATGGACTTGCTGACGGCCAACGATCAGGTCAAGTTCGTCATTTGCTCTCGCGACGATTATGACTGGGCGACTTCCAAGCTTATCCAGTTCGGCCTTGAGCATCGAGCGGGGGAGGTGCTGTTTTCCCCAAGTCATCACGACCTCAACGCACGCGATCTTGCGGACTGGGTAGTGGCGGATAACCTGCCGGTACGCCTGCAGTTGCAGTTGCACAAATACCTGTGGAATGACGAACCAGGTCGCTGAGACGGCTGTGGAAGGCCTTCAAACCGCGCCATTTTTGGCTTCAATGGGTTTTTTCTGATTTATTTCAAATAAGGTGTTGAATAATCCTTAGAAATCAGTATTATACGCGCCACCACACAGCGGGTCGTTAGCTCAGTTGGTAGAGCAGTTGGCTTTTAACCAATTGGTCGTAGGTTCGAATCCCACACGACCCACCATTTTTTGGCGGTTTAGAAAATCCGGAAGGCCCACGCAAGTGAGGATTTCCGGGTTTTTTTTTGCCTGTCATTCCGCGTCACCCAATCGATACGCATTGCGCCGTGATCGATTCATCTCGCTGCTCAGCCGATACACCATCTTTTGTCTCGCCCCTGTGCCGATCCCTCAAAGTTATTGCTCTTAAAATAGACAAGTTGAAAGAATTCACCAATATTTTTATAGATATTGGTTGTTTGTGTATTTTTCTTCACCTTGTCGACTCAAATACGCAATTCATGCCAAGCTTTCTTTGTTTAGTATTGGATCCAATGTCGAGCACGGTCAGCGAGGCTGCCCAGGCAACCGACGATCAGTTCTAAAAAGGAGAAGCCGCATGATGCTCAAGGACCCTTCCAGCAAATACCGCCATTTCACCACCGTCGATCTGCCGGACCGCCAATGGCCCAGTGTCGTGCAGGCTGCGGCGCCGACCTGGTGCAGTGTCGATATGCGTGATGGTAACCAGGCGCTGATCGAACCCATGAATGCCGAGCGCAAGCGTCGCTTCTTCGAGCTGCTGGTGAAGGTGGGTTTCAAGGAGATCGAGGTGGGGTTTCCCGCTGCATCCCAGACCGATTTCGATTACGTGCGTGAACTGATCGACAGTGGCGCGATTCCCGACGATGTGACTATCCAGGTGATGACGCAGGCGCGCAGTCATTTGATCGAGCGCACCTTTGAGGCCTTGAAGGGCGCACCGCGAGCGATTGTGCACGTGTACAACGCCACCGCCCCGGTGTTTCGCGAAGTGGTGTTCGGCGTCGACCGCGCCGGCTGCATCGACATCGCCACCCAGGCAACGCGTGAAATCAAGCGTCACATGGACAACAATCCAGATACGCAATGGACGTTCCAGTATTCTCCCGAAACTTTCTGCTTTACCGAACTGGACTTCGCGCTGGAGGTCTGCGAGGCGGTGACGGATGCGTTTGGGCCGACGCCGTCGAACAAAATGATCCTGAATCTGCCGACCACCGTGGAAGTCTCCACGGCGAACGTCTTCGCCGATCAGATCGAGTGGTTTTGCCGACATTTCAGCCGGCGCGACAGCGTGGTCATCAGTGTTCACCCGCATAACGATCGCGGCACCGGAGTGGCGACGGCCGAGCAGGCTTGCCTGGCCGGGGCCGAGCGTGTCGAGGGCACCTTGTTCGGCAACGGTGAGCGCACCGGCAACGTGGATATCCTGACGCTGGCAATGAACCTCTACACCAGCGGCATCGACCCGCAACTGGATTTCTCCGACATCATTCATGTGCAGCGTGAGGTTGAGTTCTGCAACCAACTGCCCACGCACCCGCGCCATCCCTACGCCGGGGAGTTGGTGTTCACGGCGTTCTCGGGCTCGCACCAGGACGCGATCAAAAAAGGTTTCGCGGCGCGCCAGGCCAATCCCGACGGACGCTGGGAAGTGCCGTACCTGCCGATCGATCCGGCCGACATGGGGCGCAGCTATGAGGCGGTGATTCGCGTCAACAGCCAGTCGGGCAAAGGCGGCGTCGCGTACCTGCTGGAACAGCATGGCATTGTTATGCCGCGCCGGTTGCAGATGGAATTCAGCAGCCTGGTCCAGCAGGAAGCCGATGCTTCCGGCCAGGAAGTCAGCGGCGAGATGATCCTGGCCTGCTTTACCCGGCACTACCTGGATCAGGGCAACCCTTACACGTTGTTGCAGCCCAAGTTGGTCAGCGAAGGCAGCGTGACTTACCTGGAGGGCACGCTGACCGGCGGTGCGAGGGACATCGACTTGAGCGGCGAAGGCAATGGCCCGCTGGCGGCGCTGGTGGATGCCTTCGCTCAACGCGGCGTGCACTTCGACATCGCCGATTACCATGAGCATGCCACCCGTGACGGTGCCCAGGCCGAGGCGCTGGCCTACGTGGAGATCCGTGTGAACAACCAGCTGCTGTTTGGTGCCGCCCGCGATGGCAGTATCCTGCTGGCGTCCCTCAAGGCGGTGACGAGTGCGGTCAACCGCGCATCGCGTCTGGGCCTGCTCAGCGTGGTGAGTGCTGCGGTGCCTTCCTGAGATGAATGCGCATACCGCATTGGCGGCGCTCACCGGTAACTTTGGTCACGGTGACATCGTTGCCTCGCATCGACATGAAGAAGGCCAGTTGGTCTATGCAATCAACGGCGTGATGCTGGTATCGGTGGTCGGCACCACGTGGGTGGTGCCTTCCGGACACGCGTTGTGGGTGCCCTCGGGGCAGGAGCATCAGATCCGCATGACCGGCGAGGTGCGCATGCGCACGTTGCTGATCACCCCCGGCGCCCACCGTGCCTTGACCGAGGAGTGCCACGTCATCCGCGTATCGCCACTGCTGCGCGAGTTGATCATCGCTGCGTCCGAGGTGCCGGACAGTGAGTCGGCCGTAGTGCGTCACGTGCAGATTGTCGACCTGATTTTCTCCGAACTCGACAGGGCACAAAGGGTCTTGGCCCATGTACCGATCCCGGACGAACCGCGCCTCAAATCACTGTGTGCCGACTTTATCGACAACCCCTCCCAGGAGTCGAAACTGGAGAGCTGGGCGGTGCAACTCAATATGAGTTCGCGCACCCTGGCTCGGCTGTTCCAGAAAGAGTTGGGCATGAGTTATGGCGAGTGGCGCAAGCGCACGCGGCTGCTGCTGAGCATGCAGCGCCTGGCCTGCGGCGTGTCCATTCTGGAAGTGGCGCTGGAGCATGGTTACCAAAGCCCGAGCGCTTTTACCGCGATGTTCAAACGCACCATGGGTTATACACCGAGCAACTGCCGTCTGGTCTGAGCCGCACCCGGCGTTCACACCCCTCCCACTGGACATGGCCCGCGACTACGCAGGGCCATGTTTGCGTCTGCGCGGCCGGCGGTTGCTCAGGATTCAACGGTGGCACGCAGGTTGTCCCAATCGAAACGATGGTTGTCTGGAACTCGGGAGATGCGCGACGCGGTGCTCTCTTAATCTGCGTCTCTACTTAGCACTCTGGATTTCTGCGATGGGTTCGCCTTCTTTTTCCGCGCGGCACTGCCGTCTTTCGCTCCTGGGCGTGGCGGTTGTCTGGTTGACGGGGTGTTCCTCCTGGGTCGCCCATACGCCGGCGCAACCCCACCCGCAGCGCATCGATGCCTTGAGTCGCCTGCCGCAAGGCGTATCGGCCCAGGCGTTACCCGACCGTTGGTGGCAGTTGTACAACGACCCCAGACTCGATGCGCTGGTGCAGCAAGCGTTGGCGCACAACCGTGACCTGGCGGCGGCGCAGGCCCATGTTCAGGCGATGCTGGCCGGGATCATGCAGGCCGACGCCGAGCGCTGGCCGTCCACGCAGGCCTCGCTGGGCGCCGTTTACGGCAAGACGGCCGATGATCAGACTCTGGCCAAGGCCACCGACAGCCACGCGCCATCGCAGTGGGCGTTCAACCCGGGCTTCGAGTTGGCTTACCAGGTGGATGTGTGGGGCCAGGTCCAGCGCAGTATCGAGCGGGCGCAGGTGCAGGCGGCGGCGGCCCAGGACGCCGAGGACCTGCTGCGTATCACGGTCGCTGCGCAAACCACTCGCGCTTACGTGAATGCCTGTGCCCTGGGCGCACGCGCCAAGGTGCAGCGCCATTCACTGGAAGTGGTCGGGCACAGCCTGGCACTGACCGATCGCCAGCGTCAGGCAGGCGTGGTCACGGATCTTGAATACAGCCGCATGCAGGCATTGCAGGGCGAAACCCTGGCCTTGCTGCCGATGCTGGAGGCGCGTCGCCAGGCCGCGTTGTATGAGCTGGCGATGCTGACTGGCGTGGCGGACCTGGAGCAAGGCTCAGGCGCGGCGACCTGCGAAGTGGTGCCGCAACTCGCCGCCGCGCTGCCGGTGGGGGACGGCTGGCAATTACTGGCGCGCCGCCCGGATATTCGCCAGGCCGAGCGGGCATTGCAGGCAGCCACGTTACAAGTGGATATCGTCCAGGCCGACCTGTATCCGAAGGTGACCTTTGGTGCGTCAGTGTCTTCCTCGGCCAGCAAACCCCATGAATTGGGCGACAGTAGCGCGGTGATGTTCGGCATCGGCCCGCTGATCACCTGGCAGTTCCCCAACTGGCGTGCCAATCGCGCACGGGTCAACCAGGCCCGGGCGCTCGAGCAGGTGCAGGTCGCGCAATTCGAGGCCAGCGTGCTCAACGCCCTCAAGGACGTGCGCCAGTCACTGGCGTTGTACGACGGCGAGCGCCAGCGCCACGCCGCCCTGAGCCAGGCGCTGGAGAGCAGTCAGCACGCCTACAGGCTCGCGCAGTTCAATTACAACGCCGGCTCCATCGACTTTCTCGACGTGCTCGACAGCGAGCGTGAGCTGATCCGCCTGCAAGCCACGCGCGCTGACGCCGATGGCCAGTTGCTGCAGCGCCAGATCAGTCTGTTTCGCGCCCTGGGCGGCGGCTGGCAGTCCGCTTCCAGCCAGGCCCCGACCGCTGCGCTCACCCACGCTTCCGTCAATTCTTCCGGTACCCAGCCATGAATATTGCTGTTGATGAGAAAAACACTGTGCAGGATGAGCAGGAGCAGGTGGTCGAGCAACTCATGCACGACCGCAAGCAACGCCGCAAACGCAACCTGATCCTGCTCGGTGGTGCTGTTTTATTGATCGCGGCAGTGGCGTTCGGCGTGTATTGGATGACCATCGGGCGCTACCTGGAACAGACCGATGATGCCTACGTGCGCGCTGACTGGATTCCCATCAGTCCGCGGGTATCGGGCTACGTGGCCCAGGTGTTGGTCGAGGATGACCAGCCCGTCAAGGCCGGCGATGTGCTGGTGCGCATCGAGGACCGTGACTACCAGGCGAGGTTGGCCCAGGCCCGTGCGGAGTTGGCCGAAGCGCAAGCCTCGATTGCCGCCCAGCAGGCCAACCTGCAAGTCACCGACAGCCTGATCGCGCAACAAAAGGCCGGTATTGCCCAGGCTGAGGCGCACACGCGCAGTGTGGGAGCGGAGTTGCGCCGCGCCGGTCTGGATCAGCGTCGCTATGAAGGCCTGGTCCGTGAGCATGCCGCCAGCGCCCAGCGCCTGGAAAGCGCAGCCGCCAGTTACACCCAGGCCAGCGCTGCGGTGGAAATTGCCCGGGCGATGCAACGCCAGCAGGAAACCCGGCTGAATGTCGCCATTACCCGGCGCCAATTGGCCGATGCCTCGCTCCAGCAGCAAATAGCCCGGCGCGGCCAGGCCGAGGCGCAGTTGAAACTGGCGACCAACGCGCTTGAAGACACCTTGATCCGCGCGCCGATCGACGGGGTGGTGGGGCAGCGCAAGGTGCGCACGCGCCAGTACGTCGCGCCGGGCCTGCCGCTGCTGGCGGTGGTGCCTTTGCACCAGGCCTATGTGGTGGCCAACTACAAGGAAACCCAACTGCGCGACATGCGCGCCGGGCAACCGGTGGACATCAGTGTCGACAGCTATTCGGGACGCAAGCTCACGGGGCATGTGGTGAGTTTTTCGCCGGGCTCGGGAGCGGTGTTCGCACTGCTGCCGTCGGACAACGCCACCGGCAACTTCACCAAGATCGTGCAGCGCTTCCCGGTGAAGATCGTGATCGATCAGCACGATGAAGGTGGCCCGATTCTGCCGGGCATGTCGGTGATTACCACGGTAGATACCCGTCCTGCCGTGCAGGACGCCAAGCATGACTGAGATCGGCGAGAAAACCGTCTCCTTTCGCGCCTGGGTGGCGGTGATCGGCGGGCTGTTCGGCTGTTTCATGGCCGGCATGAACGTACACGTGACCAGCGCCGCGCTGCCTGAAATCGAAGGCTCGCTGGGCGCGACCTTTGAGGAGGGCTCGTGGATTTCCACGGCGTATCTGGTCGCCGAAATCGTCATGATCCCGCTGACCGCCTGGCTGGTGCAGGTGTTTTCCCTGCGCCGGGTGATGCTGGTGGGCTCGTTTGTATTCCTGGTGGCTTCCATCGCGTGTTCCTGGGCGCCCAACCTGGAAGTGATGATCATCATCCGGGTCATCCAGGGCGCCGCCGGCGCGGTGCTGATCCCGTTGTCGTTCCAACTGATCATCACCGAACTGCCACCGAGCAAGATCGCCATGGGCATGGCGCTGTTCGCCCTGTCCAACAGCGTGGCCCAGGCCGCCGGGCCGTCGATTGGCGGCTGGCTGACTGACGCCTATTCCTGGCGCTGGATTTTCTACCTGCAACTGGCCCCCGGCATTCTGCTGTTGCTGGCGGTGGCGTGGTCCATCGATGCCAAACCGATGCAGTTGAGCCTGCTCAAGCGCGGCGACTGGGGCGGTATTTTGGCCATGATCGTCGGCCTTGGCGGTTTGCAGATCGTGCTCGAAGAGGGCGGGCGCAAGGACTGGTTCGGCTCCGATTTCATCGTGTGGATGTCCTTGGTCGCAGGCATTGCCCTGGTGTATTTCGTGCTGTCACAGCTCTACGGCAGCCGCTCCTTCATCAACCTGCGCTTGCTCAAAAGCTACAACTTCGGCGTGGCGAGCGCGGCGATGTTCATTTTTGGCGGGGCCACGTTCGGCCTGGTCTTTCTGGTACCCAATTACCTGTCCCAGTTGCAGGGCTACAACGCGCGCGAAATCGGCATCAGCCTGATTGCCTACGGCATGGTGCAACTGGTGCTGGCACCGTTCATGCCGCGCCTGATGAAGTGGCTCAACCCGAAGCTGATGGTTGCCAGCGGCTTTTTCATCATGGCCCTGGGGTGCTATCTAGGTGCGCATCTGGACGTGGACAGCGCCGCCAACGTGATCATCCCGTCCACCGTGGTACGGGGCATCGGGCAGCCATTGATCATGGTGGCGTTGTCGGTGTTGGCCGTGTCCGGGTTGGCCAAGGATGAAGCCGGTTCGGCTTCCGCCTTGTTCTCCATGCTGCGCAATTTGGGGGGCGCCGTGGGCACAGCCGGGTTGACGCAGATCGTTGCGATGCGCGAGCGCTTTCATTCCGAGCGCGTCGGCGAGTCGATCACCCTGTTTTCCCCATCATTGCAGGAGCGCCTGCGCGCCAGCATGGCGGACAGTGAAGCATTCATCTTCAACCAGCTAATGCCCGCCCAACAGCAAGTGATTGAAAGCCTGATGCATACGGTGCGTCGCGAGGCCTACCTGATGGCCTACAGCGATGCGTTCTACGTGTCCTGTATCGCGTTGATCCTGTGTGGTGTGGCGGCATTGGCATTGCGTCAACAAGCAAAGAATTAAATGCATAAAGTCCGCAATTGATACGCGGTACTTCTCAACGAGCAAGAGGGAACTTGAATGGTGAAAAGGCGAATGGCCTGTTGACAGTTTAGTGACTTGCTAACTTAGCAATGACATACAGTTTGCAAATGCTCAGATCCGGTGGGTAGGCAAACTCACGCCCGACAAAGTTGATGTCTATAACTTTGATCGGGCTTCTGTTGTTGTATGTTTTATAGTTCGGAAATATTTTGTATTATTTATTGAGAAAACACTTGCTGAGCGTAATGAACTTCCTCTAAGTTTCGTCTTGCTTCGGCGGCTGACCGCTCGGTCCGACGAAGTGTCATGCTGTAATTCAACTGAAATACATAGTGTGCTGGCCGGTAATGGCGAGATAAGCCTGCTCATGCCTGAAAAAAGGCAGGCTGGTTTATATCGAACGGTCGGGACCCAACTAAGCCTGATGAGGAGAGCAACATGGAAGATAAAAAGTCGCACTTGAACGCCAAGAAAACCGAACTGGGCAATCATCGGATCTTTGCTGAGATCAATTCATTGCCGGTCTTGCGCGCCTTTATGGAAACCCATGTCTTTGCCGTGTGGGATTTCATGTCTCTGGCCAAGCGTCTGCAACAGGACCTGACCTGTACTCGACTGCCATGGCTCCCACCCCTGGACCCGGCGGCAGCGCACTTGATCAACGAAATCATCCTCGGCGAAGAGTCTGACCAGAACCTGCAGGGCGGTCACTACAGCCACTTCGAACTCTACCTGCACGCTATGCGTGAAGTCGGCGCCAGCACCGACAAGATTGAATTCTTCGTCAAACTGATGCGTGAAGGTGTTGACCTGCAGACCGCGTTGAACCGCTGCGGCGCAGGCCTGGCAGCCTCGGCCTTTGTGACCGACACCATCGAAACCGCCATAAACGCTTCCACGCACTGTGTCGCCGCAGCGTTCCTGCATGGGCGTGAGAGCGTTATTCCGGAGATGTTCCAGCGCATTCTTGATGACTGGGATATCACCGCCGACGACGCCCCGACCTTCCGCTACTACTTGCAACGCCATATTGAAGTCGACTCCGAAGATCACGGCCCGGCGGCGGAAAGCCTGCTCGCGCGCCTGGTCAACGGTGATGCTCAGCGCCAGGACGAAGTCTACGAATCGGCCATCGCAGCCGTGCAAAGTCGCCTGGCGCTTTGGGACAACTTGCGCGTGGCCATGCGCGAAAATGTCAGTGAGTGCGTGGCATGAACATAGAAATCATCGAAGCGGACCAGGCCCAATGGTTCGAGGTCAAGTCCGAGCGCGGAATCACGTTGACGGTATTCAAGGACACGTTGGACCCCATCAATAAAACCGGTATTCGCACGCGTCTGGTGCGTTTTCATCCGGGCGGCGGCACCCGTGAAATCTACACGCATGAGTATCACGAAGAAGTGTACTTGATCGAAGGCGATCAAACAGAGTTGGCCAGTAATGAACGTCCCGAGAAGACGTACCGTGATGGCGCTTACTTCTTCAGGGCGGCGCACACCGAGCACGGTCCGTTCAACTCCAAAGACGGCTGCCTGTTGTTTGAAGTGCACTACTACTGATCATCATGAACAAAGGGAACGCTTCATGAGAGCTGAAGAATATCAATCATTTTCCGAAGCGTGGGAGGAGCGTGCGACGATTCGTACGCGCCCGAGGCGTCGTTTGGAAGATGATGAAAAGTTAATATTCCCGATCAGTCGCCAACCGCTGGTAATGGGCGCAACGTTCATCCGCGAATGTGCGCACTTGCAGCACTTTGTGCTTGTTCAAAGCCTGTACAAGTTCATTAATGATGTGGTGATTTTCGAGACGGAAATCGTCGACAAAACCGCCAGGAGCATCGCGAAAGATAACTTCGCCATCCGCTTCCCGTTTGCCTGCCGGTATGACGCGATGACCGTGGTAGTTGATGAGGACTATCACGCATTGGTGGCGATGGATTACATGCAACAGACCATCGAGCTGACCGGGATCGAACCCATCACCTTGCCTGCGGAAATCGAACTCAGCCGTTCGATTCCCAAAGCCCTGGCGATGGCGCCCGAGCACCTCAAAGCGGCTGTGGAGTTGATCTGCGTCGCGGTGGCCGAAAATACCTTGACCAACGATGTCGCGGCATTTGCCCGGGACGACTCGGTGAAGGCATCGGTCAAGGGGTTGATGGCAGACCATTTGGCGGACGAGGGACGGCACTCCGGTTTCTGGGCCAAGTTGACGCGCATTTACTGGCGCACCGCGAGCGAGGAAGACAAGCGCACGCTCGCCGCGATCATGCCGGTGTTTCTCGCTGAGTACCTGACGAACGAAATCCAGCAGGGGTTCGATTTCGCCTTGATCGAGCAGTTGCCGGTGAGCCCTGCTGTCAAGGCGGCGCTGCGCGAGGAGGTCGAAGGCATGAGTTTTCCGATCACGCCGACGCACCCGCTGGTGGGCAACATCGTCCGATTCTTCAAACACAGCGCCATGCTCGACGCTCCCTGCATGCAGGAAGCGCTCGCCGATTATTTGCGCTAGAGGAGAACTTCAATGAGACATCTTGATATCGTTCTGTGCGGGCGCAGCCATGCGCTCGCCTGCCTTACGCAAGAGTTGCAGCAGATGGGCCATACCACCCATCTGCTGCCCACTGACAATGCCAATGAGCACGCCCGGTTACCGGTGCCGGACCTGCTGATCGATGACGCCAGCACGACGCGGTTCCCTCAGTATCCTGCGTGCCACCGTCTGTCCTTACGGATGCGGTCCGACGATGCCGGCGATGTGTTCGCGCCCTTGCACCTTGAATGCCTGTGGCGTGCGGGGGAGGGCGACTGGATGACGCTGGGACGTCGTGAAGTCGATGCCGACACGGCCGGCAATGGCGCCGACCTGATGCAGGAAGCCATCGCACACGTGGTGGACATGGCCAGCGTGCACATCGGCCGCTACTCGCGCAGTGCCGACTACCTCGAGACGCCGCGTGAGCCGGTCAAGGCGCTCGACAGTCTGTCGAGCCTGACCCGGCTGGATCGACTGGCCTGGCAGCATCGCCACAATGCGACTGCCAACCTCGGGTTGCTGCAGGAAGCCCGGCAACCCTTCGTCCAGCGCCTGGCCGACAGTCTGCTGGCCAATGCCGAGCGCAGTGCCTTGAAAGTCGATGGGCACGGCATGTCCTATGCGCAACTGCATGCTTACAGCGTGGCCATCCAGGAGCGCTTGCAGCCTTTGCTTCACGCGCAGGGCGGGGGGCTGACCGTGGTCGGCATCTCCTTGCCCAAGGGCTCGGCACTGTACGCAGCGATCCTGGCGGTGATCGGCTGCGGCGCCGTGTACCTGCCGCTCGACCCGAACCATCCTGCCGAGCGTCGTGGGGCGATCCTCAAGCATGCCAATGCCAGCTTGCTGATCCAGGAGACCGACGCCGTCAACCCGCTCGCGGGCCTGGCGACCCTGGACATCAGCCACCTGGATTTCTTCCACCATGGCGCCAAAGGCTACAGCCGCGTGGCCCTGGCGCCGGATCAGAGTCTGCTGCGCGTGCCGTTGGCGGGGGCGGCGCCCTGTGTGGCGATCTATACCTCGGGCACCACCGGGCAACCCAAGGGCGTTTTGCTGAGCGTCGACAACCTGAGCCACTTTTGCGCGTGGTATGCGCGCTATGTGGAGCTGGACCGTCACAGCCGTGCGTTGCAGTTTTCCACGATCAATTTCGATGCCTCGCTACTGGACATCTTCCCCACGCTGATCCAGGGCGCCGAACTGATCGTCCCCACCGAGGACCAGCGTCGCGATCCCGTCGCGCTGGCCGAGTTGATTGAGCAGGAGCAGGTGACTCACGCCTTCCTGCCACCGGCCTTGCTCAGCATCCTTGCGCTCGAATCGCTGTACGGCCTGCAGCATCTGGTGACGGGGGGCGATGTGTGCGAGCCCCATGTCATCGAGCAACTGGTGGGGCACTGCCAGTTGCATAACATTTACGGCCCGACCGAGACCACGGTGCTTGCCACGTGCCGCACGTTCCAGGCAGGCGACAATAACCGCAACCTCGGCGTGCCGATTGCCAATACCGCGATTTACCTGCTCGATGAGCAGGGGCAGCCGGTCGGGCAAAACGGCAGTGGTGAGATCCATATCGCCGGGCCGGGGGTGGGCCTGGGTTATCTGGACGCCGCGCAAATGACCGCCGAGCGTTACCGCCTGCATGAATTGCCCGACGGGCAACGGTTGCGCCTGTACCGCACCGGCGACCTGGCGCGTTGGACCGAGGACGGCATCCAGATCATCGGACGCCTGGATAACCAGGTGAAGATTCGCGGTTTTCGTGTCGA
This sequence comes from Pseudomonas sp. 31 R 17, assembly GCF_900004915.1. NCBI lineage: Bacteria > Pseudomonadati > Pseudomonadota > Gammaproteobacteria > Pseudomonadales > Pseudomonadaceae > Pseudomonas > Pseudomonas sp. 31 R 17. Next base: position 203,056 of record NZ_CVTN01000079.1, read on the forward strand.
GCCCGAAGAAATCGAACACTTGCTGCAATCAAGCCAGTTGTTCCGTCAGCTGGCGGTGGTGATCGATCAGCAGCGGCGCATCCTCGCGTTTTTCTCCCAGTCCCACGGCGGTGACGGCCACGCCGCCAGCGAACAGTTGCAGGCTTATGCGCTCAAGCACTTGCCCGACTACATGCGCCCCAGCGCTTACTGCCTGCTGGAACGCCTGCCGGCCACGGCCAACGGCAAAGTCGACCGTAAGGCCTTGAAGAATCTGCCCGTGAACTACAAACCCCAAGGGCCGCGTCAGGCACCGCAGAACCCCACGCAGGAGCAGTTGCTCGGGCTGTGGTCCACCCTGCTGGACATGCCCGGCGCCGACATCTCCGTGGAGGACAGCTTTTTCAATCTCGGCGGCCACTCGATCCTGCTGTCGCAAATGCTCATGGGCATTCGCGAGATGTTCGGCAAAGGGGTTTCGATCAACCGCTTTATCGAACAGCCGACGCTGATCAATCTCGCGAACCTGATCGACCAGGACGTCGAAGCCACCGCCACCGTCAGCCCGCAGGCATTGCGTGACGCGACGCTGCGGCCTGAGCTGGACGTATTGCCGATCAGCCGCCTGGGCAACCTGCATAAAGTCATCGTCACCGGCTCCAACGGGTTTCTGGGTGTGCACATCGTTGAAGCACTGCTGGAACTGGGCAGCACCGAAGTGGCCTGCCTGGTGCGCGAGTCGGGGGGGATGAGCGCTCAGCAGCGTTTCGAACAGGCGTTGATTCAGAACCGCCTCGAGCACCTTGACCTGAGCCGGGTGCGGGTGTTGGCGGCCGATATCAGCCAGCCTCGCCTGGGCCTGTCGGAAGCGGACTACGAGTGGCTGGACCGTGAATACGGCGTGTTGATCTATAACGCGGCCAACGTCAACCACGTGCTCGACTATGAATCGCTGGTCAAGGACAACGTCACGCCCGTGCTGGAATGCCTGCAACTGTGTGAGGGGCGCAGCAAGAAGGTGTTCAATTTCATCTCCACCTTGTCCGCGTCCAGCACGGTGGATGCACAGGGGCGCGTGCTGGAAGAACCACCGGCGTTCACACCGCCGATCTACATTCGCAATGGCTACAACCTGTCCAAGTGGGTGGCCGAGCGCATCTTGTGGAACGCCAGTGAGTCGGGGGTGTGGGTGAACCTCTATCGTCCGGGAAACATTGCCTTCAATACGCGGACCGGGGTGTGCCAGCCCCATCAGAACCGCTTGATGCTGATGCTCAAGGGGTCATTGCAGCTTAAGGAAGTGCCTGAGCTGGCGCTGAACTTCGACCTGATGCCGGTGGACTTCCTGGCTCGCTTCATCGCGTTTCACGCCAGCCGGCATAACCGCTCCAAGGCGGTCTTCAACCTGCACAACCCGTTGCCCTTGAGCTGGGCGCATTACCTGGAGGCGTTTCGCGCCGCTGGTCACGATTTCCAGATGGTCCCGGTGACACAATGGCAGCAGCGCCTGTCGGCGATCGACAGTGACAATGCGTTATTCGGTGTCGTCGGCTTTTACCTCAATGGCTTTGAAGAGGACATCGGCGATATCTCGATGATCGAGTACCACAATGCGCTCTCAGGCATCCGTAGCATGGGTGAAGACTACCCGGCCAAAAACAGTGCGCTGCTGCAAAAAGGCTGCGACTACCTCAAGCAAATCGATTTCATCTAAGCAAAAAAAGGAGCTGTCCCATGCAACATTTTGAACCCGATACCCTGGTACGCAACCCCGTGGGCAACCCTGTGGTCGCCAGCGTCACGGTCAATGGCGACGCGCGCAGCGTGTGGAATATCGTCGGAGACTTTTCCGGTTTCGCCAAATTCATCCCGGCGTTGTCCCACATCGAAATGACCGGCGAGGGCGTGCGCTCGGTACGCAAGAAGCTGTTCAAGGACGGCAATGTGGTGATCGAGCAACTCAACAGCCATGACAACGAAGGCATGACCATGACCTGGTCGCTGATCTACACCTCGCTGAATATCGGCAACCTGTGGGCCGTCATGCAAGTGGAGCCGCAAGGTGCGAATCAAAGCCTGGCGACCTGGACCATCATTGGCCAGCCCTATACCGGCGGCCCGGAGGACGTGCCGGCGTTCGAGGCGTTCCTGCAAGGGTTTGCCGATGATGCGATGAGCAACGTGCAGAAGCTGTTTGCCTGACGCTTCAGGTGTGCCGCCCTGTGAGTACCGTTGGATCAGCGGTATTCGCGGGGCTTTGAACCCGCCGTACTCCCCCCGCAAAATGCCCGCGTACTGCCAGATTAGGCTTTTGAATCCATTCGATATTCTGTAGCCTTGCGCAGCTTCAGCTTTACCCGTGCTTGATGAACACACACTTCGTCCGGCGGCGCCCGAAGGGCTCCAGAGCCGGTGGTACACTCGACTTTCGCGCTACTGCGCCTGCAGGTCTTGCGAACATGACGCACATTTCCGAACGCCTACTGGTTCAAGCCCATCTCGACGCCAAGCAGCCCAAGGCCCTCAGTGCCGATGAGGAAGCGAGCCTGCGTGCCGCCATCGCCGCCGAGCTCAAGGCTCAGGACGCGGTGCTGGTTGCCCACTTTTATTGCGACCCGGTGATTCAGGCGCTGGCCGAAGAGACCGGCGGTTGTGTTTCCGACTCCCTGGAAATGGCGCGCTTCGGCGCCGCGCACCCAGCCAAAACCGTGCTGGTGGCGGGGGTACGGTTCATGGGCGAAACCGCAAAGATTCTGACCCCGGAAAAACGTATCCTGATGCCGACCCTGGAAGCGACCTGCTCCCTGGACCTGGGTTGCCCGGTGGACGAATTCTCCGCGTTCTGTGACCAGCACCCCGAGCGCACGGTGGTGGTCTACGCCAATACCTCGGCGGCGGTCAAAGCCCGCGCCGATTGGGTGGTGACGTCCAGTTGCGCGCTGGAGATCGTCGAAAGCCTGATGGACAACGGCGAGACGATTATCTGGGGCCCGGACAAGCACCTGGGCACCTACATCCAGCGCCAGACCGGCGCCGACATGCTGCTGTGGGACGGTGCCTGCATCGTCCACGAAGAGTTCAAGTCCAAGCAGCTCGAAGACATGAAAGCGCTTTATCCGGACGCGGCGATCCTGGTGCACCCGGAATCGCCGACCTCGGTGATCGAGCTGGCGGACGCCGTCGGTTCCACCAGCCAGTTGATTGCGGCAGCCCAGCGCCTGCCGAACAAGACGTTCATTGTCGCCACCGACCGCGGCATCTTCTACAAGATGCAGCAGCTGTGCCCGGACAAAGTCTTCATCGAAGCGCCTACCGCCGGCAACGGCGCCGCGTGCCGCAGCTGCGCGCACTGTCCGTGGATGGCGATGAATACGCTGGAACGTACGTTGCAGTGCCTGCGCGAGGGCAGTAACGAGATATTCGTCGAGCCTTCGGTGATCCCGCAGGCGGTGCGGCCGCTCAAGCGCATGCTCGACTTCACCCAGGCTGCACGCCTCAAGCTCGCCGGTAACGCCTGATTCAAGACTGCCTGGGTAAAAACTGTGGGAGGGGGCAAGCCCCCGATGGCCATAGGTATCGACACAACTCTGTAGCGCTCAACTGTAACCACGATGCGAAGCGAGTCGTTCTTGATCTTGATCTGCTTTTGATCCTAGGCGCCCCGTTAAACCACGCTGGCCGAACGCAGGCTTGAATTCGTGGGTAACCCGGCAGGACGCCGGGTTAGCCGCACTGGGCCATGGATGGCCCATTGCGGCGG